>JAYUUC010000707.1:0-2904 GCA_043755105.1 Myxococcales bacterium
GTATCAGGAAGAGCTGGGCGCCAACGTGCGTCCGCTGCAACAAGTCGTTCCGGTGATCCCGCCACAGTAGCCGGAAACTTCGCTAGTTCGACTGCAGCCCCGCGACGAACACCCGCCCCGGGGTCACCGTGAACAGCTGGGTTCCCGCCAGGTACAGATCGCTGACCTCTGCTCCCGCCGGCAAGCCCTCTCCGGACGCAGCCCAGGTGAGGCCTCGGTCGGCCGACACCTTCAGCCCCTGCGCAGTGCCGGCGTAGCTCAAGGAATCGGAGATGAGAAAGCTCTGCGCGCCGTTGACCCCGACGGCAGGGTGGAAGGTCGCCCCGTAGTTATCAGAGCGTTGCGGCCCATCGACAGTGACGTCCACCAGCATCAACTCGGACGCAGCATGAAGCGCGAGCACGTCTCCGGAGATCGGCGCGGCGCGCCAGTGAGCCCCGTCGTCGTCCGAGAAGTAGAGGCCTCCGAAGTGGGACGCGATCTCGCCGGTGGCGAAGATTCTCTGCGCAGCTGCAGCGGCTGCGAACTGCCTCACCGGGCGACGGAGGAATCCATTCTCGCCTTCGTTGGAAGCGCGTCGGGTCCAGCTCGCCCCGCGATCCGACGAGGCAAACACCCCTCCTTCCACACCAGAGACCGCGACCAGCAACTGCGAGCCGCGCTTCACCAGCGCCGAGGGCGCGCCCGAAGGCAACGTCCCCAACCGTGTGAACTGGTCGGACGCAATGTCGAGTCGGTAGAGGCCGCCCGTGCCCGCAGTGTCATTACCCGCCGAGACGTAGATCGCGAGGTCGACCTTCACCACCGAAACCACTTCCTCGCTCGGGGCGAGGCCAAGGGCAACGGGCTTCCATTGCGTGGCGCCTTCCGCGAGGGCCTGGAGGCTTCTCGTCCCTCCGCTGCGGACCACGGCGTAGAGAATGCCGTTGAAGTGGGCCATCGCGGCGACTTCTGCCGCGGCCGGCCACCCCGCGCTCACCTCAGCGAACGCGCCCACGCCGACCGGGTGCATCGGAGCCGGCTCTACCTTCTTGCTGCCGCCGCCGTGGTTGAGTTGGTCGAGCTGCGCCTCGCCACAGGCGCCGCACATCACCGCGATCATCACCAGAATTCGAAAACGAAAGGCAAGGGGCTCCATTCCTGATTCTCGGGAGTTCCGGCCGACCGTTGCGTAAAGAAAAGCTACGGACGGAGCAAGCCTTCGAGCAGGGCTCCGAAGCGGGCAAGTCCTGCGGCTGGAATCGTGTGCCCGCCTGGAAAGGGCAGAAATTCCACTTCAAGCCCGGCGTCCCGGAGCATCGCTTCCAGCGCGCGGGCGGGCTCGAAGCCGAGGACCGGGTCCGCCGTGCCATGGGTTTGAAGGACCTTGAGGCCCTTACGCAGCGCCGCCCGCCGAGACCACTCTGCTTCGCAAATCAGGGTGCCGGAAAAGAGCGCCAATGCCCCAGGCGCCTCTTCCAGTCGGAGCGCCAGGTCGGCAGCGATCATCGCCCCCTGCGAAAACCCTCCCAGGACCAGCTTCGAGAGGGGCAGACCGGTCTGAGCACAGACCGCCTCGACCACCGAGTGCAACTTCTTGCGGGCCTCCGGCAGGCCTCGGGGGACCTCGGACCTCAGCGCTTGCAGGGTTTCGGTGTCGCCCCGCTGTTGCGCGTCGAAGATGCGGGGGTCGAGGTGCCACCAGGCCCGGCCGTCGCCCATTCCCTGGGCCTGCAGCGACAGGGGCGCCTGCGGAAAGACGAACCGCACCGCGGAAGCCAGCCGTGGGAACGAGCGGCAGAGCTCGTCCGCCAGCCCGACCAGATCGTTTCCCGGCGCTCCGAACCCGTGACAGAGGACCACCGCAAGTTGGGGCGCGATGCCGGGGGGGGTTCCTTGAACCACTTCACAGGGGAGCGCGCCGAGCTGGGTGATGAGGTGGGGCATGGGCGGCGATCTATACTCCGAACCGACCGTGGGTTTTCAGCTCCAGAATGCCAGCGGTGCAGACCCCGGGCGGACCTTCTCCTTCGACAAGAAGGAGGCGCGTCTGGGGCGCACCCCTGAGAACGACATCGTCGTCCTCGACGGGGCCGCCTCGCGCGCCCACGCCCGCGTCTTCGAGCAGAACGGTCGTCATTTCGTCGAAGACCTGAACAGCGCCAATGGCACCCTGCTCAATGGCGAGCGGCTCACCGGCATTCGGGGGCTCACCGCCGGCGACCGGATTTCCATCGGCGAGACGGTGTTCACTTTCTCTGCCAAGGACTCGCCGCGCGGCAACCAGAACACCGTCATCCGCGCGGCCCCCCGGGCGCTCACCGGGCAGGCGCGGATTGCTGCGGAGGGGGACACGGCGTCGGAAGAGACGATGCGCCGGCCTGCCCCTCGTCCTCTCAAAGGTGCGAGCGAAACCGGGCACCCCCGCAAGGTCCACTCCCCAGGCGCGGCCTCGAACGACGAGGAGGACACTTCCAGGCGGGCCGCGGACACGTTGCCTGGAAATCAACCCGAGGGTCCAAACCCCTCTTCCAGCGCAGACACTCAGGTTGGCGCGACGGCGCCTCTGACCCGTTCCGGAGAGCTCGAGCGAATCGAGGGCCAAACCCAGCTCAACGCCGCCCCTGTCGAGGACGAACCGGAGGAGGGAACGGCAACGGATCCTCTCGGTCGGGTTTCCTCTTCGAGTCGCAGCAATGAGAAACTCGAAGAGGAAGACGAGCTCGAAGACCATCTGCAGGAGGTGCCGTCGACCCGCCCGCTCGCGCTTCCTCCGGCTTCGAAGCGCGGCACCCGTCCTCTTCCCCCGGGCGCTTCCCGGCTGGCTCAGCGGGAACCGATGTCTCCCCTGGCCGTGGGGGGCGCCGCAGGGGAGGCGAGGCTGCGCCGGCAGGCCGGCAGAAACTTTGCCACCCGTGTCGCCTA
>JAYUUC010000708.1:0-8515 GCA_043755105.1 Myxococcales bacterium
AAGTCGGACATTCGCACGCAGACTCCGCCCCAGAGCGTCATTCTCCCCGCAAGAACCCTCGAACGGATCCAGTGAAACGGCTTTTCGGCCGGCATCGAATACGGCTGATCGCGGTCGGACACGAAGAGGTGGCGATTGGTGGGCCCGAAGGAAGCGCACCGGCGTTGAATCGCCTGGTCGCGACGGGTGATCGCATCCCAGGTTCGGGCAGGCCGGGACGGTCGCTCGGGACCGACGAGGCTTCCTGCCTCCACCAACGCCACCTCGAGACCCTGTGCAGTGAGTTCCCTGGCCACCCACCCCACCGTCGCACCCGAACCCACCACGACAGCGTCGAACACCCTTCTTTTGGCCATCGGCTTCCTCGAATCAACGGGGGCTTTTCTACGAGTGCGGGGCGTTCAGAAACGGCCCCGGTCGATTCGAGACCGGAATCGAACCGAGCTCGAGTGAAAGCATGGCAAGCACCGAACTCCGGTACAGCGCCGTCAGCTCGGAACCCAGGCGGTGACCCGAACGCGCAGCAGCGACCACGTCCTGGGCGACAAAGGTGTCCAGGCGATGAAGCGCCCACTCGACCCAGAGATAGGGTTCGAGGGTGTCGTACTTCTGGGTGAAGTACTGCAGATTTGCGAGAAAACCCTGGTGCTCGCCCCTGCCCCGACGGTGCAGTTGATGCACGCTCGCCGCCTCACGGCTGACCTGAAATTGGCCCCCAGATCGGGCAAGAGCATAGCCGAGATCGGTGTCCTCGGCTCCCCATCGAACGTAGGCAGGGTCGAAGCCGCCCACTTCGTCGAGATGACTGTGAAGCAGAGACATGTTTCCGGTGCTGGAGAAGAACCAGGGGAGATGAAAGCCGGTGAAGTTCTGCCCGAAGCGGCGGAGCACCGGGTCGAATTGCTCGCGCCAATAGGCCTCGACCTGCTCGAGCGGTCGAAGTTCTCGTGCATCCCCCCGGGCCAGCGCCACAGGGTCAAGCAGCTGGAGACTGGAGGCCTCTCCGAGGCGCTCGAGCAACGCCGGGTTCCTGGTCAGCATCTCGACGGAGACGACGTGTGCCAGCTCGGGGCTCCAGTGCGAGAGCACCGACTTTTCGCGCCAGCCAAGGACCACCGGCTTGGCAGCGCCGCGTCCGCAAGCATCGAGGTGCCCCTCGACGAAACCGGGTGAGACGATGCGGTCGTCGTCACTGAAAATCAGGACTTCACCACGCGCCCTCGCCAGCGCCAGGTTGCGCGCGATCGCCCTGCCCCGGTTCTTCTGATGGAAGTACCGGAGCGGCAGGCGCTTCCGGTAGCGTTGGAGCAGCTCGGCGGTGCTATCGGTGCTGCCGTCATCGACCACGATCAATTCGTAGTCCTGACTGCTTTGAGCGACAAAGGAGGCGAGCGTCAGTTCGAGCAGCTGCGCCCTGTTGAAGGTCGGCATGATCACCGAGGCGCTCGGGGGCGCCGCCCTTCGGTGTCGCGACTGCGTCCTCATCGATCGGTCACCCTAAACTGGACACGGCTTCTGAATGTTAGCGCAGCCCTTGGGGCGTTGCCTGATCCTGGACGTGAACCTGCCGTCGGTTTGCCTTGCCACGACCGGCGATTATCATCGCATCGATGAAGGTGCGGCTGCTCTACGCGTTCGACCGGCTTGCCTACCCCTTCTCGTTCGGGGGTGGTGCCGAGCGCGCCACCCATCGGCTCCTCCTCGAACTTGCTCGACGAAAGAATGTCGAAGTGCAGGTCTTCTGCGCACAGGGCGACAACCGCAGACCCGACTTCAGTGACCATCAAGGGACGGTGAAGTTCATCGGCGGCGGTGACGGCGAGCTGGATGTTTATTGTGGCTATCCGGTGCGGATGGTTCGCGACCGCTATCTTGGCCGATTGAAGAAGATGATCGACCAGTTCCAGCCAACGGTGGTGGTCACCCATCTGGAAGGAGCGTACCCGACCTTGGCCCTTGCCAGAGCTCGCGGCATTCCCGGCATCTGGTACCTGCATGACGTGGAGCCGGCGATGAGCCCCACCCGTCAGGTCCGTCTGGCAGCGAGGCACGGGACCCGATTCGTGTGCTGTTCCCCCTTCGTGCAGCGCACCGCCCAGGCGCGGTTCGGCGTCGTGCCCACCGTGGTCTACCCCCTGGTCGACGTTTCCGAGTATCGGGTGCGCCGTCCCCGTCCGGGCCGGGTGACCCTGATCAACCCCGCGGTGCCGAAGGGCAAAGAGACGTTCCTGAAGATCGCCGCGTTGCTTCCCGACGAGAAGTTCCTCGTCGTCGAAGGCTGGCAGCTCGGCGCGCAAAAGCCGGGCTTGCTTCGAAGACTGAAGCGGCTGCCCCAAATCGAATTCCTGCCCACCCAATCCGACATGCGTGAGGTCTACCGCCGTACCGGGTTGCTGCTGGTGCCTTCGATCTGGGAAGAGGCCTTTTGCCGGGTCGCGATCGAAGCGCAGGCCAGCGGCATTCCGGTGGTGGCGAGCCGACGCGGCGGGCTTTCCGACCTCGGTCAAGGGGTGGTCTTGATCGACGATTACCTCAATCCCGAGGCGTGGGTAGCGGCGATCCGCACCCTGCGCGCCGACCGCTCCCGGTACGCGCGCCTGGCCGCCGAGGCCAAGGCCAACGCCGAGCGCATCGATTATCAAGTAGGGCGCAATGCCAGCCGGTTCCTCTCGGTGGTGCGGCAGGCAATGCACTCTGCGAAAGAATCATCGCCCGCACTGACGCAGATCAGTGGCTGATGTAGGCGGTTTGCCGCCGGGTCCCCTTCTGGCTCCGGGCCCACGCGATGGTTAGACTTTCAGGCCGATGCCGGCGCCAGGAGCGGAACCTTTCCAGCGGTTGGGTGAACGCCTTCGCGCGCGCTGGCAACGGCTCAATTTTCGCGAAGAAGCCTTTCCCCTCCTCGCTTTCGAAGCGCTCGTCGAAGAGCCCTTGCATCTACAGCTCGATCCCCTCGACCCGATTCGCTGGGCCATGAGCCAGACCGTGCCGCTGCCGCCGCAGCGAGATCTTGGTTTCGAGTTCGGACAGCCCCCGCTGGTGGTCTTTTCCACCGACCGCTTCTACATCCAGGTGCTCCACTGGCTCGAAGGGACCACCTCCATTCACCAGCACGGCTTCACCGGGGCCTTCCAGGTGCTGGGAGGTTCAAGCCTCCACAGCGAATACACCTTCGACGTGCACGAGCGGGTCAACAACCTCTTCCTGCTCGGGCAGCTGAACCATCAGCGCAGCGAGTTGCTCACCTTGGGAGCGACGCGCCAGATACTTCCCGATCATCAATTCATTCACGCGCTCTTTCACCTCGACCAGCCTTCGGTGACCGTGGTGGTGCGGACCTTCGAGCATGCAGGCGCTGAGCCCCAGTACCTCTACCTGAAGCCCGGTATCGGTCGGGACCCGTTCGTTCGAGATGCCAACACCGTACGCAAGGTGCAGGGCATGCGCCTGCTGTCGAGGCTGCGCCAGCCCGAGCTGCCCAAACGGGTGGGCGAGATGCTCGAGGGCGCAGACCTGACCTCCAGCTTCTCCATTCTTCAGGAGCTGCTCTCCGAGCTGAAGAATCCCGACCTGCTCGGCCCCTACCTCGAGCGGGTGCAGCGGCAGCACGGAGCGAGCGCCTCGATGTTCGAGCCGGCTCTGCAGGCGATCGCCCGCGACTCTAATCTGGTGTCGATCCGTTCCGAAGTCACCGACCCCGAACTGCGGTTCTTCCTCGCGCTGTTGTTGAACTTCGACCGCCGGGACCTTCTTTTCGCTCAGATCCAGAACCGGTTTCCCGGGCAGAATTCAGTCGACCTGGTGGTGAGCTGGATCGGCCGGCTCTCCGAAGACCCCGACCCCGAGCGAAACCCGCTTCGAATCACGCTCGACGAGACCTCCCGCTTGCTGTTGCGCTGTGCGCTCGAGGGCCTCGAGGGGGCGGCCCTGCTGCGACGCTTCGAGGAAGACTACGAGACCGAGGCCGTTGCGGAGCAGGCTCCTCAGCTGATCGAGCTTTCGAAACAGTTCCGCACCTCGCCCCTGCTCGCTCCGCTCTTTCGCGGCTAGCCGCCCCCCTTGGAGCTTGCTGATGCCCGCGGAAAAGAAACACGCTTCTCGCCGTTCACGCTGGGTGGTGAACCCGGCGATGTCGCTGGCGCTGACCGCTTCGATGCGCACCCGCGACCGGGGGCTGCAGTCCGCCCAGGTCTCGTCGAGGGAGGACGGGCAGCTCGCAGAGACCCTCGCCCGGCTGTTCACGCAGCGGGGCGAGGCGATCGACGTGAGGGGCCTGCCCCCGGGTCTGGTCTCGTTGCTGACCGAGGCGGGGCTGATCGTCAAAGCGTCCGAAGTGCCCGAGGAGGTCGCCTACCACTGTCGGGTGCAGAGCGAGCGTCCGCCGCTGTTGCCCCAGGAGTCCGCTCCCGCTGACTTCAACCCGGAGCAACTGGGGCTGAACCCCTCTCTACATTTTCAACGTTCGGGCGGGCTTCCCGCGGAAGTAGCGGTGAGTCAGGCCCAGCAAGCCCCGTTTGCTCGAGGTCACCAGGTGGTGTGGACCCGACATCCGGCGACCGGAATCCACTGGCCCTACTGGCTGGATCGTCCGTGGGCGATGCGACTCCAGAAGCTGATCGACGGCCGACTGCCCCTTGAAAAGCTCGACGCCCCGAGCCTGCAGGCCCTGCTTCGGGCGGACCTCGTCATCGATTCGCGCAAGGCGGCGGCCGACGCTCGGGCCTGGTCTGCACGACTCAGAGAGCAGCGAACGCAGGTGCGCTCTCAGGGGTTCGCGGTGGTTCGAGGACTCATTCCCGGGTCGCAGCTGGCCTCCCTGCGCACCTACTTGAGGGCGCTCGCCCGCGAAGGCTACCTGCAGCACGGAGACAGCCAGGTGCGCAACCGGCAGGTGGCTCACAACGAGCCGCTGTGCCAGTTCCTTCACCATCAGACGTGGTCGATGCTTTCCAAAGTGGTCGAGCCGGGGGTGAAGCCCTCTTACTGCTACCTCGCGACCTACTCGGAAGGCGCTCGCCTGAAGCGCCACACCGACCGCGAGCAATGTGCGTGGAATGCTTCGATCGTTCTCGACACCGATCCCGAACAGAGGGGTGAGGAAGCCTGGCCGATCTATCTGGAGATCGAGGGGAAAGCGGTCGAGGTTCGGCTGGAGATGGGAGATGCAGTTCTCTATCGAGGCACCGAGGTTCCGCACTGGCGGCGGCCTCTGCGCAAGCACCGCAAGGTGACGGCCTGCTTCTTCCACTACGTTCCAGAAAGCTTCCATGGTGCGCTCGGTTAGCGCCTTCGGTGGGAGACAAAAAACCTGGAAGAGCGGACCCTGGGGAGCGGTCGCGCTGTGTGCGCAGTTGCTTGTTGGCTCGACGGCAACCGCAGACCCCGAAGCCCCGGAGCGAACGACGTTCACCGCAGTTCGTGCCACCGCGCCGATGGTGATCGATGGGATTCTCGACGAGCCGGACTGGCAGCGCGCGCCGCCTTTCGAAAACCTGGTCCAGTCGTACCCCACGCTGCTCGCGCCTCCCTCACAGCAGACGCGGGTCCGCGTACTCTACGATGATCATGCGCTCTACGTCAGCGTGCTCTGTCTCGACTCCGAGCCGGAGAAGATCGTGCGCCCGCTGGGGCGGCGGGACGCCACCCCCGACTCGGACATGGTCTACGTGGGGATCGACTCCGACCACGACCACCGGAACGCGAAGATCTTCTTTGCCACCGCAGGCGGCATCCTCCGCGATGACCTCGCCTACGACGACAGCCAGATGACCACCACCTGGGACGCAGTCTGGGAAGGCGCGGTGCAGGTTCGCGCTGATGGTTGGGCGGCCGAGTTCTCGATTCCGCTCACGGTGCTGCACTTTCCCGATGCGCCGGAGCAGCAGTGGGGGTTCCACGTCGGGCGCTACCTCGCCCGCAAACACGAGTTCGTGGACACCGTTCCCCTTCCCCCTGACAGCCCGTCGGTGGTTTCGCGGTTCGGGCACCTGGTGGGGCTGCAGGGCCTTCGGCCGGCCCAATCGTTCTGGCTGGTCCCCTTCGTCGCCAATCGCTGGGTGTTGAGGCCTCTCGACGTGCAAAAACCAGAGGTCAGAGTGCTCGACCCGGTCCTCGATCTCGGCGCTGATTTCAGGCTCAGCCTCGGCAGCCGCCTCACCCTCAATGGCGCCCTCGCCCCTGACTTCGGCCAGGTGGAAGCGGACAGCGCGGTCCTCAACCTTTCGACCTACGAACTCTTCCTTCCCGAAAAGCGGCCGTTTTTTCTGGAAGGAATGGAGTTGTTTCAGGCCCCTCCGAACTTCGACTCGGGATCGCGAACCGGCTCGCTGTTCTATTCGCGCCGACTGGGCAGCAGCGCCCCCATCCTCGGGGCGGCCAAGCTCAGTGGGACCCTCTCCGAAGGGATACAGGTGGGCGCGCTCGACGCAGTGATGCTGGGGGAAGGCCGCGGGTCCGGTTCAACAGGCGCCGAGGACCGCAGCTACCGCTTCCACCCGCTTCAGCCCCTGCACCTCGCCCCCGAGGGTAACTACCCGGCCGAACCGCCCCCTCCGACGCAGGTCTTCGTCGGAGCCCTCCGCGCCTTCGGCGAGAACTCCAGCGTGAGAGGAATGATCACCTCTTCGCTTCCCCTTTCCGGACCCTGCCTCTCTCCGGCCTCGACAGGCGCCTCAGCGGAAGGGGCCTCGGGGTGCGCTGCGAGTGGGGGCAACACCGCTGGGCTCGACGCACAGCTCCACAGCCCCGGAAAGGACTTCGAGATCGTCGGTCAGGTGCTCGCCTCGCAGGTTCAGGGCGGGCCCCGAGAGCGCACGCTGCGCGACGGCACCCTGTTGCGCTCCGGAGACCTCGGGGTGGGGACCGCGGTCGATGCCGGCAAGCACGGAGGCGACGGGTTCCGGTTCAACCTGGGCTACGAGCTCGAATCCCCCAAGCTGGAACTCAATGCCGCAGGGTATCTGGCGGCACAGAATCATCAGCAACTCCACGGCAGCGCGACCTTCATTCGGCCCAATGGACTCGGTCGCCTGCGCTCACTCAATCTCACCGCCGGCGCGATCGAGGAGCATACGTCCGACGGCCGCATTCATCTCGGGCGAGAGCTCAACGGCTACTCCGCGGTGGTGCTGCCCGGCTTCCAGACCGCCGCCTGTTATGGGGCCTACCGTTTCCCGGTCGACGACGTCCGCGAGATCAGCCAGAGCGGTCTCGCGCTGGAACGGCCCGCCAACGCCTATCTCACCTGCGAGTTGGGGACAGACCCCGCCGGCAGCTGGAGCCTCAGAGGGAAGTTCAGTGGAAGCCGCGTCTTCACCCGGGTCTCGGAGCTTGGGCCAGGCGCCGAAGCGGGGCTGGGGATGACGGTTCGGCCAGGCCCCTGGCTGTCTACCTCGGTCGACGCGAGCTGGAGCCACCAACACCAACCGGCGCGGTCGCTCGGGTACGACCCCCAGGCCCGCTATTTCGGCGATCTGCTGACGAGTGATCTCTCGGTGACGCTGCGGCAAAACGTGCTCCTCTCGCCCCGCCTCAGCCTTCAACTCTTCGTTCAGCTCTTCTCTGCGTTTGGACAGTTCACCCGGTTCTTCGCTGGCCCGCTCCAACCGGAAGGCGGTCGGGTTCGGCTGGCCGACCTCGAGGAAGTAGCCAACCCCGGCGCCACCGACTTTCATGCCTCGGCATTGAAGCTGAACCTCACCTTCCGCTGGGAGTACCGGTCGGGGTCGACGCTGTATGTCGTCTATGCCCGCTCCCAGGCTGAAGCGGCAGGCGCTCAGGGCGAGGCGAGCTCGGCGTCGCTGGCATTTCCGGGCTTGTGGTCCGGCCCCGCGACCGATGCGCTGTTCTTCAAGTGGTCCCACGGTTTCGAGCTGGGCGGCTGAAGCCACTGCCGTCTTCGATGGAGCCTTTCGTGAACCAGCGGCGAATCTTCTATTACTGCTTCAGCTCGCAGATCCCTGCCGGAGGTGTGAAGCAGATCTACCGGCACGTCGACATCCTTTCCCGGAATGGTTTTCAGGCCTGGGTCTTTCACGAAAAAGACAGGTTCCGCGCGCGCTGGTTCGACAACCGCACGCCCCTGGTGGGACCCGCGGGCCTGGCCGCGCGCTTCCGCCCCGACCAGGACGTGCTGGTGCTTCCGGAAGACGCGCCTCCCGCTGCGGCCGAGCTACCCGGGGCCAAGGTGCTGTTCAACCAGGGTCTGTTTCATGGCTTTGCGCGAATGGGGCTATCCCCTCCCCGCTGGCAACCGGCCAAAGACCGCAACCTTTGCGCCCTCTTCACCATCTCGGAGCACAACCGGCGCACCCTCGCCTTCGCTTACCCCCATCTCGCCATTCATCGATTGAAGCTGGGCATCGACAGCGAGCGGTTCGCCTACGTCCCCCTGGAAAACAAGGCACGGCAGATCGCCTGTGCGGTCAAGGGCACCAGCTTGCCCGCTCTCTATCAGACGTTGATCGCTCGAGCGGCCGCGAACCGAGGCCCCTTGCGCGGCTACCGATGGGTGTTC
>JAYUUC010000709.1:0-2888 GCA_043755105.1 Myxococcales bacterium
CCGGGAGGCAATGCGCCATCGCTCGACACTGCTGCCCGCCGAGAGGTGCTGCGGAATCGGGGAACCCAGCTGCTCTTCAAGTCGAAAAGTGAGTTCGAAGGCCAGTACGTCGACAGTCTGGTGGCGGCGGATCTCGCGCTTGCGAGCGGAGGGCAGCCTCCTCCCGCGATCGACGTCACGCCGGTGGGTGGAACAGCGACTCGGCCGCTGTCGCCCCCGGGTCCGACCCGCCAGAAACAGGTCGAGGCCGTTTTTGACAGCGCCGGTGTCATCTACTCGGTGTGGACAGAAGGACTCGAGGGTGCCGCGCCCCAGGCTCAGTTCGCTCGTTCCGACGACGAGGGACGGCACTGGACCGCGGCGAAAGCGGTGGCTCCTGGAACGGAACCTCAGCTTCACCCGAAGCTGGTGGCAGGCACCGGATCTCGGATCGCCGTCGTCTGGCAAGCCGGGGCGCCGGGCGCCGAGCGAATCGAAGTCGCAACGTCGTCCGATGCAGGTCTCCACTTCGCAGCCGCCAGGTCAGTCGAAGCCAAGCCGTCGGCGCAATGGGAACCGGCCCTGGCAGTTGAACCTTCGGGGTCGGGGTTGGCTCTGGTGTGGACGGATTTTCGCGAGTCCGGAGTGCCTCAGATTCGCCTCAGCCTTTCGACGGACTTCGGCGCCACCTGGTCGGCTTCGCACCCGGTGGACGCGACCGGAACAGGCGACCGCCTCAGGCGAAGTCAGGCGCAACCATCGGTAGCGTGGACCGCCGCGGGTTTGGCGGTGGCGTGGATCGATTACCGCAGCGGAGACTGGAAGGTCTTTGCCGCGGTCGCGGGCCTGACGGGAAATTTCTCGTCGCCGACGCAAGTGACCCCCGACAGCTCCACCGAAGTGCTCGCCGCGGATCCACGGTTGACGGTGGGTCGCCTGGGAGCGTTGGCCTTGACCTGGACCGAGACCCGCAACCGGAGGGGACACTACGATGTCCGAGGGGCGATCAACGACGGAACGGGGTGGCGGGCCCTCGCACGGGTTCCGGGCGGTGCCGAAGACGGAGCCTTCTCGAGCCGGTTCTCCCCGGACCTGGCGTTTCTGGGCGGGAAGTACCGATGGGTGTTCGCCGATATGTCCGTGGGCAAGAGCGCTCTGTTTACCGCGACCGTGGACCCAGTCTCGCTCGCCGCGTCCGTCCCCCTCCGCTTCGACGACACCGGCATCTCTGGGAATCAGCTCAGCCGCCCCCGACTGGTGGTCCGCCCGGATGGAACTTCCGGAGCCGTTCTCTTCGAAGACGACCGCACCGGCCCCTCCCGCATCTTTGTGAGCGACCCGATTCGATGAACCCCGTCACCCTTTGCGCAACCCGCGCGAGGGACACTCAGGAGTACCTGTCCCGATGAGCCGATCCTGGAAAACGAAGGCAGTCGTGGTGACGTTGCTCGTGTTGGCCGGTTGTTCCAGCTCAAGCACTGCAGTCCCTGACGCGGGGCCCGTGGACGGCGGCGATGAGCCGCTGAAGATCACCGTCTCGGGCAGGGCTCAAGTCCACCCGGCTGCGGTGGCCTGGCTCACCTCCAGGAGTCAGCCCGTTCCTGACCTCGCAGGAGTGACCCTCACCGTCGAGGAACCGCTCAAGCTCGCGCTGGGCGACCCCCTCGGGCTGTTTGGAAAGGTGGAGCTGACCGATGCCGGAACGTTCTCGGTGTCCGACGTCGACGTCAGCCGGGTCCTGATTGGCGTCTCCGCCGGCATGGACGACCGACCCGACGGCGGCTCCCCCGCGCTCGCCGACGGAGGCTATGAGCTCGGCTGGAAGCGGGCGATCCGCTCCACCACCGTCCTCTGGGACGTGGCGCTGGAGCAGGGAAAGCCCACCGCGAACATCAGCGGTGGCAAGGTCTACGCGGTCCCTGGCACCTTCCACGACCAGCTGACCGAGGCGGTGACCCCGGCCCGAATCAGCGCCATCACCGGCGGAAAACAGGTCTCTCTCTTCGGCGCCGGTTTCATCCTCGGGCGCGTGGTCGACGCGGCCGGCGCTCCGGTGGCGGGGGTGAAGGTCGTCCCCGACGACACCCGGCTCGCTCCTCAATTTTTCTACCCCACTGCCGACCTGACCTCGGTCGACCCCCAGGGAACCTCCAGCAACGGCCTCTTCCTTTACGTCCACAACGCCGGCGAAGTGGCGACCCTCAAGATCAAGATCGAAGGTCACTCTGAGTACAAGCAGCGGACGGCGGGCGCGGCGAAGGAAGCAGCGGTGGTGATGACCGTCTACCCGGGCTTGACCCAGCCGTAAGCCCTGCTTGCTTTCACGGTCACTCACTGGGCGGTTCTCCTGTACGCCCAGGTGGGACTGAATAGAATTGCCGCCCCTTGCTTCCCCTGAGGAACCCGATGGACTTCGAGCTCACCGACCTGCAGCGCGAAACACAGAAAATGTGCCGGGAGCTCGCGGCCCGAGAGCTCACTCCGCACGCTCGCCACTGGGACGAGACCCACTCCTGGCCCACCGAGGCGGTGGCCAAGCTCGCCGAGCTCACGCTCCTGGGGGTCGCGGTGCCCGAGGACCTGGGCGGCGCCGGCCTCGACAACGTCTGCTACGCGCTGGCGATGGAGGAGATCAGCCGAGGCTGTGCGTCGACCGGGGTGATCATGAGCGTCAACAACTCGCTCTATTGCGACCCGGTGATGAAGTTCGGCAACGACGAGCAGAAGAAGGAGTTCCTGATTCCTTTTGCTCGCGGCGAGAAGCTCGGCTGTTTTGGCCTCACCGAGCCCGAGGCCGGCTCGGATGCCGCCGCCCAGAAGACGGTGGCGGTGAAGAAGGGCGACGAGTACGTCATCAACGGCTCGAAGAACTGGATCACCGTGGGCCCGAAGGCCGACGCGATCGTGCT
>JAYUUC010000710.1:0-2886 GCA_043755105.1 Myxococcales bacterium
GAAACGGTCGCTCACTGCCACCGCTTGATCGAGCAGCCCGCCAGGGTTGTTGCGCAGGTCGAGGACCAGCCCCCGAAGCACGAGTCCGCCGTTGAGCGCGCGGAGCCGGTCGAGCTCCTTGTGCAGATAGGCATCGGTGCGCTCCTGGAAGTTCTTCACCTTGACGTGGGCGATGCCGCCGAAGAGCGCGCCTTCCACCGAGACGATCCGGATGTGGTCGCGCAGCAGAGTGAGCTCGCGGGGCGCCGAAAAACCCTCGCGCATGATGGTCAGCACCACCTTCTTCCCGGCGGGGCCGCGCATCTTCTGGATCGCCCGGGCCAGGTCCATTCCCCGGGTGGGCTCGTCGTCGATCTGCACCAGCTGGTCGCCGGCCCGAATGCCCGCCCTCGCCGCGGGAGTGTCATCGATCGGCGAGACCACGGTGATGGTGTCGTTCTTCTTCGCGATCTCGATGCCCAGGCCGCCAAACTCGCCCGAGGTGTCGATCTTCATCTCCTTGAACACCTCGGGAGGCATGAACACCGTGTGCGGGTCGAGCGTATCGAGCATGCCCTTGATCGCCCCGTACATCAGCTCCTGGTCGTTGACGGGCTCGACGTAGTTGTTCTCCACGTACGAGAGCACGCGGGCAAACAGCTCGAGCTGGCGATAGGTCTGGTCCTCCCGTGCCGCCAGAGCAGCCCCGGTGCCGGCCAGCAACAAGGCCGCGGCCGCCACCCACTTGAAAGACTTCAGCCTTCGCAATGTGTTCACAGGCGGCAAGGTGCGCTCCCGCTGTTTCAGCGCCAACATCGACCTTCGATTGTAGAGAAGGGCACCCGCGGGCGCACCCCTACCCCGGCCCCCAAGGTCGGACCTTCACAGACCTCTCCGCGCCGCGAAATCCACCAGGTGCGCGAGCAACTCCCGGGGGTGCTCCATCTGGGGGACGTGGCCGAAGCCTTTGACCACGTGCACCTCGGCCCCGGCAGGAAGGTGGGCGCGGAAGTAGTTCACGCTCTGGGCCGGCAACAGCTTGTCATCGCTGCCCCAGAGCAACAACGTCGGCATCTTCAGACCTGCGAGCAGTGCGGGCTCGATGAAGTCGGTCGCCTTGGTCTCGCGGCAGATCCGCCGCACCGACGGGGTGGAGTAGACCTTCTGCAGCTCGGAGGCGAGCAGCAACACCGACCACGGCGCCTTGACGAACAACTTGCGTGTGAGCGCACGGGTCTCGGCGTGGGTGGTCACCTGGAGTGACTCCATCAGGCGGGTGAGCTGCGCTTCCTCCAGCGGGGCGCCTGCGGGAGCCACCAGCGCCAGCGCCCTCACCCGATCGGGCGCTTCATCGGCCAGCTTCAGGCTCATCGCGCCACCCAGCGAGTTCCCCACCACGAAAGCAGGCTGGGGCACCACCTGCTGGCAAAAGGCCTTCAGCACCTCGAACTGTTCCTGCATCGAGAGCGGCTCGCCCGGCAGCGGGGTGGAAAAGCCATTGCCGGGAAGGTCCAGGGCGTAGACGCCGCCAAACTGCTCTGCCAGAGGAAAGAACAGCTTGTAAAAGCCGTTCGCGGCACCTCCCAGCCCATGCACCAGCACCACCGGAGGCCGCTCCGGCCGATATCCAGGCACGAAGTAGTAGTGCACCCGATGCCCGTGGAAGGTCTGCTCGCGGGAACGCGCGCCGCGAACATTGAGCACCCGGCGCAAGCCCTTCTGCATTCCTTCCAGAATTTCCACGCAGCAACCCTAACCGGTCGGCATCATGGCAGCTGCGCTTCCTCGTCCAGCCAGGGCGCCGGGTCGATCGCCTCGCCATTCTGTCGGACTTCGAAATACAGGTACGGCCCTTTGAGACTTCCGGTGTCCCCCACTGCGCCCAGCTCGATGCCGGGGCTGACTTCATCGCCGGGTCGCACCGAGAGCGATTCGAGGTGGGCGACCAGGGTGTGATAGCCACCGCCCTGGTCGACGATCACCAGGTTGCCGTAGCCCTTGAGCCACCCTGCGTATGCGATCTTCCCCGGGGCGATCGCCTTCACCGGCGTTCCCGCGCGAACCCGGAAGTCGACGCCTTTCTGCACGGTGACGGTATTGAAGCGCGGGTTGAGCACCCGGCCAAAGCCCACTTCGATCAGCCCACGCACCGGGTAGGGGAGTTTGCCTTTGAGCAACCGGAACCCAGCGCTGCTGGCCGACGCCTCCATCTGACCGACCATGCCTTGAAGCTGGGCTTCCGCCCGTTCGAGGTCGCGCACCAGTCGACCCGACTGCTTCGCTTCCCCTTGAATCGAGGCCAGCAGCTCGCTGAAGGAAGCACGGCGCAGCTTTGCCAGGGCAGACTCGGTGCGAAGCACTTCGAGTTGCATCGCCGCGCCCTCCTGCAGCCGCTCGAGTCGGCGCTGAGAGCGCTCGGAGAAAGTGGCCAGAGCGTTGGCCTGCTCGAGCATCGCGAGGTCCTGGCCGATGAGTGTGGAGAGCGCTCGCGAACGCCGCACCATCGACGCGAAGTCCTGTGCGGACAGCAGCAGGTCGAGTCGGTTGCTGTGGTGGGAGCGGTACATCAGCTGCAGTCGGGGTGAGAGGCGGGCGAGCTGCTGGTCGAGCGCCTGGCGTGAGCGCTCGGCCTGACGATGGGCCAGCGCCACCTGCGCTTCCAGACCTCGGCTTTCCTTTTCCAGTGCCGAGACCCGGGCGCTCGAGCTTCGAGAGAGCTGCTCGAGTGCGTCGAGCACTGCCAGCACTTCACTCTTTTGGTCGAGCAAGGAGCTCAGGGCGGTGCGCTCGTCATCCAGCCGCGCCGCAACCCTTTCGTGCTCCTGCTCGTCGGAGTCCTGGGCGCGCGCAGACCCAGCGAGGAGGCCGGCCATGAGCAGGCACAAGGAAAAGAGAAGCTTCCCTCGC
>JAYUUC010000711.1:0-2881 GCA_043755105.1 Myxococcales bacterium
CGCGCAGCCCACGGGCCTGGCCCTGGTGCTCGGGACCTCGGTGAATCCGAACAGGGTAACCCTGGACGGCGCTGCTCCCTCCGGGCTCTGGGTGGACTACGGCCAGGGCCCCACGGAGGCGCGTTTGGGGGTGCCCCTGTCTCGAGAGCAGCTCTCCGGGCTTCAGCGTGAGCCGCGGTCGCTCGTGCTGGTGCTCTCGAGTGAGGGGCCGATCGTCATTGGCGTTCTTCAGCCGCTGGACGCGGTGGAAGCTTCCAGCGTTCCGACCCGGCTCGAGCTGTCGGCCCAGGACGAAGTCGTGCTCAGTTGCGGCGAGGCGTCGCTCACCTTGCGACGGAACGGCCGTGCGGTCCTTCGCGGAACACACGTCGAGACCCACTCGTCCGGTGTGAACCGGATCAAGGGTGGCACCGTGTCCATCAACTGAGCCATGGAGCCCTTGGCCGCGGACGTCGTCTGGGACATCGTCGAAGAACATCTGGACGAAGCGGAGTTCGGGGTCGAGCAATGGCTGCGGGCGCGTCATTCGGTTCGGGTGAGTCACCGCGAGCTCAGAGCTCGCATCGAACCGCGGTTGGTGGCGCACCTCGAGGGACTGCGCGTGGCAGGACCGGTTGCGGCGCAGCGACTCCTCGTGCCGCTCCTCGCCGAGGACACCGTCGCGCCCAGGCCCCGCGTGGTCGCGGCGATGCTGGCGCTCGGCCGTCCCTGCGAGCTCACCCTCGATTCATCGACCCTCGAACTCGTCGACAGCTCGCAACGAGCCCGCATCGAGCGTGACCTCGTCGACCCGTCGATGGAGATTGCGCTGCCAGCACTCCGCCGCGGGCTGATCGGACAGCTGGCCTCGGCCTGGAAGCAGTGTCGTCTGCTCGCCGAGAAGGGCGTTCAAGAGGCGTGGGCTCCGCTCGCATTCCTGGGGGGCGATCTCTCTCCTCTGATCGGCCGGCTCAGCGATGAGAAAGCGCGGCCTGCGCTGCTCCATGCGCTCAGCACGTCGGGCCGGGTGGACGCGGCCGAAGTCTGTCTGCGCTTCGTCGCTTCCCCCAAGGACGCTCGGGTGGCCTTCGAAGCGTTCACCTGGATTGTCGGGGGAGGGAAGGGGATCCACCGTGCGGACCCCGGCCCCAGCAACCCGTTGCCGCCGCTCGAAGAGGACCTGGCGAACCCACCGGGAGAGGCGGACACGCTGCCGCTGCCCGACCTCGAGGCCCTTGATCGCTTCTGGACGGAGCGGAAGGCGTCGCTTCGCGCGAATCAGCGCTACCTCCGGGGTGAGCCCTACACCTCGCAGGCGGTCGCTCTTGCGCTCGACGATGCTTCCTTGCTCCGACGCGAGGAGCTGCGGTTCGAGCTTGCGGTACGAAGCAAGGGAGCCGTTCGGATCCCGTCCCTCGTTCTCGGCCTGCCCCCTGCCGAGGTCCCCGCTGCGCTCGATTTTCAACGGGCCCTGGCATGGCGGTGACTCCCCTGCACATTGTGGCCGTCGGAGCGCGCACGCCGCTGGGCCTTCATGCCGACAGCAGCACCGCAGCCTTGCGCGCTGGCATTCGCCGCATCCGCGAGCACCCGCTGCTCCTCGATGGGGCCTGCAAGCCGCTGCACTGCGGACGAGATTCAATCTTGCCGCCGGACCTCTGGGGTTCGGAGCGGCTGGCGGTGCTGGCGCGGTCCGCCTTCGTGGAGGCGATCGGAAAGCTGCCGGCCCTCCCTCGTGAGGGCCGGGTGGCCGTCGTGCTGACCGTCCCCGAGGGCGCGCGGCGAGAGGTTCTTGCGGCTCTCTCTGACACGTCGTCCGGCGGCCTCGAGCTCGAATATTTCAGCGCGCCGCACCTGTATCGGGGGCTCGAGGTCGCGCAGCAGCTGCTGGCGCAAAGACGATTCACGACTTGCCTGGTCGGTGCGGTCGACAGTCGGTTGGATGCCGAGCAGCTGGCTCATCTGGCCTCGGCCCGTCGACTGGCGAGCGAAGGTGAGCGGTCAGGCCTGCTACCGGGCGAGGGCGCTGCGTTCCTGGCACTCAGCCTCGGGGCTCACTCTCGACTGGGCACCGTTGCTGGCACCGCGACCGTCCGAGAGCTTCGTTCGCCCGACAGCGATGAAGGCTCGCTGGGTGAAGCTTTGACGTCGGCGATCGCCACCGTCGCGTCTGCCCTCTCCCGGGGTGAGACCTTCCAGGACATCTTTCTGGACCTGAATGGAGAGCGCTACCGCGCAGAGGAGTGGGGCTTCGTCGCGCTGCGCCGGGGCGCGCTGTTCCGGGACGCCACGGCCTACACACTCCCGGTCGTCTCCTGGGGCGATGCCGGCCTTGCGGCTCCCGCACTGCAGTTGATGGCGGCGGCGCAGGCAGTGAAGGGCGGCTACGCGCGAGGCTCGGCGGTCCTGGTGGCAGGCCATGCGGACGACACCCATCGCGGCGCGGTACTCCTGCGAGGTTCAGCATGACGGTCGGGGTCAATCCGCCCAAGACGCCCGTCACCGAGGGCAGCAGCGGACTCGCGGTCGCCACGGTGCCGAACGTCTGCAAGATGCCCGGGCCGCCGGCTCCCTTCGTGCCCACGCCGCTGCCGAACATCGGCAAGAGCGGCAGCAGCGTGAAGGACTACTCGACTTCGGTGACGATCGAGGGAAAGCCGGTGGCCATTGCCGGGGCCAGCTTCGGCTCCTCGGGCGACATCGCCAGCAAGGGCACCGGCGGCGGATTGATCTCCTCGAACGTGGAGGGCCCGACCAAGTTCGTCGGACCCGGTTCGATGGATGTGCAGATCGAAGGCAAGGCGGTGCAGTTGCTGGGCGACCCGATGCTCAACAACTGTGGGCCCTCGGGAAGCCCGGCCAACGCCGCGACCCTGGCGGGCGTGATTCAGCTGACCAGCAT
>JAYUUC010000712.1:0-2878 GCA_043755105.1 Myxococcales bacterium
CTCGATGGAGTCGATCCTCACTCTCGCCAAGACCGAGGGGATGCTGTTCAAGTACGGGTCTGGTACCGGCACCAACCTCTCCACGGTTCGCTCCTCCCGGGAGCTGCTGGCGGGCGGGGGCACGGCGTCTGGTCCGGTCTCGTTCATGAAGGGCTTCGACGCGTTTGCCGGGGTGATCAAGAGCGGCGGGAAAACCCGGCGCGCGGCGAAAATGGTCATCCTCAACGCGGATCACCCGGATGTTCTCGACTTCGTGCGCTGCAAGTCCACTGAGGAGAAGAAGGCGTGGGCGCTGATCGACGCCGGCTACGACCCGTCGTTCAACGGTGAGGCCTACTCGTCGATCTTCTTCCAGAACTCGAACAATTCGGTGCGGGTCACCGACGGGTTCATGAAGGCGGTGATCGACGACAAGCCGTGGACCACCCACGCGGTGAAGGACGGACGACCGATGGACACCTTCCCGGCGAGGTCGCTGTTCCGGGAGATCTCCGAGTCGGCGCACCTCTGCGGCGACCCCGGCCTCCAGTTCGATACCGTGATCAACGAGTGGCACACCTGCCCGAACACGGCGCGGATCAACGCTTCCAACCCGTGCTCCGAGTACATGTTCCTCGACGACTCCGCCTGCAACCTGGCGTCGTTGAACCTGATGCACTTCCGCACCATCGACGGGGACTTCGACGCCAGCGCGTTCAAGCACGCCGTCAACGTCACCCTGCTGGGGATGGAGATCATCGTCGGCAACTCGAAGTACCCCACCGAGCGGATCACCCGGAATTCGCATGACTTCCGGCCGCTGGGGCTGGGCTACGCCAACCTCGGCGCGCTGCTGATGGCGACGGGGCTGCCCTACGACTCCGACGCGGGTCGCCACTACGCGGCGGCGATCACCTCGCTGATGTGCGGAGAGGCCTACTCCCAGTCGGCGCGCATCGCCGACCGGATGGGGACCTTCGCCGGCTACGCCAAGAATGAAGAGCCGATGCTGGCGGTGATCCGCAAGCACCGGAAGGCGGCGTACCAGGTGGCGACCGAAGGGGTGAGCGAGTCGCTGATGACCGCGTCGCGGCAGGCGTGGGATGACGCCCTCGCGCTCGGCACCGAGCACGGCTTCCGCAACAGCCAGGTGACGGTGCTCGCTCCGACCGGGACGATCGGCTTCATGATGGACTGCGATACCACCGGCATCGAGCCGGACATCGCGCTGATCAAGTACAAGAAGCTGGTCGGCGGAGGGATGCTGAAGATCGTCAACAACACCGTCCCTCTGGCGCTCTCGAAGCTCGGCTACAGCGCCGCCGAGGTGGAGTCGATCGTCAGCTACCTCGACAAGACCGACACCATCGAAGGGGCAGCCGGGCTCAAGTCCGAGCACCTGCCGGTGTTCGACTGCGCCTTCAAGCCGTCGAAAGGCGAGCGAAGCATCCACTATCTTGGCCACGTGAAGATGATGGGTGCGGCTCAGCCGTTCCTCTCCGGCGCGATCTCGAAGACGGTGAACCTGCCCACCAACGCCACCGTCGAGGACATCGAAGAGGCCTACCTCGAGTCCTGGAAGCAGGGGTTGAAGGCCGTGGCGGTGTACCGCGACGGGTGCAAGCGTTCGCAGCCGCTCAACACCTCGAAGAAGGAGCAGGCGGCCGAGGTGGCTCCGGCGGTCTCCGATGCAGCAGCGATGCTGGCGCTGGCCCAGGCCCGGGCCGATCGCCGACGGTTGCCCGACGAGCGCCATGCGCTCACCCACAAGTTCTCGATCGGCGGCCACGAGGGCTACCTCACGGTCGGTATGTACGAGGACGGAACGCCGGGCGAGCTGTTCTGCGTGATGGCCAAGGAAGGCTCGGTGGTCTCCGGCCTGATGGATTCCTTCGCCACCGCGGTCTCGCTCTCATTGCAGTACGGGGTGCCGCTCAAGGTGCTGGTCGACAAGTTCAGCCACACCCGCTTCGAGCCGTCGGGCTTCACCGGCAACCCGCAGATTCCGATTGCGAAGTCGATCACCGACTACCTCTTCCGCTGGTTGGCGTTGAAGTTCCTGCCCAGCGAGGAGATCCCCGAGGCGTTCAAGGACGGGACGGCACCGGAGGCGACGGCGGCGGTGGTGAGCAAGCCGGTGATGCGGAAGGTTGCGGTCGAGCCGACCAGCAGCTCGAGGCAGGTGTATCTGAACCAGGCCGACGCTCCGCCGTGCCACACCTGCGGGGCGATCATGGTTCGCAACGGTGCTTGCTACAAGTGCAGCAACTGCGGCTCCACCAGCGGCTGCAGCTGACGAAGACAACCCAGATTCCTTTGACGAGGGATGCGTAAGAGCGATCCTTGTCGGCAGATGGGGAAGGGGGAAGGCGGCTCCGGGCGAACCCTGGAGCCGCCTTTTTTTGTGCGCTGACGGTGCTCAGAGTTTTTTCGAACTGCGCTGTCGACCCAGCTGAAGGGCCGCCCATCCGCCCGACGCACAGACGATGACCATGGTCCCGACCAGGCGGGCTGCGCCCGTGGAGCACACGCGGAGGACGTACTCTTCTCCCGCAACGTGCGAGTCACTGCTCCCTCCCGCTACGCAGAGCAACTCAACAGCGAACACTCCACCCAGCCACGCCGCGATGGCGAAGAGCGACGCCAGTCCCCCTATCCACCAGGCCCGGGTGATCTAGCGCCAGCGCGAGTCTGGCTGCTGTTTCGGGAGTGACAGAAAGCGGCGCACCGGATCCGCTCAGTACGCGTTCCGGGAGAGAAAACCCCCGAAGGCGGTGCGGAGGAGGATCTTCAGGTCGAGGAGCAGGGACCAGTTCTCGATGTAATAGAGGTCGTACTCGATGCGCTTCTGGATCGAGGTCTGACCGCGAAGGCCATTGACCTGTGCCCAGCCGGTGAT
>JAYUUC010000713.1:0-2872 GCA_043755105.1 Myxococcales bacterium
GCAGAGGGCGGTGGATGCGGCGCTGGCGTCGCTCGACCGGAGCACTCCCTCACCTGAGGTGGCAGCCGAGCTGCGGCGGGCGCTGGATGAGGCGAGACCGCTGATTCTTCGAGACATCGAGCTCAATGCTCAACAGGCACACGACGCTGCGGCGTTGGTCGAATCCATCCGTACGCAGTCTCGGGTTCGGGCCTACACCCTGGATGCGATCAGCATCTTTTTCGCCGTGCTCGCCGCCTATCTGGTGGGCCGCTGGGTTCGTCGACATACCCGGCTGCTCGAGCAATACGGGGAACTGCAGGCAGCCCGGGCTGAAGAGCTCGAACAGTTCGCTGGCCGCGTCGCGCACGACATCCTTGGTCCGATCACCCCGGTATCGATGAGCCTGCAGCTGCTGGGGCGGCTTCTCGGTGAGAACGAGCAGGCCCAGAATCTGGTCCGCCGCGGCACGGCTTCGCTTCAAAGGGTGACTCGAATCGTCAACGGGCTGCTGCAATTCGCCCGCTCTGGCGCGCAGCCCGACCCGGGCAACTCAGCGCTGGTCGGCGAGGTGCTCAAGGACGTGGCTGACGATGTGGCCGGGCTGGTCGAGGCTGCGGGAGCCACCCTGATCATCGAGCCCTTTCCCCCCTGCGTCGGTCAGTGCAGCAGCGGGGTGCTCCAGAGCGTGATTCAGAACCTGGTTCGCAACGCGCTGAAGTACCTGGGAGACGGACCGCGAAAACAGGTGATCCTCCGGGTGAAGCCTGAAGGCCCGTGGCTTCACTTCGAGGTGGAGGACACCGGCCCGGGTCTGCCGCCGGGCTACGACGAGAAGATCTTCCAGCCCTACGTGCGCGTGCCCGGCGTGACCCAGCCAGGCATCGGGCTGGGCCTCGCCACGGTGAAGCGCATCGTCGAGGCACATCAGGGCCGGGTCGGCGTTCGCTCGTCGCGTGGAGAAGGCTGCCTGTTCTGGTTCGTGCTGCCCGGCGCCTCTGCTCCGGAGACGCCGGCTCACCGAGGGGCTGGGCTACAGACCCGGGGCTGAAGCAGCACGGCAGCTTCCCCGACCGCCTCTGGTCAGTGGCCGCCGAAGAAGACGTGGCAGAGCCCGACGGTGATCAACAGCCCGAGGAAGTCCGAGATCAAGCAGGCGGCGAGGGTGTGGCGGACCGCGCGGACCTGGACGCTGCCGAAGTAGACGGCGAGAACGTAGAAGGTGGTTTCCGAGCTGCCGTTGATCAGCGAGACCAGGTAGCCGACGAAGGAATCGGGCCCGTAGGCCTTCATCGTGTCGGTCATCACTCCGAGCGCGCCGTTGCCCGAAAGGGGGCGAATCAACGCCATCGGGAGCGCTTCGGGAGGCAGTCCGAACAATCGGGTGAACGGCCCGAGAAAGTTGACCAGCGCTTCGAGGCCTCCCGACGCGCGGAACATGCCGATCGCGACCAGGATCGCGACCAGGAAGGGGATGATCAGGATCGCAATCTGGAAGCCCTCCTTGGCACTGGCCACGAACACCTCGTAGACGCGGACCTTCCGGCTGATTCCGAAGATGACGATCCACAGCATCAGGATCGGCAACAGCCAGTCGGAGAGAACCCCGCGGGCGAGATCGAACCCGCGGGTCTCGGGGGAGGCGTGGAGCACGTGGCGGACGAGCGCGTAGCCGACCGCGCCGAAAACGGCGAGGGACAGCAGCCATCGAACTCCGGTGGCCGGGGCCCGGGGCGCCGCAGCGCTCTCAGCCTCGGCGAGTGCAGCAGCGTCGGGGACCTTGGCGGGTGCCGCGGGGGAAGTGGCCTCGTCGGGGGTGATCACGCTCCGCTCGGCAGAGAACCGCTTCCACCGCTCGAGGCCCTTGCAGACGAAGACGGCGATCACGGTGGAGATCAACGTGCCGATAATGGACGGGACGACCACGCCGGCGGGGTCATGGGAGCCGAGCGTGGCCCGAACCGCGACCACTCCCAGTGGCAGGACCGCGACTCCCGAAGTGTTGATCACCAGGAAGAGCGCCATCGCATTGGTGGAGACCCCCTTGTGGGGGTTGAGCTTGTCGAGCTCGTTCATCGCCTTGAGGCCGAAGGGGGTGGCGGCGTTGCCGAGCCCGAGAATGTTGGCGGCGATGTTCATGATCATCGCCCCCATGGCAGGGTGATCAGGGGGGACGTCGGGAAACAGCCTACGCATCACCGGGCCGAGGGCTCGAGCGATCGAGCGCATCAATCCCGCTTCGCGGAGCACTCCCATGAACCCGAGCCAGAGCGCCATCTGGCCGACGAGGCCGATCGCCAGCTCGACCGCCGACTTGGCAGAGCTGATTCCCGCCTCGGTGACCTTGGGCATTGTCCCGGTGAACGACGCCACCAACACCGAGGCCGCGATCAGCCCGACGAAAATCCAATTGAGCAAGCGGCCGGCTCCGAACCGTAGGGAAGGGTGAGAGCGTAAGGCTGGAACGGTTCGACCGCCAGAAGAGAGCGTCCTCGCTGGAATCGGCTAAAGTCAAAAGACGTTGCCGTGGTAGAAGTGATCGTCGCACCCCACTCCAAGGTCGAGAGCCGCAAGGGCGCATGGCTGAGAAACCACGCATCGTCGGAATCGACCTCGGGACGACGAACACCTGCGTCGCGTCGGTGCGCAACCGAATCCCCAAGGTGGTTCCCACCGACAAGGGGAACCTGATCCTTCCCTCGGTGGTCGCGCTCTCGGCAAAGGGAGATCTGATCGTCGGCGGGGTGGCGAAAGATCAGATGATCACCAATCCCCGCAACACCATTTACGGGGCGAAGCGTCTGATTGGCCGCAAGTATGATTCGCGGGTGGTGCAGGAGCTGAAGAGCTACTTCTCCTACGACATCGTCGAGGGGCCGGGCGGCGAGGCTGC
>JAYUUC010000714.1:0-2871 GCA_043755105.1 Myxococcales bacterium
AAGTACGAGCCCCAGTTTCAGAAGCTGCTCTCGACGGTGCACTTCGAGCCGCTCGCTCAGCCCAGGTAGCTCCCCAATCTTGAAATCCGAGGTGCCGACGTGGAGAAAGAGAAGCAGATGATCCGGCCGTACGGAGACCGCAAGGACGACGGCGTGGTGCAGCTGTCGTTCGTGCTGCCGGTGGCGCGCTCCGAGAAGGCGAAGGAGGCCGCGATCACCTTTGCCAAGAAGATGGGCTTCGAGGACGCGCTGGTGGCGACCATGGAGGCCGCGGCGGAGAACTACACGTTCTTCGTCATCTACGGCCGCACCACGATGTCGCTGAACTACGCGGACATCGACGTGCCCGAGGTCATCGTCCGCAAGCTGGGCTTCGACGAGCTGAACGCGCGCATCGAGCGCGACATCCGCCGGCGCGTGGTGGTCTTCGGGGCCTGCACGGGCACGGACACGCACACGGTGGGCATCGACGCCATCCTCAACATGAAGGGCTTCAAGGGCGACTACGGCCTGGAGCGGTACCCCTGGTTCGAGGCCTTCAACCTGGGCTCGCAGGTGCCCAACGAGGAGCTCATCCGGCGCTCGCTGGAGTCGAAGGCCGACGCCATCCTCATCTCGCAGGTGGTCACGCAGCGCGACGTCCACAAGGACAACTCGCGCGACTTCATCGAGAAGGCCAAGGGCGCTGGCATCCACGGCAAGACCATCCTCTTGCTGGGCGGGCCGCGCGTGGACCACAAGCTGGCGCTGGAGCTTGGCTTTGACGCGGGCTTCGGGCCCGGCACCAAGCCCTCGGACGTGGCCAACTACATCGTCGAGCACCTGCACATGAAGCTTGTGGGCAAGCCGGTCGCCTGACCTACACGAGGGGTCGCCCGCGAGGCTCATCCAGCTTCGCACCCCAAGGCTTGGGTGAGCCTGCCCGGTTCAAGCCACCTTTCCACCCCACACCGAGAGTGGCATGCGTAAGTGGCTCTCCGTCCAGTCCCCTCACCGAGGGGTCTAGACGCCGTGCCGACCGACACGCGACCCCACCGCGAGGGGTCGACGACTGCTGCCATCTCGCACTTGACCCCTATCGGTAGAGGCACTCAAAGGTCGCGACCACGGACTCACCCCGGCGTGAGGAATGTGCTGGAGGTTCCAACGACAAGACCCACCCCTTTGCTGGGGTGAGTCTTGTCGTTCGCTTCAATTTCTCCTGATGAACGGTCAGGTGGGCGTGATTGGCGGGGTGACCGGAGGGGTGGCGGGCGCCGCGGCCCGCGGCGATGACGTCCAGGTGGCCAGCGGCAGAAGGAGGGCATCGGCCACCTTTTGCGTCTCGGCCTTCTTGGCACGCACGGTTCCGATGATGGCCGCCACGTACTCCTTGATGGCCTCTTGCGCCGCCTGTGCCGCCTCATGCTGCGATGGACCCGACGCGGTCTGGGTGGCCACCGTGAGGTGGGCCGCCACACCTTCTGCCTCGTGGGCCGCGATGACGCGCTTCCAGAAGACCTTGCCGCCCAACTCCTCGAACTGCTTGGTCAGGTGCGCCTTGGCGACGGCCGCGATCTTCTTGTCGCTTTGCATCCACTCCACTTCGACCTTGGCGTTGGCAAAGCCCAGCCCCTCGCCGAAGAGGTCGCCATGGAGCTTCTTCGCCGCCGGGACGCGCGGGTCCTCGCCGTCGTCGAGCAAGGTGAATGACCCGAGCCATCGCTCCAGCGCGCTCAGCTCCGCTGCACCTTGAGGTGCGACTCATGCGCCCTGCCGCCCTCGATCGCCACGGCCGACGGCGCCGCCGCCCGCAGCACCTCGCCCGCCCTCACCATCTCGTGGAACGAGTCCTTGGCCGCCGTCGGCACGCTCGGCGCCCCCGGTCCCTCCGTCTGAACCGTGAGCTTCTGGATAAGGGTGCCCGTGTCGTCGTCATCGAGGATGGGCAGCTGGATGAAGGCGTGGGCGGTGAGCTGGCGCATGGCGGGTGCTCCTGGAAGGGACGTCCGAAGCGTATCAAACGCGCCGTGCTATGAGCGTCCGAGTGTTCGTCGAGGACGCCGCGAGGAGCCACCACGTGATCACCGACCTGGAAATCACCAACTTCAAGGGCCACCGAAATACCAAGCTCAAGCTCGGCGCCTTCACCGCCCTGGTCGGCCCCAACGGCGGCGGCAAGTCGAGCGTGCTCCAGGCGCTCCACCTTCTCGGCAAGACGGTTGAAACCAATCCAGCGGGCGTTTTTGCAGGCAACCTACAACCGGTGCGAGTCATCACCCAACGTGAGAACGACCTGGGACTGAGTGCCAGAGGAACCCACGGAGGGGAGCCCTGGCGGTTCGAGTTGCGATTCACGAGGGATCCAGAGAAAGACTCGCTGCCTTCTGCGTCTTCGAATTGGTCCGTCGGATCGCTTCCACCCGGAGGCAACTCGGGACTGCGAGTGGGGCCGGGCGGAGGTGGCTCCTGGCCAATGCCCGACTCACCTCATCAGCGCGACATCCTTGGAGATCTCTCGCGATGTATTTTTGTCCGCCTTGATGCCGACGAGATTGCCAAGCCTGGGCCGCTCCGCTCCGGGATGACGTTGGGCGGCAACGGTTCGAATACCTCCGCAATGCTGGCAAGGCTCAAGCTCAAAGCGATCTCGAAGTTCTTGGAAGTCCAGGAGCGTCTTCGAATCGTGGTGCCATCTTTGGAGGAGATCTCAATCGATTTGGCGGAGCACAGCAGTGACGTTCACTACGAGGTGTCACTGCGGATGAAGGGAGGCGTCACCATCCCTGCATCGAGTGCCAGCGAGGGCACGTTGCTGTGTCTCGGGCTCTTCACCGCAATGGTTCAAGATGAGCCCCCAAGGCTCGTCCTGCTTGATGACATCGACCGCGG
>JAYUUC010000715.1:0-2870 GCA_043755105.1 Myxococcales bacterium
GGGCGCGCTGGCGGCGCCGCTTTCCCGAGGCGTCCGTGCGCATGCGGTCCCTGCGCGCAGTTGCACGTTGAAGTTACCGGCGCTGCTCCAGGGGCCGGCGCGCCGGCTGCTCACCCGGGCTTTCGAACGTGCTGCCGACGCCACCGGCCGACCCAAGGTAGCGGTCACGGTGGAGAGCGACCTGCCGATTTCGATGGGACTGGGAAGCTCGGCGGCGCTCTCGGTGGCCTGCGCCAAGCTGCTGCTGCAGGCGGCGGGTGGGTCCACCCACGTGAAGCAGGTGGTGGCGGTGGCGCTGGAGATGGAGCGCGAGTTTCACGGCACGCCCTCGGGGCTGGACCACACCACCTCGGCTCAAGCGGAGCTGATTTATTTTCGGCGCAAGCCCAGCGGGGTAGGCGCCACCTTCCGCGGCGTGCCTTCCCCGCGGCCGTTGAAGCTGCTGATTGCGCTGGTGGGCAAGCGGGCCCCGACCCATCAGACAGTGGCTTCGCTGAAGGCGCGACTCGAGCTGTGGCCGCAGCGCTATGGCCGCAGCTTCGATGAGATGGGCCGGCTCGCCGACGAGGGAGCGAGAGCGATCAGCTCCGGCGACTTCGATGCCCTCGGCGACATGATGAACTTGAACCACGGGCTGCTCAGTGGGCTGCAGCTGTCCTCGCCTTCGATCGACGAGATGGTGCACAAGCTGCGGCGAATGGGAGCCCTCGGAGCCAAGCTTACCGGGGCGGGGGGCGACGGTGGCGCGGTGATTGGCCTCTTCCTCGAGCCGGAGCCGACGGTGGCGAGGCTCACCCGCGACGGGGTGACGTGCTTCAGCAGTCAGATCAGCGGTCCGGCGGCGCTGTGAGCGCGCGGGCCACGGCGACCGCGCACCCCAACATCGCGCTGGTGAAGTACTGGGGCAAGCGCGATGCCGAGCGGATTCTGCCGCACCAGTCCAGCCTCTCGGTCACCCTGGCTCCGATCTCGGTCACCACCACCGTGGCCTTCGGGGGTGTGGCCGACGCGGTCGAGCTCAACGGGTCGGTGGCGCAGGGGACCGAGCGGAGCCGGGTGGTGCGGGTGCTCGACGCGGTGCGCTCGGAAGTCGACTGCGGCTTTGCGCGGGTGGTGTCGCGTGGGGACTTTCCGGTGTCCGCCGGTCTGGCGAGCAGCGCTGCGGGGTTTGCCGCGCTGGCAGTGGCGGTGCGGGCGGCGGCGGGGTTGAAGCCCGACCCGCGTGCAGCGTCGGTGCTGGCCAGGCTGGGCTCGGGCTCGGCGTGTCGCAGCGTCCAGGGAGGCACCTGCGTCTGGCGCCGAGGTGAGCGCGAGGACGGCGCCGACAGCTTCGCCGAGCAGCTCTTCGAGCCCGGCTACTGGCCGTCGCTGCGGATGGTGGTCGCGATCGTCGACCGCGAGGAGAAAGAGGTGAAGTCCCGCGATGGAATGCGGCACACCGTCGAGACCTCGCCTTACTTCGGGGCGTGGGTCGCCGATGCCGAGCGGGAAGTGGAGCGGGCGACGGCGCTGTTCGCCCGGCGCGACCTTCAGGGGCTGGGCGAGCTGAGTGAACGCAATGCCTGGCGAATGCATGCCACCGCCCTCGCCGCTGATCCGCCGCTCTGCTACCTGAAGCCGCGCACCCTGGACGTCATCGAGTCCTTGCGGCGGGAGCGTTCGAGCGGGCTGCGAGCCTGGTTCACGCTCGACGCCGGGCCGAATCCGGTCATCCTCACCGACGCCGAGCACCTTTCGGCGGCGGTCGCGCTGGCGAAGCGTTGCGGCGCGGAAGAGGTGGTGGAATGCCGGCCGGGCGAGGATGCAACGTTGCACGAGCAGCACCTGTTCTGAGCTGAGATGCGGCCGGGAGCTCGTATTGCTCCATCCATGGAAACGGGCCGGTCGCCCTCTCATTCCGCCATCCGTGGGAACAGGCCAACCGTGCAGCCCGAGCGTAGGCGTCAGCCCGAAGTCGAGGGCCGCGAAAACAAAGCACCACCTTCGCTCCGTGCCTTCAGCGCGACGGCACTGCCCAGGCGCATGTTTTGAGTTTGACCCGTCACGGGTTCACTCCCCTCCGTCCTGCCCAGGCTTCCCTGCGACGCGACGAGGTTCTGCGCTAAGACCCGCCGCGTGATGGAACGATCGCTCTCGGCGCCCGGCAAGCTCTTCCTTTCAGGCGAATACGCGGTCCTCTGGGGAGGCACGGCCAGGGTCGCCGCGGTGGGTCCCCGCGCCTATGCATCGGTGCGACGGCGCGACGACCGCGAGGTCCACCTGGTGCTGCCAGGCCTGCGGCTGATCGGCGAGGCCACTCCTCTGGGCATTCACTTCACTGCGCCGGTGCCACAACAGTTGCGGTTTGCAGCGCAAACACTGGATCTGGTGTTGCGAGCACATGGCCGGGAGTCGCTGGGGTTCGAGCTTTCACTGGGCTCGAGTCCGACCTCCGCCATGGGTCAGAAGTTGGGCATGGGAGGCAGCGCCCGCACCTGCGTGCTAGCAGCCGAGGCAGGGCGCTACATACTCGAAGACCGCTTCGACGCGCTCAAGGTCGCTCTCGTCGCTCATGCCACGGCGCAGCTTCCCGCGGGAAGTGGAGGCGACGTCGCTGCGATCTTCGCCGGGGGAGCCATTCGTTATCGCCGCTACGCACTCGACCCACTCATCGACGCTTCCCGCGAAGCGCGCTGGCGTTCGGCGCTGGCGACATCGCCACCGGTCGACCTGCTCCGGCTCCCGGCTTTTCAGTTTCCACTGGCCTACGCCTTTGCGGGATCGAGCGCCTCGACGCCGCTGATGATTGCCCAGGTGGAAGCAAGCACCCCCGCTTCAGAGCGCGAGCGGTTCGTCTCCCGCTCGGACGAGCTAGGTCAGCAGGTGGAAGA
>JAYUUC010000716.1:0-2866 GCA_043755105.1 Myxococcales bacterium
CCTCGGAGCGCCCCAGAAGCTCGGCAACATCCCCGGCTTCAACCAGGTGCTGGGCCTCATCGGAAACTTCGTCCCCAACCCCATCAGCGCGGTCTACGTCGTGTCTCACAACTACTTCGCGCCCGGCGAGAACGGCATCAAGGATCGCGGCTGCACCAACGATCAGAAGCACGGCGCCAACTGGGGCGAGAACAACCTCGGCACCGACACCAACAACGACGGGCCGGGCATCGACTACAAGCGCCGCAAGTGCTTCGACACCGCGCCGTTTCGCGACACGTCGGACTATGACAGCTCGCAGTACCGGACCATCTACCGCGCCCGCGGCCCCTACTTCATGGGCTGCCAGAACGCACAGGCCGACAACCCCGCCATCGCCGGTGTCCCCGCCTATTCCGGCAAGGACAAGCACAACAAGAAGTTCACCTGCGAAGTCCAGTGAAGGCCCTCTGCGCGATTTTCTGGTTCCTGCCGCTGTTCGCGTTCGCCGAACAGCCGCTGCCAGTTTATCCGGGTACGGTGCACACCCGCATCGGCAACGATCTGCTGATCGGCGGCGAGTACTACCGCCTCGCGTACTTCCAATCGTCCGACTCGCTCAAGCAGGTCGCCCGCTACTTCGAGAAGCAATGGAGAGACGAGGGCTACCCCGTCACCGTCGACGGCGACTTCAAGGACGAGGGCATCGTCTCTGCCTTCTACACGCGCGAGGGCCTCATCCGTTCGGTCGTCCTCAAGCAGCACGAGGGCAAGACCTTAGGCTTCACCGTGCTCAAGGACGTCTGGCTGCGCGAGCCCCTCGCCCGCGCGGTGAAGCTGCCTGCGCTCGAAGGCGCGCTGTTCAGCGAAGACCTGGTGCTGCGCGACGAGTCCGGCGGTACCCAGGCGCGCTCGTCGCTGCTCGAGTCGTCGATCGAGCAGGCCCGCGAGAAGCTGCTGAAGGCCTTCGCCGACAAGGGCTACGCGATGATCCGCGACACCCGCGTCAAGCTCGACGGCAAGTCGCAGCGGGTGATCGAGTTCTCCCGCGGCAAAGAACAGGCAGTCGTCAGCATGATCCAGGTCGAGCCGAACGTCGTCGCCGTCCAGCAGACCTGGGTCGGCAGCGATCGCCCCGACGCGGTGCCGAACGACGCGGCCCTCAAAGCCGCTCGCGAGAAGAGCGGGGTGCGCCCGTGATCTCTTTGGTCGTGCTGCTGCTCACCACCGTCCCGATGCTCAACAGCCCGGTGGGACAAGCGCTCACCGAGCCGCTGAGGAACGGAATTACAGGGGGCAAGGTCGGCGAGTGGGCCACCTTCCGTATCGACGGTGGCCCCGAACGGGTCCATTTTTGGCGGATCGCCGTCGTCGGAGAAGAGACAGACAAGAAAGGCCGGCCTGCCTGCTGGCTCGAGCTCGACATGGGACAACACCACGCAATGAAGGCGCCGCTGCTCCAGCTGAGGATGCTGGTCGCGCGCAGCGTCGGCTTGAACGCCGATGGCGTCAGCCGCGTGTTCATCGCCGTCGGCACTGAGAAACCCAACGAGCTCACCGACGAAGCCGTCGCCCACCTGCTGGTCGACGATCATCCTCGCGCCGCGCCCCCGCCCGCGCAGACGCCGATTCCCCAGCTCACCACCTTCACCGGTAAGCCCAGCCAGCTGATGACGCTCGCCGGCACCGTCACTGCCATTCCCGTCGAGCTCCGCCTGCGCAGCTCGATGGTCAAGCGGGTGTGGATCAGCCAGCAGGTGCCACTGCTCCACCTGGCGAAGATGGAGATCCCCGCCATCGCCCACACCATCGAAGTGCGCGACTTCGGCATCAACGCCAAACCTCAAATGCTGCTCCCCGCCGCGGGGACTGCCAAAATCAAACTGGAGAGGTACGATGACCTCGTCATTGAAGAGCCCAGGCAGTCGCCGTAAGGAGAACCCGATGACCCAACGCAAGACCCTGAGGCAGCGGCTGGCCCGCGGCCAGGCGATGGTCGAGTATTCGATGCTCAACTGGGTGCTGATCGTCGGGCTCGTGCTCGCCTGCGAAGTGCGGATGATCCCCACCACCAAGGGCGTGATGGGCGACGGCACCACGCAGAAGAACCTGATCGAGCTGTTCCTCGAGGCGTACCAGACCTACTACGACTCGTATTACTTCGTGCTCAACCTGCCGTTACCGTGACCCGCACCGCCGACGCTTCTCCCCTCGGCTTTCGCGCCTTTCACGTCGTCGTCTTCCTCGGGTTTGCCGGCGCGGCGATCGCCGGAATGCTGACTGAGCTGCGGCAGCTCCTCGTCGCGCTCACGCATCCCTGGCACTTCGGCACTCCGCCTTCTCCCCTCGGCACCGCTGCCGCGCTCGCCGCGATCGCCCTCAGCGCCGCGCTGATCGTCTTTCTCGTCCGCGGCCGGTCCGCTCCGTTGTGGATGTCCGCGGTGATGCTCGCCGCGTTCTGCGTCTCGTTCTGGCAGCAGAGCTACGTCTTCTCCCGCCGCAGCGCGCCCGGCGCGAACCTGCAGATGCTCGAGATGGGCAAGGCGCTGCACGAGAAGATGCGCGCGCAGCTGCAGCAGACCGGCGCCGTTCCCAACACCGCCGCCCCGTGGGAAGCCGCGCTCGCCGCGCTCGAGAACGAAAACCCCGCGCTGCTGTCGCCTTTTCGCACCCGATTTTTCGCGCCCATTCCGTGGTCGCTGCGCACGCTGGCGAAGGAAGGAGATTTTCTCTCTGACGCAACGCCCGGAACTTTCACGGTCTTCATTCCCCCCGACGCGAGCCGCTTCACAATCACGATGGTCGGCCTCGATCCCGAGCACCAAACGGTTCGTTTGCGCGACGATCAGGGACAACCGTTCGAGCTGAAGGGTGCGTTCACACCCGA
>JAYUUC010000717.1:0-2862 GCA_043755105.1 Myxococcales bacterium
CAAGTGCCAGCAGGAGAAGAGTCAGACCAAGAACCGCGCCCAGGCGATGTGCATGCTGCGGGCCAAGCTCTACGAGATGGAGCTGGAGCGGGTCAGCTCGGAGCGCGATTCGCTCCGCAAGGGCCAGGTCGGCAGCGGAGACCGGAGCGAGAAGATCCGCACCTACAACTTCCCGCAGGACCGGCTCACCGATCACCGGATCGGCCAGACCCGTCACAACCTGCCTGCGGTGATGGCCGGGGACATCGACGACTTGATCACCGCCTGCCGAACTTTCTTTCAGGCCGAGGCGCTGCGCCAGCAGACCGGGTCGGGGAACCCCAGGGGCGAATGAGCGGGGAAACCAAGGCGCCCTCCGAGCCCCCGTGGACGATTCGACGGGTGCTCGGTTGGACAGCGCCCCACTTCGAGAAGCAGGGCGTCGATTCGCCGCGACTCACCGCCGAGGTGTTGCTCGCCCACGTCCTCGGAGTGGACCGGGTTCGCCTCTACGTGGATTTCGACCGGCCGCTCACCAAGGCCGAGCTGGCGGCCTTCCGCGCGCTGATCTCCCGCCGCAGCGCCGGCGAGCCGACCCAGTACCTGACCGGACGCCGGGAGTTTTACAATCGGTCGTTCCAGGTCGATCGCCGGGTGCTGATTCCCCGACCGGAAACCGAGCTGTTGGTCGACGAGGTCCTGCGATCGCTGCCGAGGGACCAACCGCTGCAGCTGCTCGACCTCTGCACCGGTTCGGGCTGTATCGCGATCACCCTCGCCGCCGAGCGCCCATTGGCTTCGGTGTTCGCCACCGACCTCTCGAAGGACGCCTGCGATGTCGCGCGGGCCAACGCCGAAGCGCTGAAGGTGGCGGACAGGGTGACCGTGGTCCAGGGAGATCTGTTCCAGCCGCTGGCCCCTACCCTCTTCGACATGGTGGTTGCCAATGCTCCCTACGTTCGCAGCGCGGACATCGCCGGGCTCTCACCGGAAGTGCGACAGGAGCCCCACGGGGCTCTCGATGGCGGCGCCGACGGGCTGGACTTGATTCGCCGCATCGCGGCCGAGGCCCACCGCTGGCTCAAGCCTGGCGGGCTGCTTGCACTCGAGCTGGGTGAAACGCAGGGGAGCGCGGTGCGGCAGTTGCTCAACAGCGAGGGGTATGCCGGAGTTCAGGTGGAACAAGACCTGGCGCGGCAAGACCGCCTCGCCTTCGGGAGGCAACCCGAGGTCAGCGAGCCGCACTCCGCCCCTCTGCCCTGAAGGAGGCCGCAATGGACAAGATCGTCGTCAAGGGCAACGGACCGCTGAAGGGCAAGACCCACGCTTCAGGCTCGAAGAACGCGGCCCTGCCGATTCTCGCCTCGGCGCTGCTCGCCGATGGCGTTCACCACTTTCGCAACGTGCCCGACCTGGTCGATGTGCGGACGATGCTCAAGCTGTTGACGACGATGGGCGCCAACGCGGCCCAGCTGGGCGGCAAGCAGAAGCACGTCTGCGCGATCGAAGTGGGGCCAGGAATGGTGCCCGAGGCACCCTACGAGCTGGTGAAGACAATGCGCGCCTCGGTCCTGGTGCTCGGCCCCTTGCTTGCCCGCCACGGCCGGGCCCGGGTCTCGCTGCCCGGCGGCTGCGCGATCGGCGCCCGACCGATCGACCAGCACCTCAAGGGTCTGAAGGCTTTGGGCGCGGAGATCGAAATCACCGAAGGCTACGTCGAGGCCCGGGCGCGCAAGCTGAAGGGCGCGACGGTGAGCTTCGACATGATCACCGTCACCGGCACCGAGAACTTGATGATGGCGGCGGTGCTGGCGAAGGGCCGCACCGTGCTGGAGAACGCGGCCCGCGAACCGGAGATCGAAGAACTCGCCCGGGTGCTCAACGAGATGGGGGCGCGGGTGAGCGGCGCCGGCACCGATGTGATCACCATTGAAGGAGTGACGACGCTTCAGCCAGTGGACCATTCGATCATCGCCGACCGGATCGAGGCAGGAACCCTGCTCGCCGCGGCGGCGATCACCGGCGGCGACGTGCTGGTGAAGAACGCCGTCCCCGAGCACCTCGAGGCGGTGCTGCAGAAGCTGCGGGAGGCCGGTTGCCAGGTGAAGGCCGAGGAGGGAGGCGTGCGGCTCAAGGGCCCTTCGCGGCTGAAGGCAGTGAAAGTCCAGACGATGGAGCACCCCGGCTTCCCCACCGACATGCAGGCCCAGCTGATGGTGATGATGTCGGTGGCCGAGGGCACCTCGCTTATCTCCGAAAACATCTTCGAGAACCGCTTCATGCACGTCGCCGAGCTGCAGCGAATGGGCGCCGACATTGCAGTCACCGGGAAGACCGCGGTGGTGAACGGAGTGAAACGTCTGTCCGGAGCGCCGGTGATGGCCACCGACCTGAGGGCCTCGGCCTCGCTGATCCTCGCCGGGCTCAAGGCCGAGGGGCGGACCGATATCAGCCGGGTCTACCACCTCGACAGAGGCTACGAGCGGTTGGAAAAGAAACTTCGTGCGCTCGGTGCGGACATTCGCCGCCTCAAGGAGTAAAGGTCCGCTGAACACCTACTCGCGGGCGATGGTTGCATCGAAAAAATCATGCGACTTATCATCGTTCTTTCACCCGGGGGGCGCGCCTCCCATGACAGGAGCAGACGACTCGAATGGATTGCCCCGGTTGTAGCGTCGAGATGACCAAACTCGAGGGAGACGAGCAGTCACTGCTCAAGTGCTCCGACTGCGGGGGACTCTGGCTCGACGTCGCCGACCTGAACCGGCTGTTGCTCCACAACAACCTCCCCGGGCTCGAAACCCTGGGCGGCAAGCTCAACGCCGAGGCCCTGACCGGTCAATGCCCGGAGTGCAAGGTCGACCTGGTCTCGGTGGACGGCGG
>JAYUUC010000718.1:0-2855 GCA_043755105.1 Myxococcales bacterium
AAGACTGGCCGCACCGTGATCTTTGCCCCTGCCGGAGCGCCGAGCAGGGAAGCCCACTCCGCGGGCGGTAGCTGCCGGCCGAACAACGCTTGCTCTGTCGCCGCAACTTCCTCGGGGAATTCGCGAACCAACGACCCCTGATGCTCGAGGGGGAAGGTCTCTCGGCGATAGAACTCGGTCGTCTCCCGCAAGTGGGTCGCCCCATCAGAACGGAGCATCCTCTCTTCGCGGTCCCAGGCCTCGACGGTGCGTGCACCCCAGTCTCGCCAACCCAGATTCTCGGGAGCTTCTGGAATCTGTCTCGGAACGTCGAGCACTCCAGGGGTGCGCGTGAAGATCGTTCGCCGCAGACTTTCAGACCTCGAGCATTCGACCGAGAAGCAGAGGGGACCAAGGTCGTTGAAACTCAGATAGGAAGGCTCAGGAATCCCTGCCAGCCGTCCGAGGTCGTCGACCGAAGGCGCTTCTCGCAGGCCCAGAACTTCCACCACCCTGCGGCTCGAAGACCGTGACAATCGCCCGCGGTAGCCCGAGGGCCCATGGATGACAGACGCCTCTCCGCGGGCGAGGGCCTTCAGCCTCTGCACGGTGGAGAGAACGCATCTGTCGGAGCGGACCGGGTCTGGGTGATGTGGCCCTCCCCTCGCTTCGGAGCCACAGGCGGCGTCAGCGGAACGGAGGAAGTCTGAGGTCCCACCTTCTTCAACGACACCCGGGCAGTCCGAACAAACGCTTCGACTTTCAATAGAGCGAGAATGCCCCTGCGGTGTCAATGCGGCTTGCCACCGCGGATTAGTGGCAATGAAGGGTCTCCCTCGACTCTGGCCTGCGGCCGACGCTCGGGATGAACGGGGACTCCGGAACGGGGACTCCAGAAGCAGCAGAAGCAGCAGGGTTGAGGGCATCCCGAACCCCTACTTTTCGCGGCTGCGCGGCCGCGCGTGGTGCAGCAGGGCCAGATAGTCAATCGCAGGCGTCGTCGGCAGCGGGGGCGGTGAGCCGAGCGCGGCGATCCTCTTGGTGAAGGCAGCGATGATGTCCGGCACCGGCCGGAACGCGGTCAGCAAGGCCTGCGGTCCCTGCAACGCCTGGCTGAGCGCGGTGGCCAGGTTCTCCACCGGCAACCCTCGCCGGACCAGGTCCTGAAATGAATTGGAGAGCGTGAACAGGTTGTGTCCCGCGGTCTGCACCATTTCGATTGCCACCCGCACCACCTGCGGCGCGGTGAGGTGACCGTCGGCCATCAGCACCAGCGCCGCCTGGAAGTAGTTGAAGATCGGCACCACCCTCGAGCCGTACGCCGCGAAATGCGCAGGCGGCGTCAGCCGGTCCAGGTGAATGAAGATTCGCCGGACCGGATCTGCCCGCGGCATCTGCGCCAGTGCGGCCTTCACCCGGGCGCTGTCGTCGGGGTAGACCTGCGCGGCTTTCAACACCTGGTCGAGCACCTGCCCGTCCACCCTCCCCGCGAGCAGATCCGCATAGAGCGAATAGATGAACGCGTCGGCCTCGGCGTCATCGCCAAAGAGCACCTCTTCTGCACTTGCCGGAGCCTTCACCCGGCTCTCGAGCAGCACCGGCAGCTTGTAGCCGACCTGCCCTCTCAGAGCCTTGAAGCGGCCCCGCAACAGGTTTCGGACGTTGTCCTTCAGCACCAGCTCGTCGAACTCGACGCCGTCGAGCTTCAACTTCTCGACCAGCACGGCCCGCATCTGCTTCGGGCTCCCCGACACAATGCACAGCTGGGTGTCTCCGGTGGAACGGAGCTCGCGGATCAACGCCGCCGCTCCGGGTACCGCCACCTTCTCGTGCGCCTTCTCGAAGGCCGTCCGCCACAGCTCGCGAAAGCTATCGAAGTCGGTCTGGAGGTACGTCTTGTCCAGGTCCCAGCGGTAGATCCTGCGCGGGGGCCGGGGGTCGATCCGGTCCGGCAGGCTCACCGCGGCAGACCGTGTTCGATCGACCGGGTGAGCTGATGGGATGCCGCCTTCGCCGCCACCTTTCCCGCATTGGCGATTGCCCGCGCATTCGAACGCCCGTGGGCCTTGATGAACACCCGATCGAAGCCGAGCACCGGCGCCCCTCCGTACTGCTCCCAATCGGTGAGGCCCTTGATCTTGTCGATTCCCGACGAGAGCATCGCCAGCCCCGCCCTCCAGAGCAGCTTCTCCTTGTAGGCGTACTTCGCCAGCTCGATCACCGTGTCGTGCACGCCTTCGAGCAGCTTGAGGCAGACGTTGCCGACGAAGCCGTCGCAAACCACAACGTCTGCGGTTCCGCGGGGAATGTCGATGCCCTCGATGTTGCCGATGAACTGGATCCCCTCGAGCGCGCGGAGCCGGGCGTGGGCCTCCACCACCCGGGGCGGACCCTTCTGGGCCTCGGTGCCGTTGGAGAGCAGCGCCACGGTCGGCCGCGGGTTGCGAGAGATGATCTGCGCGTAGCGCGACCCCATCACCGCGAAGGCCACCAGGTCATCGGCGGTGGCCTCGACGGTGGCCCCGACGTCGAGGATCAACGAGAAGGGGTCGCGCTTCTCCCCGTGGAGCGCCTCGGTCGGGTAAACCGCCGCCAGGGCCGCCCGCCTCACGCCGGGAATGAGGGTGAAGTGGCGAGAACAAGCGAGCACCCCTGCTCCGGTGTTGCCTGCAGACACCAGCGCCTGTGCTTCCCCTTCGGCGACCAGCCGCGCGGCGACGGAAATCGAAGCGTCGGTCTTCTGCGCCAGGGCCTCTCCCGGCTTCTCCCCCATTGCCACATAGCTTCCTGCGTGGTGGACCGCGATCCGCTCTGCCCGGTGCCGGGTCCGATCGAGCTCACGGGCGATCACCTCGCGGTCGCCCACCAGCAGCACG
>JAYUUC010000719.1:0-8408 GCA_043755105.1 Myxococcales bacterium
CGGAGGAACTCGCCGACAAGGGGCCCTCGATGCGTCTACGTCCGCTGGCGATGTTCGCCCTGCTCACCCTCACCGGCGCCCTCAGCGGAGGTTGCGGCCCCCAGGCCGCGCGCTGCCTCCGCTCGAACTGCAACGGCTGCTGCGACCCGTCGGGCGCCTGCCTGGCAGGGGATGAGGCCCGCGCGTGTGGCTCACGGGCGACGACCTGCCTCGCCTGCCCGGGAGACCAGGTCTGCGCGGCGGGGCTCTGCGCCCCCAACCCAGCGGTGGTCGTCGACGGCGGCACCCCTGCCAGCGGCGGCTGTGACGCCGCCACCTGTTCAGGATGTTGCGATGCCGTCGGGGCCTGTCGCGCGGGCACCGAGGACAGCCGCTGCGGGAAGGCGGCGGCCGCTTGCAGCGCCTGTCCCGGAGGGATGAGCTGCCAGGAGCAGGGGTGTGCCCCGGTGAGCTGTAGCGGTTGCAAGGACGCTGCGGGGACCTGCCTGACTGGAGCCGACGTCAGCGCCTGTGGCAAGAACGGCGAGAGCTGTGTCGCCTGCGAAGGAAGCAGAACCTGCCAGCAGGGGAACTGCGTCGGGGTGGCGTGCGGACCTTCAAATTGCAGTGGCTGCTGCGAGGGCAACAGTTGCATCGCCGTCGCCAGCGATCCCCACTGCGGCGCCGGAGGAGCGAGCTGTGTGGCCTGCCCCAGCCCCCGCTTCTGTCAGGGAGGAAGCTGTGTCACCCCCCCGCCGCCGCCCCCGCCTGACGCCGGACCGCCGGTGGGCAGCTGCGGCCCCTGTGCTGGTTGTTGCAGCAGCGGCGGCATCTGCGAGAAAGGGACGACCTCGTTTCACTGCGGGCACAACGCCGAGGCGTGCGGATTGTGCTTCGTCTTCAGCTGCGCGACCGGGGTCTGCCAGTAGTTCGCGGCGTCGAGGCGCCGAGATACACCGGAGCGCGATCGCCGCGGGCCAGCGAGCTCGAGGGGACTTGGGCCAGCATCATCGAGGTCCGGTCCGAGCATCTCGAGGGGTCGGTGAAGTAAAGAAACGTCGCGCTGGTGCAGCCGGTGATTTGTCCCATCTGCGGATGCTGATCCTCCTTTTCGACTTCGCCAGTTTTTTGTCCGCGGAGAATCGGCAGCAGCTCAGGGGACGAGCGGATGACCGGCGCGCCCGGAGGTTTCTGAAGGTGAAACGCGGATCTGCGAGCGGGCCAACGCCACGCGCACCAGCGGCTCGCGCAACACCGTCGCCAACGCGTGGAGCGCGTCGACGGTCGTGAACACCCCGGTCACCTCGTCGTTCTCGACCACCACCGCTGCCCCCACTCGGCGACGGACCATCTCTTCGACGACCTGCTCCAGGGGCGAGGTCGGCGCAACGAGGTAGACCCCCGGGGTCATCGCCTCTTCCACCTGCGTGTCCTCCGGGTCGACGTCGGGCAGGGTTTCGATCAGGTGAAGGTCTCTCTGCGAGACGATACCCACCAGCTGATGCCCGCGTCTCACCACAAGGTGGCGAATACCAAGCTCGCGCATCGTCCGGTGCGCCACGGCGAGCGTCTGCCGACAGCTGATCGACTGAACCGGGTGGCTCATGTACTGAGCGATGGTTTCCTTCATCGGGGCCTCGTTCCAAGCTAACCCGAAGGTGTGCCCGTTCTGGGGGGAAGGAAGCCCGGCCCGACGAGCGATGGCTCTCAACGTTCGAAGAACAGCCGACGGGGCTTGGGCCGAGCCTGGTAGGTGAGCCCGAACTGGGTCATCGCCCGCTCGCGAACCCGCTCCACTGCCTCTCGTGGCGAATCGGTGACGTGCAGCCGCTCGACGTCTGCGGCGGCCACCGTGTTTCCGGCCACCATGGTGTCGCGGAGGAACGCGAGCAAGGGCGTCCAGTAGGCCACGCCCATCAAGACGATCGGAAAGTCCTTCACCTTTCCGGTCTGGATCAGCGTCGCGGTCTCGAACAGCTCATCGAGGGTGCCGAAGCCGCCGGGCATCACCACGAAGGCGTACGAGTATTTCACCAGCATCAACTTGCGAATGTAGAAGTGGTGAAACTCGACCCACCGGTCCAGGTAGGGGTTGGGCTGCTGCTCGACGGGAAGGCTGATGTTGCAGCCGACCGACGGGCCTCCCACGTCCTTGGCGCCGCGGTTGGCCGCTTCCATGATGCCTGGCCCGCCGCCGGTCATCACCGTGAAACCCGCCTGCGACAGTTCCCGGCCGACCTCGCGTGCCATCCCGTAATAGGGGTGGTCTTCGGTGAACCGAGCGGAACCGAACACCGTCACGCAGGGCCCGACGAAGTGGAGCGCGCGAAACCCCTTCAGGCACTCCTGAAAAATGCGGAACGCCCGCGCGAGCTCCAGCCCTCGGCGCTGGGGTCCCTGAAGCAGCCGGCGCTCTTCCCCGCTGCGGCTGCCCTTGCCCCAATTGGTGGGAGTGACCGCAGCGAGGGACGAATCCGGGGAGGCGGGTGGGGGCGCGGGGGAGTCCATGGGCTCCGATTCCCGGCCCGAAGCACGCTCAAGTCAAGGGTGACGGCAGGAAGGGTCTCGGGCTACTCGATGCCCACCACGTCTCCGTCATCGGTGACGTCGATGCGATTCGATGCGGGCACCCGGGGCAGCCCTGGCATGGTGGAGATGTCGCCGGCGAGCGCGAGCAGGAAACCGGCCCCCGCGCGCACCCGCAGGTCGCGCACCTTCAGGGTGAACGGCGCTGGGTTTCCGCCCGCGGCCGCCTCGTCGGAGAAAGACATATGGGTCTTGGCAACGCAGACCGGAAGCTGCCCATGGCCATTTTCCTGGGCCAGCTTCAGGCCCGCGGTGGCTTCGGGCGAGAAGCTGACGTCGGTGGCGCCGTACATCACCTTGGCCAGCGAACGTAGCTTTTCTGCTGCCGTGCTCTCGAGCGGATAGAGGAAGGTCGGCGCCGGCTGCGGCCGGTTCGCCGCCTCGACCACCCGGTCGGCGAGCGCTTCGGCACCAGCGCCTCCCAGCCGATAGCCATCGCAGCGGGCGTAGGTGAGCTCGCGGTGCCGGCAAGCCGCCTCGACCGCGAGCAGATCCTCTTCACTGTCGTGGGAGAAGACGTTGATCGCGATCACCGGCTGGAACCCGAAGTGGCGACAGCTGGCGATGTGGCGATCGACGTTGGCCATGCCACGCTCGATCGTCTTCCCCACCGGCTCGTTGGTTTCCCCGGCGCCGCTGCCATGCCCAAGCAACGCCCGCGCGGTCACCACCAGCACCACCGCGTGGGGCCAGAGGTTGGCGCTGCGGCACTTGAGGTCGAAAAATTTCTCTCCGCCGAGGTCGAACCCGAACCCGGCCTCGGTGACCACGTAGTCGGCAAGCGCAGAGGCGGCCCGGGTCGCGACCACGCTGCTGCACCCATGGGCGATGTTGGCAAAGGGACCGCCGTGGACGAACGCCGGAGTGCCCTCGTGGCTCTGGGCGAGATTGGGCAGGATCGCGTCGGCGAGCAGCGCGGACATCGGCTTCTCGGCTCCCAATTCGCCGGCGGTGACGGCCCGGCCCTCGGGGGTGAGCCCGACGATGATCCGCGCCAGTCGGGCCTTGAGGTCTTTCAACCCCGAAGCGAGACAGAGGGTCGCCATCACTTCCGAGGCGGCGGTGATGTCGAAGCCCGTCTCGCGGGGAACGCCTTCCGACGTGCCACCGAGCCCGATCACCATTCTCCGCAAGGAGCGGTCGTTCATGTCCAGCGCCCGCCGCCACAGCACCCGACGCGGGTCGAGGCCGAGCGCGGCGCGGAAGTGGAGTGCGTTGTCCACCAGCGCGGCGAGGAGGTTGTTGGCGGCGCCGATCGCATGCAGGTCGCCGGTGAAGTGCAGGTTGATTCGCTCCGAAGGGACGAGCTGGGCGCGGCCACCGCCGGTGCCTCCTCCCTTGGCGCCGAACACCGGGCCGAGCGAAGGCTGTCGCAGGGCGAGCATCGCCCGCTTTCCCCTGCGGGCAAGCCCCTGGGCCAGCCCCACCGAGGTGGTGGTCTTCCCTTCCCCGCTCTTGGTCGGGGTCATCGCCGAGACCAGGATCAGCTTGGCCCGGGGAGGCGCCTCGAGAAGGCGCTGGAGCGTGCCGTGGCGCAGCTTCGCCATCTGGTCGCCGAAGAGCGAAAGGTCCTCGGCAGCAAGGTCAAGGTCCCGGGCCACTTCCTGAATCGGTCGCATGGTTTCTCTTTTGGGGGAAAGGAAAGGGTGGTGGGTCTGCCCTTTGTTTCAAGGGGTGGCACGAAGCAGCGCGCGCAGCGCATCGAGCCGGGCCTCGGGGGCACCGAAGTCGGTTCGATAGTCGGCGATGCTGCTGCGGACGACTTCGATGGCCTCGGCGCGATCATAGATCTCGGCGATCTGGACCTTGCGGAGGGTCTCGGTGGGCAGCTGCTTGTAGCTGGAGAAGTAATGCGACAGCCGGTCGACCAGCGGCTTGGGGCACTGCGCCAGCTCGGTGAGGTGCCCGTAGGCGAGGTCTCCTTCGAGCACCGCGATGATCTTGTCGTCCGCCTGGTCAGCGTCCACCAGCCGCAGCCCTCCAATCGGGCGCGCCCGGGCGAGGAAGGCCCCGGCGCCAATCGTCTTTTCGGTGAGCACGCAGACATCGAGCGGGTCGCCATCTCCCTTGATGCCTCGCAGCTGGGTTCGCTGCTCACATCGAAGCGCCGTCTGGGTGCCGCAGTACGTCTGGGGAATGAACCCGTAGAGCGTGGGCGGAAGGCTGGAGAACCGCTGCGGCCGGTCGATGCGCAGGTGGCCCGACGGCTTGTCGAGCTCATACTTCACCGGGTCGGTGGGGACGATCTCCACGTAGACGGTGAGCATTCCCTCGGGGTCGCCGGCCGGTACCCCATGCCAGGGGTGGGCCTGAAACAACTTCGAGAACAGCTCGGGGAGCGCATCCACTGAGGCCATTGCCGCACCCTAACCAAGGTCAGACCGAGAGGCGATCAGCTTCGCGGTGCCAAACGTGGCCTGGACGTCACTCCAGGAACTTCAGCTTGCCTCCCGACATCTTTGCAGCCGCCGCTGAGGCCGCGTCCTTGAACCTGCTCTCGAAATCGTCGGCGATCAGACCTTTGGTGCTCTTGTTCGGCATGATTTTGAGCTTCACACCGCCGCCGACGTTGGTCGAGCTCTGCCACCTCAAAGGCGCGTCGCAGACGACTTCGCCCTTGGAGAAGTCGATCAGGGTCATCCAGCCGTCGAAGGTGCCGATCTCGAAGCTGTCGCCCTTCTCCACCGGCCAGTCGTGCGCCCCGGTGCCGTCGAAGACCAGGACATAGCGGCTCTTTGAATGAAGCGCGTCGATCGCGTCAGCGCGCGCGACGCTTCCCTGCTTCCCATCCAGCGCCGTTCTCCAAGACGGATCCGACATCGGCGACCAGCTCTCGGCCTCTTCCGCCCGCATGTTCCCGGCCAGCAGACGCGCGTCGACGAACGTGGCCGGCACTTTGTCGTCGTTCCAAGAAGGGCACTTCACCTCCTCGTGCTCATCAGGGAGCTGGCCGACCCGCTCTTCCACCTCGTCCTTGAACCGTGAAATCACCTCCTTGGCGCGCGCGGCTTGCGCTGATTGCCGGAGGCCCGTCTCCTCTTTCACGAATTCTTCATCGTTCGCGGGTATCGGACCGTCCGCGACGGGCGCGGCTTCGGGGCACTGGCCGTCACCTGGCACAGAGAAGACATACCAGCGGTGGGCGCGGGCAAAGCAGAACGTCTTGGTCGTACGGGCTCCCGCCTCATCGAGCGCGACACCGGCGAGCCTGGGCAACTCGCGGGGCCCGGTGAGTGACTTCGGACAGTCGAGGTTCCCGATCGTCATTTCCCTCACAGAAAGGAAGTAGTCCCGGGCGAGCTCGCATGCCGTGTCAGCGTCGAGCGTTTGTGAGTCAATTCGGCCTTTGAGCTTCGATTTGGTCTCTTGCGCCGATTTCTGACGATCCGCGTTGGCCTTCACCGTGAACGCAAAGAACCCAATGCCGATGAACAATGAGAGGACGCCGAGGACGATGGTCGCAATGGCAAGAATGGGCGAGGGTTCGCCTCGTTTGCGCGCCTCGGACAAAGAGATCAACGCGAGGATGCCTCCCACGATGCCCAGCGGCGGACAGCAGAGGCCTGTGAGCGCGAGCACAAATGCCCACGTTGCCCCGGAGCGCTTCGGTGTTCGAGGAGGCTGCGGCGGGGTGGGCGGGAAGTCCGGGGTCATCGGGCCCCTATGCCACATCGGGAGGTGATCAGCGCAGGACATCTGCTCATCCCCACGCCCGCTGGTTTCTTGACAAGCAAGAGCGGTTTAATCCTCACGCGCTGGTGAAAAGCGCACGCCGCACTACACCGCAATCCATTCTTCATGAGCCTGCCCATACGGGCAGGATTCGAGGCAAGACACTATGGAAGCCACTGCTGTGACGACAGTCTCGATTCTCGAGGACCAATCGCTGATGCGCCAAAGCCTCAGCGCGCTTCTCGAAGACGCGGGGTTCTCGGTGGTCGGCCAGTACGGAGACCCCGGTTCTTTTCTTTCCCACATCTCGAGCGACAACCCGGCGGTGGCCATCATCGATCTGTCCCTGCAGGACCGCTGGGGACAACTGCTCCAGGGCGGACTCGAGGTGGTGAAGGAAGTACACCAGCGCCACCCCCAGGTCGGGGTGCTGGTGTTCTCGGGCTCGGTCGAGCCGCAGATGGTCGATCGCTGCTACCAGGAAGGTGCATCGGGTTATCTGGACAAACTGTCGGCCGAACGCGAGAGCCTGGTCGGCGCCGTTCAAGCGGTGGCGCGGGGCGAGCGGCTGGTGCCGATGCACCTGATGGACTCACCGCTTCGGGTGCGCCCTCCCGAGCCGCTCAACCCGTTGCTCCAGTCACTCACCGAGCGGGAGCGCGAGGTCCTCAGCTACGTCGCTGCCGGAGGAGACAACTTGAAGATCGCCGCCCTGCTCAACATCTCGGAGCGGACGGTCAAGGCGCACGTCTCCAGCCTCTACCGAAAGTTGGGGTCGGAGAATCGAACCCAGCTGGCGTTGCTCGCCCTGCAGCTCGGGGTTCGGCCGTCGAGCAGCGTCTAGGCGAAGGCTTACCGGGTGGGAGTCCGATCTGAATCCGCAGTTGCCCCTCCTCCCGGTGCCGGCGCTTCGAACGACCCGGTGGTCGAGGTCGGAGTCGCCACCCAGGCCCTGAACCCGAGTTGCCGTGCTCGATCGTCCATTTGAGTCATCAGAAGTCGCAGAGCATCTCTTCCCCCGGGCTCCGACTCGGTGGCGTTGAAACGCTGGAGGTCAGCGCCAAGCGCGACCGCTGACGGACATCGCTTCAGCGGATCGCGCTGCAGGGCGCGGGCGACGATGCGCTCGAGTTCGGGGGGAATGCCCGGCCGCAACGAGGAAGGAGGAAGCGGGTCTTCCTTGATGATCGCACTCAAGGTTTGAAATTCGGTTTCGCGAAGAAAGGGCTGCACGCCCGTGAGGCACTGATAGAGCACCACCCCGAGGGCGAAGAGGTCGCTCTGCTCGGTGCCCGAGGTCTTGCTGCCGTCGACCAGCTCGGGAGCAAGGAAGGCCAACTTGCCCTTGATCGCCGAGGTAGGGGTACTGGCGGCGGAGTCGGCCGCCTTGGCGATTCCGAAGTCGCTCAACTTCACGTCTCCGTGAAAGGACACCAGGACGTTGTGCGGGGAAACGTCCCGGTGGATGATCGGCCTCCGCTTTCCGGTTTCGTCGGTCCACCCGTGGGCCGCGGAAAGACCCGCGCAGACCTCCGCCATGAGGTAGGCGCAGATCGGCACCGGCACCGGCATCTGGAGCAGCCGCGACATCCGCAACAGCTGGGCAAGGTCCGCACCGGGCACATGCTCCATCGCAATGAAGTGGCACTGACTGACCTGGCCGACGTCGTAAATCTCGACCACGTTGGGGTGGGAGATCCGCGCCGCCAGCCTCGCCTCGTCGAGGAACATGCGCAGGAAGGCTTCCTCGTGGGAAAGGTGGGGGAGAATCCGTTTCAGCACCACCTTCTTCTCGAAGCCGCCGAGGCCGATCTGCCGCGCGAGAAACACCTCGGCCATTCCGCCCGTTCCCAGCCGTTCACCGAGCTCGTAACGCCCGAAGCGCGTCGCTTCGGGTGCAGACGCCCCGTCGCCAGAATCGAAGATCGGCGCTTGGCCATGTTCATCGAGATAGACATGAATTGAGGGAGGAACTCGCTGAGGTCCGCTCCAGGTCAGCGGCGCCCAGGGACCCCAGCCACGCACCTCGATCACCTCGGTGCCCTCTCTGCCCGTCGCAGGTTCCGCGCCCAGGCCTCTCAGGATGCCTTCCGGGAAGCGTGCCAGGGACAGCGGCGACGTGCAGGATTCGAAGAAGTTGCGCAGCCGGGCCAGGCCCTCGTCATCGGCTG
>JAYUUC010000720.1:0-2851 GCA_043755105.1 Myxococcales bacterium
CTGGAGACGCTTGGCGCCGATGAGTTCTACTTCCAGTACTGGCGCCGCGAGATCGCATCCCCGGAGCAGATTAACCAGGGCGCGATCGTCCAGTTTCACAACCAACCAGAAACAGACTTCCACCCTCCGGCTGCGGCCTCGCGATACTTCGCACACCTGCACGCCTCGGAGCTGACGCTATCGGAGCTGGTCCACGGCGACCCCGAGCTGCTCGACGACGCCATGGCGGAAGGCAGCGCTATCTCGGGCGAGATCGTCAGCGTGGTCGACGAGGGCACGGGCAGGACCTCCATCCCGGTCTGGACGGTCCACGCGCCTGCCGAAGGGACCCTCAAGCTTCGCGAAGGGTCCGGCGTCTGCGTGGTGGGGCTGCGAGGGCGCGCCGGGGCCATCCGCTCGATGGAGATCGTGAAGGGGGTCCGCGTCCTCACGGTCGAGATCACCGAATGGAAGCGAGCTCGCACGGACGTTGGGGCGCCTGCGGCTAACGACGACTCCCTGGCGGGAACAGCGGTGGTTCTCCTCTCGACGAGCATGGTCGGACTGTCGATGCGGAAGTCCTTCCGTGTCTGGAACGGGGACGGCCCAGGTGGCTGGCTGACCCACGCCGCGCCACTGCCACACACAAGCCCGAGCAAGGGCAAACCAGGCGATCTGGTCAAGCTGGTCGAGAAGCTGGGGAGGTCGGGATGAGTCGCCAGGAGCTGCTTCATGCCAAGCGCCGCGCGGTGCTCCAGGCGGTGCTCGAGCACGTACAGGCTCAGCGGCCGCTGCTGGTCCTGAAGGCGCCGCCGGGCTCGGGGAAGACCTACGTGACGCTGCGGGCGGTCGCGCTCGCTCGGCACATGCAGATGAGCGTCGCCGTGGCGACGCAGACCAACGCTCAGGCCGACGACTTCTGCCGCCGAATGGCGGCTGAGTTCCCGACCATCCCGGTCATTCGCTTTGCCTCGGCTGCGGCGCCCCCCGTGAATCTGGGCGCGTCCGTGAGCTGGGTGCAGGCCACCAAGGACCTGCCCCAGGAGCCTGCCTTGGTCGTATCGACGACCGCCAAGTGGTCGCTCATCGAGGTGCCGCAGCCCTACGACTACCTGTTCGTGGACGAGGCCTGGCAGATGGCCTGGGCCGACTTCATGCTGTTGAGCCAGGTCGCGCCGCGCTTTGTCCTGGTCGGCGACCCAGGCCAGATCCCGCCCGTGGTGACCATCGACGTCTCGCGGTGGCAGACCTCCCGTCGTCCGCCGCACCTGCCCGCGCCCCAGGTCATCCTCCGCGACAGCACCCTGCCCTGCGTCAGCCTGTCGCTGCCCGTGACCACGCGGCTGCCGCACGACACCGCCCAGCTGCTCCAGTCCTTCTACGACTTCAGCTTCGAGGCGTGGTCGGACCCGAACGAGCGCAGGCTCGAGGTCAAGGGTGCGAAGCCCGGCACCAGCAGCGGCGCCGACGGAGCCATCGACCTGCTCACCACAGGCTCGGTGTCGCTGCTGACCGTGCCGACGCCCGACTCGGGCCCGCCGCTCGAAGAGGATCTCGAGGTCGCGGAGCAAGCCGCGGAGGTCGTGCAGAGGCTCCTGGCTCGGAAGGCCTCGGTCCTCTTCGAAGGGAAGGTCACGCGACTTCGTCCCGAAGACATCGGCGTCTCGGCCTCACACCGGGTGATGAACTCGCGGATGACGGACGCGCTCGGAGCGCTGGCGGGCGAAGTGCGCGTGGACACCCCGGAGCGCTGGCAGGGCCTCGAACGCAAGGTGATGGTCGTGGTCCACCCGCTGAGCAGCGTGCTCGACCCCTCGACCTTTGACCTCGCCACAGGCCGGCTCTGCGTCATGGCGTCCAGGCATCAAGTCGGGTTGGTGCTGGTCAGCCGAGACCACCTCGGCTCGACGCTGGCGGAGTTCCTCCCCGTCGCCGACCAGGCCGTCGGGCTGCCGGATGAGTCGGGCCGAGGACACGCGCAAAACCTGGCTGTATGGCGCTGGCTCGAAGCACAGCAGCGCATCTCCGGCGCGTGAGTCTGGCACTCAATTGACACATCGATGCAGTGGAGAAACCCATGAATCCTGAGTCGAAGGCCCTCCTGACTTCATTTGTCGAGCACTTGAGCGAGTCGGTTGGCTTCTCCGACGCGGAGCTCAACGCGGTGGTCGAGTCGTACCGAACCAGCTCCACGACGGACCTCGAAGGGGAGCACGAGGCGAAGGCGTAGCGATGAGCGCGTGACCGAAGAACCTGGCGCTCAACCTGGACCACCCCGCGGTCGCCGCGGTGTGTCTTCACCCTGGCTCGGACCGGCAAAAGTAGTTGTCCGCCACCGGCAAAAGTAATTGACGTCGTACACGGCACCTCGATTGAAGACCAGCGCACATTCCTCCCCGGTGCAGCGGCTCAGCTACGCGATGCCTTTCGCGAGGGGTTGAAGCGCCCTGTGGCCGGCGCTGGCCGCGTCCTGGATGTCACCGGGCTCTCGCGTAACAGCGCTGTCTCGAGCGCGATGGACCTCATCGCAATGCTTGGCGGCGGATGTCGTTCGCCAGGCCGACTCGCGGCTGGCGAGACCGCGCGGAGCGACGTTTGGAGCCCCAAATGACTGGGTACCAAACCAGCGAGCTTCAATCGCCTGCGGAGCCGACCAGCCATTCGCGGCGCCCGCCTCGTCAGGCGCTCGATGCCGAGGCCTTGCCGCTGTCAGAGCCATTTCTCTCGCGACTCTCAACTCCAGGAGGAGATGCCATGGACCGACGGTGCTGCGCGATGTGTGGCCAGAGGAAAGCCCTGTTCTTCCAGCGACTGACTGGCAAGTTCGTCTGGCGGCGTGACCACGACCTCTGCCGGCAATGCTGGCGGTCAG
>JAYUUC010000721.1:0-2838 GCA_043755105.1 Myxococcales bacterium
GTCCGACGAGCAACCCTTCTTCCCGGCCCAGTCGGGCCATCGTCTCCAGCGCGGACTCTGCCTCGACGGGTGTGGGCTCGGCACCGTCGGTCCGCAGCGGCGAAGGCTGGAGCCCGAGTCCTTGAAGAGGGTGCGGAGCGACCGGACCCCCGCTGTAGGTGGCACTCCCCGCTGGCTCGACGGCGAGAATTCTGACGTGCGGAAACGCCTCTCGGACCGGGGCGCAGATTCCTGCCAGCGTTCGGCCCGAGCCGACTCCCATCACCAGCCCGTCGATTCGGCCCCCCAGCTCGGCGGCGGCGTCTACCAGTTCCCGACCAAGAGTCTCAGCCTCGGCGAGCAGCACCGCGTCCCAGTCACTGGCGTCCGGAATCCAGCTGCCGGGGACCTGGGACGCGAGCACTGCTGCCTGCTCCTGCGCGAGCGCCAGACCGCCCGAGGCCGGAGTGAGCTTGACCTTCGCGCCGTACGCCGCCAGAAGCTGACGCCGTTCAGAGGTCGTGTCGTCCGGGACCACGACGGTGATCGGGTTTCCCTTGCTGCGGGCAAGCCAGGCCAGGCCGATGGCGCAATTGCCGGTGCTGGCGAGAAAGAGCACGGTTCCCGAAACAACCGCCCCGCGCCGTTCGGCATGCTCGAGCAAGGCCCAGGCAACACGGTCGCCGAGGCTGCCGTTCGGGCTCAGCTGTTCAAGCTTCAGATAGACCTGCGCTCCCCCCTGCGGACCGATGCGGGCGAGCGGGACCAGCGGGGCTCCGCCCACGGTCTCGAGTACGCTGTGACAGGCGGCAGGCGCGTGGGTCATGGCCTCGGGACTAGATATGAAAACTTCTCGGTTGCTGCTCCTTTTTCTCCTGCTCGCGACGGGCTGTCAAAGGCGGCCAGGGGCTGAATCACCGCAGGCGTGTCTGGACCGCTGGCTCGCCACCCGCAATCTCGACCCCTATGGCGCTCCCGCAGGGACGGTCTATGCAGGTGGAACCCCGCTGTTCGACGAACGCACCGGGTTGACCCGTAGCCGAGCGGATTGGGTGTACTCGCTGCACCCCGAGGCTCGCACCCAATGCGGTGGGGAAGACGGCGGTCAAACCGGCGTACAATAAATAAGCCTTGAACGACTCCGAGCTCGCCACCGTTGGTCCTCCGCATCAAGATCGGCGCTCGCGGGTCTCGGAAGTGCTCGCCCGGCGCCATCTCAAGAAGACGGTTTCCCCCGCGCAGGCCTCGCAGTCGTGGATGGAGGAGCGCTTCGTCGCCCGGGCGCGGGCCCTGTTCTACGCGCGGATGATGTTCCTCACCCTGGGGCTGATGATCCTCGCGGTGCCGGCCTGGGCGAACTATTTCGGCCTTCACGGCATGGTGGCCTTCGCCGGCTACTTCGCGATGTTGCTCTACAGCATCGCCAACTACATGGTGATCGACCACCCGGTGGCCGGCCGCTTCGTCACCTACATCACCCTCTGTCTGGACCTGATGATCATGGTGGTGTTGATCGCGAGGCCTCAGGTCGGTGGCGGGTTGCAAAGCCCCCTGCTCGCGACGCAGCTGCTCTTCACCACCTTGTTCGCCATCCTCTTTCCGAGGCCGCTGGCGATCCTTCCGCCGCTGCTCACCTTGCCAATCACCACCCGGCTGGATCAGATCCTCAACAGGTCTCCGACCACGATCGAGGTGCTGACGCTGCTGTGGTACTCGGCACTCAACTTCATCATCATCTACGTGATCGTGTACTTGAACGAGCGCGAGGTGAGCGCGCACCGCGAGGTGCTCGAGCTTCAGGGCGACCTCAAGGAACTGGCGGTGGTCGAGGAGCGCAACCGCCTGGCTCGGGAGATTCACGACGGCCTCGGGGCCTCGCTCTCGGCGCTGATCATCCAGGCCGAGTACCTGACCCAGCTGGCGCGCGAAGAACCGCTGCTCTCCGAGATCAAGGAGCTGAAGGCCTCGGCCGAGTCCTCGATCGAAGAGCTGCGCCGGAACCTGCGGATGATGCGAGAGGACTTCGATCTCAGCAGCGGGCTCGAGGAATACATCAAGACCTTCCGCGACCGCACCCAGCTGCCGGTGCGCTTCGAGCGACAGGGGTTGCCCGCCCGGCTCGCTCCGGAAGCACAGCTGGCGCTGTTCCGGGTCCTGCAGGAATGTCTCAACAATGCGTCCAAGCATGCCCACGCGAGCAACGTTGAAGTGGTGCTGCGCTTCGACGACGCGCGGGTGCAGCTTTCGGTGAAGGACGACGGCCGCGGGTTCGACCCCAAAGTTCCCCGGGTAGGCCATTACGGTCTCGTCCACCTCCGCGAGCGGGCCGCAGCCCTGGGGGCAGAGGTGGACTTTCAGACCGCCCCTGGTGCGGGAGCGCAAATTCTCTTCACCATTCCGATCATCAACTGAGGAAGCGTCGCCCCGATGGATTCGCCTTCAGCCCCTTCTGCACCGACCGCGATTCGCGTCCTGATGGTCGAGGACCAGACCCCGATCCTCCGCAACCAGCTCAAGCTGTTCGAGGGCCGTTCGGAGATAGAAATCGTAGGGACCGCCCTTTCCGGTGAGACCGCGCTCGAAGAGGTCGAGCGGCTCAGACCGGCGGTGCTCCTTCTGGACCTGGGGTTGCCGCGGATGAATGGAATCGAGGTCACCCGGCAGATCAAGGCCCGCTTCCCGCAGATCGAGATCCTGATCTTCACCATCTTCGACGAGGAAGACAAAGTGCTCGAAGCCGTCCGCGCCGGAGCGTCTGGCTATCTGCTCAAGGGCGCCAGCGCCGACAAGATCATCGAAGCGATTCGCGAGGTGCATGGAGGGGGGACGGTGATTCTACCCAACCTCGCCCGCCGGCTG
>JAYUUC010000722.1:0-8371 GCA_043755105.1 Myxococcales bacterium
CCCACCTCGAGGGCAATCCGGTCCTGGGTCAAGGGGTGGTCGATCAGCAGCGAACCATCTTCCCGGGCCTGCCCGAAGTGGTTGGCGTACGAGACCAGGAGTGCCGAAACCCGTTCCCGCAGCTCGGCAAAGTGGGTGGTGCGGGCGAGCTGGACCGTGATGCCGAAGCGACAGCAGACATCGAGATAGTGGCGAAAGGCGGGCTGGGTTTCCCGCTCGAGCACCGAGAGATAGGCGTTCACGTCGGTGGCAAGCAATTGCACCGCAGTGAGCGCCTCGACCGTCTCGCCCCAGGCCGTTCCGAGAACCGCTTCCGCTTCACCAAACACCGCCGGGGCCCAGAAGAGCTTCACGGTGATCTGGTGCTCTTCCCGTTCTCCCGGGAGGTAGACCCGCACCGCACCATCGCAGAGAAGATAGATCGAGTCGGCAGGCTGGCCGCGTTCGAGGACGTTGCTCCCCGCGAGCAACTCGAGCGTCCGGCTCTTCGCCAGCAAGGACCGCAGGCCGGAATCCGACGCAGAGGCCCACAGCGGATGCCGCCGGAGCATCCCCAGGGTCTGTGCCGAAAGCACGCTCACCTTCCCAGTTCCTTCTGTACCTCGCGGTAGGCCTCTTCAAGCATCGCAAGAATGTACGGAGGGAGGACCTCCGGGCTCAGGGCTCGCATCTCGTTGATGAAGTCAGCGGCGATCGCGAGCTGCTCTTTCCGCCCCAGTTCGGTGGAGTTGAGGTCAATCAGCCCCTTGGACCCCGGAGGCAATGTCTTCGCCACCACGCTCCCCAGATAGAGCAGGGCGCGGGTGACCTGGATGTACTCGGGCCTCAGGGTGTGTGGGCCGCCGAGGAAATTGATCGGAAAGAGGGAGTTGGCCGCCAGGAATTCACGGTCCAAGAGGGTGATCACGAGGCTGGCGTGATCGTTCGATGGGCCGACAGGCACCTCGATTCCTTGAAAGTCGCTGTAATAGACACGGTCGAAGCGATGGGGCTGTTTCACCGCGAGCCCTTCCCCTCCCACGGCGAATTCGACGGTCGAGCTGCTGAGAGTGAAGAGCTTGGCGCCATTCTTGATGCCGACGAAATCACCCCGGGTCAGCGAGGTCTTGCCGGTGGCGCCGAGGACATAGTCGGCGCTCGCAAGGGCCGCGGCCTTCGCTGGAGTGACGAAGCCTTCCGCACGCGCTTGGGCCATTTTCGCCGGGTCCTCGTCATAGATCTCGAGCTCGAACCCCTGCGCCCGCAAACACTGGGCGGTCGCTCGCCCCACAGCGCCGTAACCGAGCAGCACCATCTTCTGGCCGCGCTCGATTCCGAGGCTCTCCCAGTCGACGATCTGTCGCTCGATCTCGGCGGCCAGTGACCAACCAATCAACACCGATTCCATCACCAGCTTGAGCGAGCTCTCGGCGACGTTGACGACGGGAAAGTCCAGCTCGACGCTCTTGAGCTTGTTGGCGCCGGAGCGGGTCTGCTCGACCGCGGTGGTTCTCGAGGCCAGCTCAGGGTGCGCGTGGGAGAGATAGAGGATGGCCTCGGCACCGTCATCGAGCAGGTGAATCGGTGCGTCCTGCGTCCCGATCTCTTTGAGCCAACGAGGCACCACGGTCGTGAATTGGCCAAAGAAATAGGCGTTGGGGTTGCGTTCGATCGCGGCGCGCTGGGCTTCGACCAGCTCTGCCCCGGGCATTCCGGGCCAGCCGCCGGTGTCGTTCAGTACCGCCACCGAGTGGCCATCGCGGCGAAGCTCGCGCGCCACCAGAGCGTTGTGGGAGTAGGGCTTGGCCAGAAACAGGGAAGGCCCGGAGTCGATGACCTTCTGCAACTCCACCGTGGTGTCCATCAGATGCCCGCGATTGAGGACGGCTGTTCCCCGGAACAGGTCCGCCGTTCCCAGCCGGTCGGCCAATCTGTCCAGCACCGACATCGGAGCCTGTCGCGCGCGCTGCTCTTTGAGGAGGGCGTCGACGAAGGGGTGAGCATAGATGCCCGCGTCAGGCATCCCCAGCTGGACCGATCCCTCCGCGGCTGAAAGCAGTCTGGAAGGTGCCCAATTCAATTCTTCGACCCGGGTCCGGTAGCGGGACGGGAATCCAGTTGCTTGACCGATCAAGGCATCGAGCGCGTCTCCGCCATTCGCAGCCCTCTGCTCCACGGAATCACCTTGCAGCTCGTGGAAGATCCGCGCGACCGCCAGGGGAAACGCGCCCTCGAAGGGGGTTCGACCGTAAGCCCAGGCTTCATCGATTCTGGCCTGAAGTTTCTCTTCGAGCTCGCGAGCTCCGTCAGACCAGGCCAGATCCGGGGGCAGCCGCAGCCGACCTTCACCGTCGAGCAGCGACGAACAATCGCGAGAGAGAAAAGTTTCGACCACCCCGAGCAACGTTCCGGGTGGAGAGGATGCTTGCCAGTTAGGAGATGGCGGCAACGCTGGCGCCTGGAAGCGCCACTTGTTCATTCGGTTGGCGGTGAGGCGGTCAGCGGTCGTCGCGATGTGCTTCTGGAAGCCGTCGTCGTAGCGGGAGTCAATCTTGGGCTCCCTTTCGCTAAGCACGTATTCACCGAGGGCTCTGACCTTCGGCCCCGCCTTGACGTGGAGGAGGGTCTCCTCGAAAGCGGAACCAAATCGCTTCCGGGCGGCCGCCCAGTCCAGCTGCCCGTCAGGTTTTTCGAGGGAGAGGATCAGTTGGCCGAGCGCGATGCGCCGGGCGAGGAGTGGGTGCCAACCGTTCTTCTCGAGCGCCGCAATGGGTGAATCGAGCGCGGCCATCAGCAGCGGGTCGCTCATCGGAGTGGTGAAGGAGCTCTTGCGATCGGGGGCCCGGTCGAGGAGCAGCCGGGCCCACTCGCGGGCCGGCGCCCGGTTCTTGATTTCGGACCGTTGGGTCGGGGGCCTGGTCCCGATGCGCATTGATGAAACGTTAGCGCAGAAGTGCGCAGGGAGCGAAACAGCGAGAGTCGAAGCTCAAGAATCCCATCGGGTTACGACGCTGATGGGCGAGACTGCGCATCGGCGGCGCAGTCGAGTCTTCCTTGGGGAAAGCCTTCCCCGATACCTCTCTTGAGCGTCCATTCCGGACGGCCAATAGAGAGGTGAACCCGATGAAGAACGTCAACAACACCCATTCCGCAGCGCGGTCGACCCCCAAAGGCCGAGGGCACACGAGGTTCTGTCTCCTCTTCGCTTCGCTGTCCCTCTCCACCGCCGCCCTCGCAGAGGACCGGCCCAGCGATGCTCCGATGAGCGTCGAAAAACCGGCCCGCGCCAGCGACGACGTTCAGCACAACGTGTCGCTGACTTTTTCTCCTGTTCTCTTGCTCGCGAATGGCGTTCTCGAAACGACAGCCGAATTCCGTCTGAGCTCGTACGCCAGCATCGCGGTATCGGCAGGCCTGGGTTCCTTGAACCACCCGGCCACACTGGGGCTGGTCGGTCTGCAGGGGCGTGTCTACCCGGTCGGGACCTTCATTCACGGAATGAGCCTGGCCCTCGACGTTCAATACATCGCGGCCTCGCTCGACGACGGTTCTGGCACCGGGAACGGAATTGTGGTGTCCCCGATGATTGGCTACAAGCTGGCGACCAACCGCGGGTTCACCCTCGACCTCCAGGCCGGCCCGGCAATGCTGGTCGTTCGGGCCGCGGTCTCGAATGGCGATACCGCCGTCGGGCGGGCGGTGCTGCCCAAGCTGAACCTCAATCTCGGTTGGTCGCTCTGAGACCGAACGCCACCTGCCTCTGGATCTGGCCGAGTTGCCGTCCAGGGGAGTCCGGGGGTTGAGGCCCAACGCTGATTCGTGCGGCGTTGGGAAGGCCCTTCCGTTCAGCCACCGCAGAGCGGCCATCTTGAAGCCCGCTTCGCCGAGCACTCCCGGTTAAGGTGCTTCCACGATGCTCGCTCTGCTTCGGCTGATCTCGATTCGGCACCTCTTCGGCTCACCGCTGCGCTCCCTGTTGACCCTGTTCGGCGTCGCGGTGGGCGTGGGCACGATGGTGGGCATCACCGCGATAAACCGCTCGGTGATGGGGGCCTTCCGCTCCACCATCGACACCATCGCGGGCAAGGCCGACCTCACCGTCGCCGCGAGCCAGGCCGGTTTCGACGAAGGGGTGCTCGAGAAGGTGAAGGCGGTCCCCGGCGTGGTGCATGCCTCGGCGGGCGTGACGGTGGTGGCTCCGGTGGAAGGCAGTCCGGGCGAGAGCCTCTACGTGATGGGCGTGGACCTGCTCGACGATGGGTTCTTCCGCACCTACGAAGCGGTGGACAAGGACATCGGCTCGCTCGCCGACGACCTCGAGTTCCTCAACTCCACCGACCGGATGCTGGTCTCCGAGCGCTTTGCCGCCAATCATCACCTCTCTGCGGGCAGCTCGTTCCAGCTCCAGACCTCGAGCGGGGTGAAGACCTTCGTGGTCCACGCGCTGATCAAGGAAACCGGCCCGGTGAAGGCGTTCGGCGGTTTGGTCGGGGTGATGTACCTCGCCTCGGCGCAGGAGGCCTTCGGCCGCGGCCATAACCTCGACCGGATCGACGTCGCCGTGGACCACGCGGTCGGCGAGGCCGAGGTGAAGGCCCGAATTTCCCAGGCGATCGGCCCCACCTTCGAGGTCGAGCGACCGGACCGTCGCGGCGGAAGCGTCGAGAAGATGGTGCGCAGCTTCCAGATGGGGCTGAACCTGGGCTCGGGAGTCGCGCTGCTGGTCGGCGTCTTCCTCGTCTACAACACCGTTGCCATCGGAGTGGTCCAGCGCAGACGAGAGATCGGAACCCTGCGCGCGCTCGGAGCGAGCAAGCGTCGAATCCGTCTGATGTTCACCCTCGAAGCGCTGCTGATGGGTTTCCTGGGAACCGCGCTGGGCCTTCCCCTGGGCGCGCTGGTGGCCCGGGGCGCGATGAAGGGCGTGGCCTCGACCATCTCTTCGCTCTACGTCAAGGTGAGCGCAGGCGAAGTGAAGATCGGCCTGCTCGAGGCGGCGCTGGGAATGTTGCTCGGGCTGGCCGGGAGCGCCTTCGCTGCCCTGCGACCCGCGATCATTGCCTCGCGGGTGCAACCGGTCGAGGCCCTTCGCCGGGACATCGCCTCTGGAGGCGAGCAACCTTCTTGGCGCTCACCGATGACCTTGCTCGCTCTCGGCCTGTTCGCCCTGGCGCCTTTGGTGATGCTGATTCCGCCCCCGGCCGAGAACTTCGCGGTCGGAGGCTACCTGGCCATCTTCTTCATCCTGATGGGGACCTCGCTGCTCTCGCCCTTATTGCTGAGAAGCGTGCACCGGGTTTACCAGCGGCCCGGCGAGCTGGTGCTCGGGATCAGCGGGCGGTTGGCGGCGGACAATTTCTCCCGAGCGCCGGGGAGAACCGCAGTGCCGGTATCCGCCCTCGCGATCGGTGTGGCGATGACGGTGTGCATCGCGGGCTTCGTCGGGTCATTTCAGGACAGCACCGAGAAGTGGCTGAGACAGTCGGTCCCGGCGGATCTGTTCGTGACTTCCTCGGCGAAGATGGCCGGCGTTCAGAACAGCCCGATGAAGCCCGACCTCGGCTTCGAACTCGAGAAAATCCCCGCCGTGGCCGGAGTGGACCGGGTTCGAATCTTCCCCTACGAGCTGCAGGGGCTGCGCATCTACATCATCTCGCTCAACCCAGAACTCTATTACACCCGGGGCCGCTCGACGGTGCTGGAAGGCGCCGCACCCACCCGGGCCGAGCGGGCCCAGGGCAAGGTCAGCATCTCGGAGAACCTGATGCGCCGGCGGGGGCTGCACCTCGGCAGTCAGTTTCCGGTCTCGACGCCCACCGGCGTCCACGTCTACACGGTCGCGGCGGTGATCGCCGACTACACCTCGGACCAGGGCTCGGTGTTCCTCGACCGCGAAACCTTCGTCACTCAGTTCAACGACGACCGGGTCGATACCTTCGAGCTCTACCTTTCTGACCTCTCCAAGCTGGAGTCGATTCGAAAGGAGATCACCGCGAGGTTCGGTAAGCAGTACGACCTTTACGTGCTCTCCAACAGCGAGCTTCGCGAGGAAGCAAAGGCGTTGGTGGACAGTGCCTTTTCGATGACCTACGCGATGGAGGTGGTGGCGATCGTGCTGGCACTGCTGGGGGTGATCAACACCCTGCTGGCCGCCGTGCTCGACCGGACCCGCGAGATCGGCCTGCTCCGCGCGGTGGGGGCGAGCAAGGCCCATGTGGTGAAGCTGTTCGTCGGGGAAGCCGCGCTGATCGGCATCTCCGGAGGCGTGCTCGGGACGCTCGCCGGGGTGGTGATGGGGCTGATCGTCACCCAGGTGGTGGGAGGACAGGTGACGGGCTGGGCGTTCCCCTACCTGTTCCCATGGAAGACGGCGCTGCAGATCGGCATCTCCGCCACGGTGTGCGCGATCCTCGCCGGGCTCTATCCTGCGCGGCGGGCTGCAGGGCTCGATGTCGTGGAGGCGCTTTCCTACGAATAGCTAGGGCAGTCGCGGGTGGAGGTAGCGGGCGAGGGCGAAGAGGTCCTCCCAGTCGAGCTGGTCGAACTGCAGGGCGATGCCGTCGTCGGTGCGCCGCTTCACCGAGCAGCCAGTGAGAATCTCGCGGTCGTCGGGCAGTGGAATCGAGATCTGCAGCCCCTCCATCGGGAGGTCGGGATCTCCAATCAGCCAAAGGCCCGCCATCGAGAGGTCGCGCGCCTTCGCGATCACCGTCCGCCCCCGCGAGATCAGCTGAACCATGAAGTTGGCGTCCACCCGGGGATGAAAACGCTCCAGCTCTCCGGACTCTTCGGGCATCGCTCGCATTGTCTGCTCCTTCGCTACAGGCCGGGAGCAGTGTTGATCGCGCTGTAGCCCAGGCAATTTTTCGGACCCCGACGTCTCCGGCTTCGGACGCAGTCGCGGGCACCCGTTTCTATCTGCCTGAAACCAGGGGCCTCGGCGAAGGCACGGTCCGTGAAGAGAAGGCCGTCCGCAGCATCCACCCGTTTCTTCGGAGCGCCCATGGACCCCACGAATCGAATCGACCCCACCGCCCTCACCCTCTCGGTTCCCCGTCAGACCCCGCGCGATGAGTTCGGAGTGGTGCTGTCGGACACGGTGGCCCGAGCCGTTTCCTCCGGAGGCATGATGCTGACCGGGGTCGGAACCGGTTCGCCCGTGGTCAGCGCCGCCCTGGCCGGGGTGACCTCGATTCAGCATGCGGTCACCAGCGGCGTCTATTCGGTGGGGACGAAGGCGCCCTACACCGTCACCGGCGGCGCCCCGTCGAACCCGCCCGAAGTGGGCCCGGCGCGGGAAGACTCGCTCTCTTTCATCGATGCACAGCGGCAGCAAAGTCAGGAGTACCTGGCGATTCAGAACTCGATGCAGCAGGAGAGCCGGGAGTTCAACGCGCTCTCGAACGTGATCAAGGTCCGCCACGATTCGGCGAAGGCCGCGATCAACAATATTCGCTAACCGCCATGGCCATCTCAGCGTTGGCGTCAGTCGGAGGGCCGCGCCTCTCTCCGTCAGTGGAGGGGGGAGCGCGCAGCTTCGCAGTGGAACTGGCAGGCAAGGAGAAGTGCCCGACCGCTCCGTCCAGTCCTGCGAAATGGAATGCAGATCAGCAGAAGCAGGTGGCCTCGCCCCCGGGCCGGGAGGCGGCCTTGGCCGCACGGGCGCTCGATCGGGTCTCTTCGGCGCAGAAGCGTCTCGATCAGGTGCTCGGTTTGGCGCAATCGGGCAGATCGTTCACCGCAGGAGAGCTGCTCTCGCTGCAGGCAAACGTGTATCGCGCCAGCCAGGAGCTCGATCTCGCCGGGAAGGTCATCGAGAAGGCGACTTCGGGCGTGAAGCAGGTCCTTCAGACCCAGGTTTGACAGGGGATGCACATGCGTCGTTTCAGGTGGGCGGGACTGTGTTTCGTGGGGTTGATGGGCTGTCAGACCCAGATTCAGCATGGCCTTGACGAGCGCCAGGCCAACGAGCTCGAACGGGTTCTGAGTGAGCGTGGGTTCGTCGCACGGAAAGTGGCCGAGTCGGGAAAAAAGCCGACCTATGCGATCGAGGTCGATGACGAGCGGGCGGTCGACGCGGTGCGGGTGCTCTCCGAGCTGGGTCTGCCTCACACCCGTGCCCCCAACACGCTCGAAGTTCTCGGTGGGGGCACGCTCGTGCCCAGCGCGACAGAGGAGCGTTCGCGACAGTTGGCGGGGCTCTCTGGAGACCTGGCCCAGACGCTCGAGAGCTTCGAGGGGGTGACTGCCGCCCGGGTGCACCTGGTCATTCCTGCGCCTCCCCGACCCGGCCAACCTGCGGGCGCGGCCAAGGCTGCCGCCTTTCTCAAGGTCCTGCCCGGCGCGAGCGAGCAACTCGACCTGCATCGGGCCGAGCTGCGGGCGCTGGTTG
>JAYUUC010000723.1:0-8365 GCA_043755105.1 Myxococcales bacterium
TGACGACCCCTTCGACGTTGCCACGGTTGGTGACGTTCTGGATGTCGGCGTAGAGCGACAGCATCCAGCGGTCGAACACGAAGCGCTTGTCGATCCGGAGGTCTGCCTGGAAGAAGTCGGGCAGCCGCCGGCTGAACAGCTCGCCGATCAAGGGGAAGTAATAGTTCCCGTTGGCGTCGTAGATCGCCCCGACATAGGGCGTGGTCAAAGGCCCGGTGGCATAGCGCAGGCGAACCCCGACGATGAAGTCTCTGGGCAGTTTGTAACTGCCAATTGCGATCAGGTTGTGGGGTTGATCGAGCGGGTGCAGTCCCCACTTGCCGGTGGTGGGGTAGAGCCGCTCGGCGCGGGAGAAGCTGTACGAAATCCACCCGAAGAAGTTTCGCGTCAGCTGGTGCCTGAGCAGCAGCTCGACCCCGAAGGTCCGCCCCAGGCCCTGGCTGGTGTAGTGCAGATCGACAGTGTCGACATTGGCCTGCGAGCCCGCCGGTGCGGCTAGGGTGGCCTGCGACTGGTGGAAGAGGTCCTTGTAGTAGAGCTGAACGTCGAGGCCGATCGCATCGGTGAACCGCTTCTCCACGCCCACCGAGTAGTGGGTCGCTGCTTCGGGGAGCAGGTCGGGGTTGCCGAACGTCCGCGAGAGCTGACCCTGCCGATAATCGGGAGGCTGATGAAACAATCCGGCAGCCGCCTTGAGGGTGAGGCTCTCGGTGGCGTCGAAGAAAACCGCGCTCCGCGGGTCGGCCCAGGCGTCGTTCATCAGCGAGTCGTAGTCGCCGCGAAGGCCCACCACCCACTTCAGCCGGGGAAGAGGCTTCCACACCGCCTCGGCGAAGAGGCCAGGCTCGAAGGTTTCAGATGAGAGCTCTTCCCGAAGCAGATGGCGGGAAAGGAACGGATCCGGAATCTGGTTCAGCTTGAACCGCGGAGGTCCCTGCACGAGGTAGCGAAAGGGGAGGAAGAACAGATCGGCCCCGGTCGACAACGACAGGTTCTGCGCGGGGAGATCGATCTGCAGCGCCTCGCGGCCTGTCACCGGGTAGACCGAGGAATCGAAGGTGAGGTCCGAGCCGACCGAGGCGACGAAGTGGTCGTAGCCGACCAGGTTGTGCGAGCTGAGCCGAACATTGGCGCCCAGCTGCCGCTCGTAATTCACCGCCAGCCGGTTGTAGGCGAGCAGGCTGGAGAGGTTTCCCCGGCCTTCAGGGTCGAGCGCCGGATTGGAGAGGACGAAGGCGAGCTCGTCGTTGGAGCCGAACAGCGCCACCGAGAACCGGTCCTTGTTGCCCTCCGAGCGGTGCTCGAGCTTGAGCTGGTAGTCGTAATAGCGCGGAGCCACGGTGAAGTTGAGCGCGTTCGCCTTCGGCGCAAACGTCTTCACCACCCAGGGAAGGACGATGTCGATGTAGCTGCGCCGCGCGCCCACTGCGAGCGACCAGTTGCCGCCCAGCGGTGACTCCAGCATCAGCGAGGCGTCGATCGCATTGACGTCGACGTACCCGTGCAGCCCCTGCTGACTCGGAGTTCGGGTGGTGGCGCGAACCAGACCTCCGATGTTGCGTCCATACTCGGCGCCGAAGTTTCCCGGCTGGAACGAGAGGTCCTCGAGCAGGCTGGAGTTGAAGGTCGCGTTCAGCCCTCCAAAGTGAAACAGCAGCGGCACGTAGGCGTCGTCGACGTAGACCCGGGTGTCCCACGGCTTGCCACCGCGGACGATCAGCAGCCCGAGCGAGAACGGCGCCCGCGCGACTCCAGGCAGGTTCTGCACCACCTTGAAGGCATCGCCCTGGGTTCCCGGAATGAGGCGAATCTCTTCCCGCTTGAGCGAGACCTGGGCGACCTCCTTCCGCTCCCGGCGGCTGCGCACCACCGACTCGAAATCGCCGTAGCGCTGTCGGCGGACGTAATAGGTGACCTCGGTGCGCTGGCCTGAATCGAAGTGCTCATTCACCTCGTAGCGCCCGTAGCCATTGAGGCTGACCACCACGGGTTGGGTCCCTGCCGGAACACCGTGAAAGGAAAACGCGCCCCGGGCATCCGAGAGGGTTTCCTGCACCGCGTCCCCCGTTCCCACCACCACCGTGGCGCCGGCAACTGGGCTGCGGGTGCCGCGTTCGAGCAGTACCCCGGTGAAGTTCTCAAGGTCAGGGGCGACCGGGCGCTCCACCTGCTGAGGGCGGAAGAGGAACTCGTAGCGGTAGCCGATCCGCACCGGCGTCGGAACGCCATCGACCTCGGCCGGGGAGAACTTGAACTGGCGGACCGCCTCGAGCGCTGCCGCATCGAAGGCCGCTCCCGCGCTGTGGGTGACCCGGGCATCGGTCACCTTGCCGTCAATCCCGAGATCCAGCTCGAGCTCGACCGTTCCCCCGCTTCCGGCATCAGCGGCCTCGGGGGGAAAGCGCGCCTCCACCTGCTTGAGCAAGAGGGGAGCGCGGGTGAGCACCCCGGTCGCCACACCGGCGTCGGTGGCTGGGGGAGGGACCTCTGCGTAGGCAGCGGGAGCCCACAGCGACCAGGCGGTGACCGTCAACAGCAACGCGGACAACGGATTGAGGCGCTTCACGTGGGCCGGTGATACCGCGAAAGGGGACGCTTCAGCGACGGGTCACGCGCTTTCCATGAGTGGTCGTCAAGACCAGGTTCTCCTCCAGGGCCTGGCTGATCAAACTCGCCATCGCGCGCTCGGCGGGGTACTCGGCGGGAGCGATTTCCGGACAGCGGAAGAACAGTTGCCGGGAGATCTGCACCTCCTGGCCGCGGCTCGAGCTTTCCTGGGTGAACGAAAGACAGCGGCTCTCGAGCTTCAGCGAAGCGGGCCGCGACTTCACCCGGAACTCGGCGGGGAGGTGAAGGTTCACCCGCGAGTGGGAGTGCTCCTGGCTGGTGAAAGACACCGGGTGCTTGCGCTCGGAGAGAGAAAAAATCTCTTTCAGGGTTTTTTCAGAAGGCAGCTTGATTCGGAGATCTTCATTCTCTCGCTGACCTATCGCCGGGGCGGTGAAGGCCACCCTCAGTTTCGCAGGTGCCCGGTAGTTCTTGACCTCGAGGACTTCGGGAGTCTCCAGGTGAGGCTGAGCGAAGACTGTACCAATCAGCAATTGAAAGGTCTGGATGAGCGGGTTTGGACTGCGAGAGACACGTCTGAACAACGAGCCATCGTCGCCCGTTGCCTCCACCTGGAGGCTGCCACGAACCGAGCCGTCAGGACTCAGGCTCAGGTCGTACTTGGATTCGACCCCGTTGTGTTCCGGCGACTGAAAAGGAATCGAGCGCCAGTTGGAAGACTTGGTGAGAGGATCGAAAACGAGGGAGTTCGCGCCCTGGTCGATGGCGGGCACGGCGGCCAGATCCAACGCATCGGCGGTGCCGTCGAAAAAGCGGGCTTCAGGGACGCCCGCTTGCTGGGGCAAGTAGACAATCGCGTGGTTGAACTGCTGTTCCGGCACTTCCTGGACCACAGGACCCAGCGGCCGAGTGCGCAGGAGCGCGAACTCCGCCGTCAGCCCGGCCTTCTTGGCTAGGGCGATGAAGAGGACGGCCTTGTCCTTGCAGTCTCCGTAGCCGCGCTCGATGACCATCGAAGCGGCGTGGGGCTTCACGCCCGCTATGGTGTCCTCGTAGTCCTGCTTGTAGCGAATCTCGTCCATCAGATAGGTCTGCAGCCGGGCGAGCTTCTCGGCCGGGTCGCTGACCCCCTCGAACAACCGCTGCGCCACAGCCTCGAGCTGCGGACTGCCCCGAAAAACGTCGTTGAGCAGGCCACGCTCCCACGCCAGATAAATTTCCCAGCTGGGGAGCGTGCTCAAGGTGACGTGGGCCAATCGGCTCTGTGGGGCGAGCATCCTCGGCTCGAGGAGGACGGGGGCTTGGTCTCGCATCGTCCAGGTCACTCGCTTCAGGTCGCCGATTGTCTTTTCTTCGCGGAGCACCCCGGCACTGCGATCCTCATGCAGGTCCGCTGTCCGCGGCAGCCAGAGCACCCACTGACTGAGGACGAACTGGTGGCTGAAATTCTGAAAACTAAAACTCCTGCGCGGATAGGTCGGCAGAATGGGGTTGGGAGCGTCATCCACCCGGTACTGCGTCACCACGGTCGCGCCGAGGTTCAATCCCCGGAACCAGACCTGACAGCCGCGGATCGATGACGGCTCGAGCCGTTTCCCCGAAGCGTCAATGGCGTAGGCAAGCATCACCCGACACTTGGGGCTCGCGGACAGCTTCTTCTGGGTGAGTTGATCTCTCCCGGTGGTGGTGACCGCTCGATCCACCCGGGTGACGACCTCCGCCGTACTTCCGTCGGCGTTCATCTGGGTCACGTTGTGGTCCAGCAACACCAGAACCTCGGCCCCGGCCTCCGCTTTGAGGGTGGAGCCCAGCGCCACCGCGGTTGAAATGGCGTCAGCGTCCGGAACGTCGACCGCCCAGGCCTCTGCAGAAGATGGGAAGAGGAAGTTCAGGTGTCGCACCAGCTGTTCATCTTTGGGGTCCCTGGCGGCGGCCAGCTTCCAGTGTTGGAGTGCCTTCGCGCCGTCACCTCGCTGAAACGCGAGCCGGGCCAGATCCTTGTAGCTGTCTGCGGCATCGGGGTTGAGCGGCACCAGGTCGTTCAACACCTGCTCGGCTTCGGACGATCGTCCCAGGCGCCTCAAGTCCTCCGCCAGGGTCAGGCGGGACCAGCGAATCTGGGGGAAAGCCGCGACCAGGCGCTCTGCCACGTGCGCTGCTTCGCCGAAGTCGCCCCGAAGGAGCGCGAACCGGTGCTGCTCGCGAAGCACGTTGAAGGCGCTGGGGTACACGCGCGCGGTCTGCTGGACCCATTCGTTGGCCCGGGTCGTAAAGCCCTGGGCCTCGAGACAATCGGCAAGGTCGAGGCCCACTTTGGCTCGATCGGGGAACCGGGTTTCCAGCTGCTGCAACAAGCGGCAGCGGTCATCGTTCCACCCTTCGCGTTGATAAAATTCGGCGAGAAGGTTCCAGGCCCCCAGGCTCTCGGGGTGGGCGGCGGTCAATTCCTGGGCGACCTTCACCTTCTGCGCATGGTTTTCGGTCGGTCGCACGTGAGCAAGCCAGAGGGGAAACCGCACCCATTGCGCGCCGAAGTCGTTGTCCAAGGCGCCGAGGAGGTCCAGCGCGCGGCCCTTGTCCCCATTTCGAGTCATTGCCACCGCCAGACCGAACCGGGCGAGGAGGCTGCCGGGGTACTGGGCCGCCCACTTCTCGGCGATTCTCGCCGCCACTGCGCCCGAGCCGGCTTGCATCGCCCACGCCGACTCCAGCGCCGCTTTGCGCGCAGGGCCCGTGGTGATGGCGAGCCGCGAAGTGATCTGCTTTTCGGGAGTCGAAACCGGCGTGAACCCTTCCTTCAGGGTCCATTTGCTGCCCGAGCCCGCAGGGGCATTGGAAAAGCCCGTCGGCTCGCCTCGCGGTGCGGTGACCCGAGCAGAGAGCGTCCAGCTTCCTTCGCGGTTCGCGCTCTTCAGCAGCACCCGATGGACGCCCGCCTGCAGTGCCAGGGGGAGAACCAGCTGGTCGAAGAGGGCCTCCCGGACGTCGGGTGCAGAAAAGATCTTCGCTCCGTCCAGCCAGACCTCGAGCGGGTCGCTGGTCGAGATTCGAAGCTCGTAGGGGCCCTGGCTGCTGACCGAGAAACTGCCGGTGGCAAAGGCCACCGACCATTTCGAGGGACTGAGCAGCTCGTGAAGGTAGAGCTCCCCCCGGAAGTCGACGGGAGGATGAGGCCGCCAGCCGATCGTCAGCAACGCCCCGGGATAGGTGGCGGCAAGATCGATCTGCTGTTCGGGCGGCTGCGACTGCTCGAATCCCCTTCCCTGGTCATTGTCCCAACCCCCGATGATCGCCAGGTCCAATTTGCCCGAAATCTCTGCGGCCGCGGCGTCTCGGGCTTGAAGATCGCCGGTGTCGTGAAGCATTCCGGCGAGGAGATAGGCCGCGGTCGCCCGCACTTGCGGCTCGGGATGGACCCGCCGGAGTCGGTCAAAGAGCTGCCTTAGCCGCTGTCCTTCGGCGACGGTGCTCCAGAGTCCAGCGAGGCGATGCAGGTGGAGCAGCGCGGCGTCATCGCTCGGATCGAGCAGCGCTGCTTCAAGGTGCGTGAGCTCATCGCCGGGACGATCTTCGAGGAACGCCAGCTTGGCGGCGAGCTCGTGAGAGAGCGACGAACCGGAATCAAGCTTCTTTGCAGCGGCGAGGGCGCTGCGCAGCTCTTCAGGGCGCGAAGCCCGGTAGAAATCTTCGGCCGCCTGAGCCAGGCGGGTTTCGTTCCCAGTGCTGGCTCGTCGAAGCAGGGGCCTTCCCGTTGTTCCCCAACAGGAAACCAGACCGAAACTCAGTGCGGCGACGAAACACGAACGAGAAAACAATCTCATCGAGATCTTCCAGGCAGGTGCTGAAACGGTGCCCTTAGCTGCCGTCGGCGGTCTTTGCAAACCAGCCTGGCCAGAGGGGCGGCGTCCAGCTGACGCGGGCGACCACCTTCTCTCTCCGGCCCTTCACAGCAGTTTCAGCGAAGGCCCAGGAAAGAGCACTTCTTCGATCGAATCCGGAGCGCGCGAACGGCGCCCACCCGGCATTGAAACGAGAGACCGGTACAGAGGACGGACTTCAGGTTCCGTACCGAGGAGGCGGTCCTGCAGCAAGATCACTCGCTGGAACAGCGCTCCCCAACCAGACTCTTCGCGATCGGCATCCGCTGCCCGTGCCTGACGATGCAGCTCGGCGAGTGCCTTCCCGGTGAGCGGCGCTTGCTCGCACCAGCCGTCGAGGCTCCGGGCCAGCTCAAGCAATCCCGCCCGCAGCTTTGGCGCCTCACCTCCGTTCAGCCATCGTCCGAGGTCGAGAGCTTCCGCATCAGAAACAGGTACCGGGTGATGAAGATCGCAGAGCGCCCGGGTCAGTCGCTCCTGGGTCCGGGCTCGCGCACGGTCCAAGCGGATCAGCGATTCCGTCGGCTCGCCCGCTTTGGTTGTTTGGCGCAGCAACGCCTGTGGATCCTCCAGTCGCCCGCAGACGCGTTGCAATGTTTCATTTGCGTGCGACAGGCCGTCGAGCGAAGCCAACTCAAGCGGCGAGCCGTGAAGACTTCGCTCCAGCGTTTCTCTTGCCGTCTCGAGCTCTTCCGTGAAATCGAAGAGCACCGCCGCAGGGTCGATCATCGTCGCTGCTTCTCTTGCGGTCAGCGGCGTGGCCTCGGCGAGGTGCGGCCCCACAATTTGAACCAACTGCTCCCGGATCTCCTGGTCCCACGATTCAGCCAGGAACTCGGGCGGAAGCGCTGCCACCGCGAAAAGATACGAGCGCAGAGGCGCCAGCACCGCGAGCCCTCCGCCGCGTGGACAGCGGCGAAGGGCTTCGACCAGGGCCCGAACCGACTCGATGCGGGCCCGGTTCGACATCAGAGCTCCTTGTTGAGCCGCTCGTGGTTGCGAGGAGGAAGCGCCGCAGCGCTCTGCTGCAGCATCCTCCCCATCAAGGCAGCCATCAGTGCGCTGCCGCCGGCGTGGCTCTCGGACCCGACCGCGATGTCGGGCACCAGCTTCACCCCGTTCTGAGCGAGCACGGTGGCGAGTTGCACCGCGGTGAACCCGTGCTCACCGAGGGCCTCGACACCCGAGCGATACGCCAGTGCCTTCGCCTCACCGATCAGCCTCGTGGACTCGGCTTCGGCGTTGCCGTTGAGGCGCTTGGCATCGGCCTCCGCCTCGGCGCGGCGGCGCAGCGCGTGGGCCTCTGCCTCCGAGCTGAGCTTCACCCGAACCGCCTCACCCTTGGCCGTCTCTGCCACGGCGAGCGCAGTCTTCTCGCTGATCGCGACCATCTGCTCGCTGCGCACCACCCCACCCTGCATGTTCGCAACCGACGTCTCCCGTTCCAGCTCGCGGCGCTGCATCTGCGCTTGGCGCTGGACTTCGTAGGTGCGCTGCAGCTCCTCGGCGATCTTCCGGTCGGTCTGGGTCTTCATCAGCTCGGCCGGGGGCAAGATGTCGCCGATCAAGGTATCGATGCACTCGACATCATACGCACTCAAGGCGTGAAGAATCGCCTCGAAGGCTTCCTTCTGACGCACAGTCCGCGCCGAGAGGAAGTCGAGCACCGAGACCTGCTGGGCCGAGTTGCGAAAGTAGTTCGCAACGGTCGGTTGCAGCACATGGTCCACCAGGTTCTGCATCGAGCCCACCCGGGAAATGACCCGGGGCGCCTGCTTCATCCCGATGTGGATGATTTGCGAGACATCGAGCGTGAAGCTGAACCCATCGTGCGAGCGGACGGTGATCGGGCTCAGCTTCTCGTCGTACCGGTGCTGCTCGACCCGCGTCGCCCAGTTGAGGACGATGTTGGTGGTGGG
>JAYUUC010000724.1:0-8353 GCA_043755105.1 Myxococcales bacterium
GGGTGAAGTTGATTCAAGTGCCCACCACCCTGCTCGCCGCGGTGGACAGCAGCGTGGGTGGAAAGGGCGCGGTCCACCTCACTCTGGGCAACCGCCAGGTGAAGAACGGCGCCGGGGTATTTCACTACGCTGCGGAAAGTTGGCTTTGCCCCGAGCTGTTCGAAACCCTGAGCGCTCGCCAACTGCGCGAAGGTCGGATCGAAGCCTGGAAGATGGCGGCTTGCCTCGACGCCCGTCGCTACCACGCCTACCTTCGCCAGGCGCCCTCGGCAGAGCAGCTCATCCGCGATGCCCGCGCGCTCAAGAGGTCCGTCTGTGCGGCCGACCCCTACGAACGAGCCGGGCTGCGGGCGGTGCTGAACTTCGGGCACACCTTTGGCCACGTGATTGAAAGTCTGACCTCGTTCCGGGTGTCTCACGGAGAAGCAGTGGGGCTGGGCGTGCTCTGTGCACTCGACGTCGGCGTCGCGCTCGCCGTCACCGCTCCCGCGCTGGCCAGGGAAGTAGAGGCGACCTTTCTCCACCACGTCGGCAGCGGGGGGCGCACCGCGCTGGCTCGGGCGCTGGTCTCCGGCAGCGAGGCCAAGGTTTCCGCGCTGCTCGGCGTCGACAAGAAGGCAGGGGCAGGCGGCGAGCTCAACATGGTGCTGCTGAGTGCGGTGGGGAAGGCCTCGCTGCATCGAGTACCTCCGGCGTGCTGGAAGCATTTGCTCTCTTTGTGGAGGCGGGGGTGAATGCGCGCGTTCGACAGCGGCCGCAGCCGTGCTGGATGCAGGGGCTGCCTTCCTCGAGGCGACCGTGAACCAAGGTGCTCGACTCGATGCGCGTGCGTTGCGCCCGAGCCGGCTGGTGCCTCCGCTCTCCAAGTCGGATGCCCAAAGAGCGCTGGTGCTCGCCCACCTTCTCGAACGGCCGGAGTGGGTGGCCCAGCTCGACGCTGACGTCGAGCCTCCCTCGGACGTGGTGGCGCTGCGACGGGGCTTGAAGGCACTCGCCTCGCGCAGCGTGGCGGACATCGATTGTCAGGATGGGGGCGCCCCCTTGCGTCTGCTGCTCGGCCAGGCCGCGGTGGCGGACGGAGGCCATTTCCGCTTCTTCGGCACCCCACGACTGGGCGAACGTCCCCATCAACCGCTGCTCGACGCACTGGCCAATGCCCTCGCACCGATGGGAACCGTGATTCGTCGAGGCAACCCCTGGCCCATCGAGGTGTTGCCATCCGGTCGGACCGGCGAGCCTTGCTTCACCGTCGACGGCAGTCAGAGCAGCCAGTTCGTGAGCAGCCTGATGCTCGCCGCAGCGGCGCTGCAACGTCGAGAACGGCGCCCCTGGACGGTGAGGGTCAAAGGACCGATGGCCAGCGAAGGATATCTGGCGCTCACCCTGTCCTGGATGGAGAAGGCGGGCTTCCGGCTGTCGCGGGCCGACGGGAATTGCTCCGTCCACGGCTGGAGCGAACCCGCCGTGGCGCCTCGAATTCCCGGCGACTGGTCCTCGCTGGGCTACCTGCTGGCAGTCGCGTGGCGAAGCGGGGGAACGGTGGAAGGAGTGGATCTCGAGGCCGCACACCCGGACCGTGAACTGGTGTCGCTGCTGCGCTCGGTGGGCCTGACGGTGGCGTCCCCTCAGCCGAACAGCTTGACGGTGAGCGGAGTAGCCACCGGCGGATTCACTGCGACCGCGGCACGCTGCCCCGATCTGATTCCCACCCTCGCCGTGCTGGCCTGCCGGCTTCCTCTGCCTTCACGCTTCACCCAGGTCAGCCTCTTGCGAGCGAAGGAGAGCGATCGACTTGAGGGCGTGCTCGCGCTGGCGGCTGCCGGGGGTGCCACCGCGCACTTCCTCCCCGACGACTCGATTCAGCTCACCCCGTCGACGAACGCCCCGAAGCGCTTTTCCTTCGACAGCAAAGGAGACCACCGGCTCGCGATGGCGGCAGCCACCTTGGCGGTGCTCGGCGCAGTCGAGGCAGAGATCAGCGAACCCCACTGCGTGGCGAAGAGCTTCCCGCGGTTCTGGATTGAGCTGGAGAAGGCAGGGGTCCAGGTAGGTAGAATCGGCTGATGCGCGCAGATGACTGACCTGCGAGTCAGTAAAAAGCTGGCAGTAATTGACCGACCGGTTATTAAACCCGGTCGAGATGGCCCGACCCGCCGACCCCCATGCCCGTTCAGCGTTAATCGCGGCGGCCCGCGCCGAGTTCGTCAAGCGGGGCATTCGCGGGGCGCGCATCGAGGACATCACCGCTGCCTGCAAGCTGTCCAAGGGTGCCTTCTATCTGCACTTCAAGACCAAGGAGGCGCTCTTCGGCGAGCAGGTGGCGGGCTTCCTCGGTGAGATGAATCGCCTCGTCGAAGAAAGAATGGCCAAGCTCGATGCCTTCTTCGCAGAGCACGGACTTCTCGATGCGAAGGACTTCCGCCAGCGTTCCGCCCGGTCCGAGGAACTGCTCTCGCTCGAGGTGGCGTGCGACCAGCAGGTGCTCGAGTGGATGTGGCAGGAGCGCCAGGTCCTCGACGTGCTGCTGAGCGGGAGTCAGGGCACCGAATTCGAAGGCGTGGTGTGGAAGATGGTGGACGGGGAGGTTCGACGGGTCGCCCGGGACTTTCACCGGCTGCAAGCGAGCAGCGTCTGCCGCAGCGATGTCTCGCCGCAATTGTTCGGGTCGATGATCGTCGGCACCTACCTGCTGGTCGGCAAGCAAATGAGCCAGGCCCGGGTAAAGCCCGACCTTCACAGCTGGGCGAAGATGCTTCACCGGCTGATTCGAGATGGCAGCTCGCCCAGCAACGCACTCAGCCGCGCACCTGTCCAGCGGCGGACCCCGTCGCGCGCTTCGAAGACTTCGACTTCCCGCAGGAGACGTCCGTGACGCTTCGCTCCCCGCTGTTTGCAATCGGCCTCTCTGCTTCCCTGTTGCTGGCTCCCTTCTCCGCAAGCGCGGCCGATCCGCCGGTGCCGGAAGCGATGCCCCGGGTGAAGGTTCTCCAACCCCGCGCGGTGCGGACCAGCCAGCGTGAAGAGGTGACCGGCTCGCTCTTTCCTGCTCGGGCGCTCGCGCTTGGCTTCGAGGTCGGGGGCCGGCTGGAAAAGGTTTGGGTGACGAAGGGAGAGAAGGTGAAGGAAGGGCAGGTGCTGGCCCAGCTCAACCCCGAGATCGCCGACGCCCAGGTCGCGCAGGCGGAAGCAGGCGTGGCAGCCGCTGAGGCGGGTTCGTCGATGGCCACCGACGTGGCCGAGCGCAACGTCAAGCTCCAGGCCTCGGGGAGCGTCAGCGATCTGCAGAGCAAGGGCGCCTCGACCAGCTCGAAGCAGGCCGCCGCCCAGGTGGGGGTGGCCAAGGCGGGCCTGGCCCAGGCGCGAGCGGCGAGGAAGCGACATGCGATGCGGGCTCCCTTCGCAGCAACGGTGATCGACGTTCCCGAGCAGGTGGGGGGCACGGTGGGCCCGGGGATGCCGCTGGTGGTGCTCGAGCAGCTCGATACCCTGGTGTTGAAGACCACGCTCGCAGAGTCCGCCCGAGGGCTGCTCAAGGTCGGCACGAAGGTGAAGGTCAGCTCGGTGGCGGGCAGCGCTTCGACCAGCGAGGGCGTGGTGAAGGTGTTGGTTCCCTCGGCCGACCCGGTCACCCGGCGAATCCCGGTGGAGATTGCGGTGCCCAATGCCGACGGTCGTTTTCTCGCCCACACCCTGGCCAGGGTTCAGCTGGTCTTCGGAGAAGAGGTCGAGGCGCAGGCGATCACCGCGTCGGCGCTGGGCTCCAACGGGGGCGACCATGTGCTGGTGGTGGGGCCTTCGGGCGCGGTGCGACGGGTGGCGGTGACCGTGGTGGAGCGGGGTCCGAAAGAGGTGGTGGTCCGCGCCGCCGAGCCGTTGCTGCAGGTCATCGATTACCCGTCGGCCTCACTGGTCGAAGGGACGCGGGTCTCGGCCAAGTAACCCACACGCTCTATCTTCCAGAGGCGCACCCATGTTGCTGAGCGACGTCGCCATTCGTCGGCCGGTGTTCACCGCGATGATGTCCCTGTGTCTGATCGTCCTCGGTCTGATGGGGCTGAAGCGGCTGGGCACCGACCTCTATCCCGATGTCTCTTTCCCGGTGGTGGTGGTGACCACCGTCTACAAGGGCGCAGGCCCCGGCGAGCTCGAGAACCAGGTGGTGAAGCCGATTGAAGATGCAGTCGCCGGCATCAGCGGGGTGGACATCATCCACTCCTGGTCGCGCGAGAACGTGGGCGTGGTGATGGTTCAGTTCCAGCTCTCGGCGAGCCTCGACCGGGCGGTGCAAGAAGTTCGCGACAAGGTTGCGGGCGTCTCAAACCTGCTCCCCCACGACGCCGATGCCCCCAAGGTGGGCCGGGTGGACATCGGGGCGACGCCGATTCTGACCTACGCGGCTTCGGCGGAGCTGAGCTCGGTGCAGCTGCGGAAGTTGATCGAAGACAAGCTCCGGCCGGCGCTGGCCCAGCTCGACGGAGTTGCCGAGGTGCGGATCACCGGCGGTGACGTTCGCGAGGTCCAGGTGAACATCAACCTCGATGGCGCAAAGGGCGCAGGCGTGGCGCCGATCGAGCTCGCTCAGAAGGTGGGGATGGAGAACTTGAACCTCCCCGCGGGGCGGCTCGACCTCGGCCCCACCGAGCTGACGGTGCGGTCGCTCGGTCAGTTCAAGGATCTCGACGAGCTTCGCGGCCTGCCGGTGGCGAAGAGCCGCAGCGGCGCGCAGGTGCGGCTGGACGAGATTGCCGAGGTGGTCGACGGCGTCGCCGAGCGCCGAACCGTGGCCCGGCTTGATGGCAAGGAGTCGGTGATTCTCGAAGTGGTAAAGCAGCCGGGGTCGAACACGGTGTCGGTGGCTGACGCGGTGAAGGCGCGGTTGACCGAGCTGACGCCCGCTCTGGGAAGTGGCTTCAACGCGGCCTTGATCGTCGATCAGTCGATGCTGATCCGCGAGAACGCGCGCGAGGTCTGGGTGGCGCTGATCTTCGGCGGGGCGATGGCGATCTTGATCATCCTCCTCTTTCTCCTCGACCCTCGGGGGACGTTCATCTCCTCGCTGGCGCTGCCCACCTCGGTGATCGGCACCTTCTTCGTGATGTACCTCTTCGGCTACACCTTGAATCAGATGACGCTGCTGGCGCTCTCGCTGGCGATCGGTCTGTTGATCGACGACGCGGTGGTGGTGCGCGAGGCGATCACCCACCGACTCGAGCAGGGCGAAGAGCCGTTCTCGGCAGCGTCCAACGGCACCAAGGACGTCGGCCTCGCGGTGCTGGCCACCACGATGGCACTGGTGGCGGTGTTCGTCCCGGTGGCATTCATGCCGGGCATCGTCGGCCAGTTCTTCAAGCAGTTTGGAATCACCATCTCGGTGGCGGTGCTGATCTCGCTGTTCATCTCGTTCACCCTCGACCCGATGCTCTCGGCGCGGCTGGTGAAGGCGCGACGGCCGGGGGAGGTGCGGGTGGAGAACGCGGTTGCCCGGTCGTTGCGTCAGGGCTTCGAGTGGCTGGAAGCGGTCTACGGTCGGGTACTCGGCTGGGTGCTGTCCCACAAGTTGCTGACCACCGCGATCTCGATCGCAGTGATGGCGCTCTCGCTCTTCGGAGCGCGGAACCTCGGAGCCGAGTTCATCTCTGCTGAGGACCGCTCGCAGTTCCTGGTCGACTTGAGGCTCTCCGATGCTTCCAGCCTTGCAGAGACCGGGCGCCGCACCCGCGAGGCGGAAGAGCTGCTTCGCACGCTGCCCGAGGTGACCCACGTCTTCACCGTGCTCGGGCCTTCCGGCGACGTGAACAAGGCGCGGCTGCGGGTGTTGACAGTCGAAAAGCAAGAGCGGGCCCGGGGCATCGGACAGATCAAGGAGGACGCGCGCGAGAAGCTCGTCAGCGCGCTCACCGGAGTGAGGGTGAACCTCGCGGATCCGCCCACCATCGAAGGTGCCGGCGACTTCTACCCGATCATGGTCCGGGTGACCGGGCCCGACCTGGCGAAGGTCAATGTCGAGGCCGAGCGGGTCTCGGAGATTCTCCACAAGATTGACGGCACCGCCGACGTGCGGGTCGAGGCCGATCCTCCCAAGCGCGAGCTGCAGGTCAAGCTCGACCGGGCCCGCGCCGGAGACATGGACCTGAGCGCGGTGGGGCTGGCGATGCAGCTGCGACTGGCGATCGGCGGTCAGGTGGCGGCCAAGCTTCGAGAAGGCGCCGATGAAACCGACATTCGCGTCCGGCTCTCGGAACGCGACCGGGCATCACCCGAGCGGATTCGCCAGCTGGAAATCTTCACCCCGCACGGGCTCTTTCCGGTCACCGACCTGGCCACGGTGTCCGAGGAGGACGGCCCTTCGGTGATTGAACACCACAACCGGCAGCGGCAGATCGCGGTGTTCGCCAACCTCGCCAAGGGTGCAGCGCTGGGAGACATCGCCAAGAAGCTTCGCAACGAGGTGGCGGCGCACCCGCTGCCCTCCGGATATGCGATCAGCTACGACGGCCAGATGAAGAGTTTCGACGAGCAGAATGCGGCCTTCGGTGCGGCATTCGGGCTGGCGTTCATCTTCATCTTCATGGTGCTCGCGTCGCAGTTCGAGTCGTTCAAGCACCCCTTCACCATCATGGTCTCGCTGCCGCTGGCGTTGATCGGCGCGCTGCTCGGGCTGGTGCTGACGGGGTATCACCTCTCGCTGGGAGCGATGATCGGCGTCATCCTGCTGATGGGGCTGGTGACCAAGAACGCCATCCTGCTGGTGGACGGGGCGCTCCAGAACCTTCGCGCCGGAGACGACGTCACCACCGCGCTGCTCAAGGCAGGTCCGCGTCGGCTTCGTCCGATTCTGATGACCAGCGCGGCGATGGCGCTGGGAATGGTGCCGACCGCGGTGGGCAAGGGGCTCGGCTCGGAGTTCCGTGCCCCGATGGCGATCGCGGTGATTGGCGGGGTAATCACCTCGACCTTTCTCACCCTTCTGGTGGTGCCGGTGGTGTTCGCGGGCTTCGAGATGCTGCAGCCCAGCGCATTGTTCAAACGACGTTCGACTCGGCTGGAAGCGGCTCCGGTGGAGACAGAGTCCGGGAAGGCTGCCTGATGAGACCTGCACTTGTTCGTTGGCGTTCATGGGGCGTCTTGCTGGCAGGGACGTTCAGCTTCACGGGTCGGGCGGCCGAGCCTCCGGTCCCTGCTGCGCCGCAGGTGGAGTCTGCTCCCCTTTCTGCGTCGCCTGCCCGTCGCCGGTTGGGCCTGCGCCAGGTGCTGGCGCTCGCTGAACGGCAGAGCCCGGATCTGGCCGGTGCTCGCGCCCAGGCAGCACTGGTGGTGGAGAGTTCGCGTCGGGCCTACGGCGCCTGGCACCCGGAAATCACCGCCTCCGCGGTCTACGACCACACCAGCGCGCCGGCGCAGCTCGACCTCGGCCAGTTCGTCGGGCTGGTGGGAGGCGTCTACGAATTGCCTCCGGTGCACCCGGACCTGATTCCCGGGCCGGTGACGCTCGTCGCTGCGGATTCATATTACGGGACGGTGCAAATCACTCAGCCGTTGCTGACGCCCCAGGGGCTATTCCTGCCCCGGGCGGCGAACTCCGGAGCAGAGGCCGCACGGCTCGGGGCCCAGGAGGCCCGCGAGCAAATCTTGCTCGGCGTCGCCCGCACCCATCTTGGGTTGGTGGGCATCGAGAGGCTGATGAACGCCGCGCGAGAGGCCGAGGCGGTGGCGCTGAAGCGAGAGAAAGACGCTCAAGCCCAGCTCGAGGTGGGCATGGCGGTCGAGGTGGGTTTGCTCCGCGCTCAGGCCGAGACCGCGCAGGCCCGAAGCCAGCTGGCCCAGCTCGAGGGGCAACGCGAAGCGCTGCTGTCGTTGCTCGAGGCGCTGGTGGGAGAACCGGTTCAGCCCGACGCCGATGCGCCCGCGGAAGCAACGCTGCAGCCCTCGGCAGAGAGCGCCCAGCCGTGGGAGCAGACCTACCTGGTCCGCAGCGCACGGAAGCAGGTCGAAGCCGCCGAACGCCTGCTCACCTATGACCACTTCGCCTGGTTGCCTGCGCTCGCGGCTATCGGCAAGGGCAACTACAACTCCAATGCGGGCTTCACCGGGAAGACGCTCAGCTACGACCTGATGCTCGCGCTCAGCGTGCCTCTTTACGATCGGGGCGCCCGCTATGCCGCGAAGCGCGAAGACGAGATCAAACTCACCCAGGCCCGTGCGGGACTGGACGCGAGCCTCGCCAAGGCCCGGGCGACCTGGGTGGCCGCGCGGGCCAACGTGAAGGCGGCGGAGGCGGTGCTGGCGCTGTCCGAGGCGCAGGCGCAGCTGGCGACCCGGGCCCAGAAGCAGGTCGAAGCCGCAGCGCAGGCCG
>JAYUUC010000725.1:0-2831 GCA_043755105.1 Myxococcales bacterium
AGAGGCCGACCAGCTGGGTGGTGAAGGCCTTGGTGGAAGCGACGCCGATCTCGGGGCCGGCGTTGGTGAGCAGCGAGAAACCGGCCTCGCGGGTCATCGCCGAGCCGATCACGTTGCACACCGTCATCGAGAGCGCGCCCCGGGCCTTCGCTTCCTTCAGCGCGGCGAGGGTGTCCGCCGTCTCACCGGACTGGCTGATCGCGATCGCCAGGTGCGAGGGCTCGACGATCGGGTCGCGGTAGCGGAACTCGTGGGCGAGGTCCACTTCGACCGGAATGCGCGACAGCGCTTCGATCATCAACTTGCCCGCGAGCCCGGAGTGCCAGCTGGTGCCGCACGCGAGGATGGTGATCTTCGTCAGCCCCTTCACCTGTTCGGGACTGAAATTCCAGCCTTCGAAGTGAACGTCGCCCTCGGAGAGCAGCACCCGACCGCGAATGGTGTCCGCGAGCGCCTGGGGTTGCTCCCAGATTTCCTTGTGCATGAAGTGCTTGTGACCGCCCTTCTCCGCCATCATCGGGGTCCAGTCGATACGCCGGGTGGGCCGGTTCACCGCTTTCCCGTCGCGGGTGAAGATCTCCACGCCCTCGGCGGTGAGCACGGCAAGGTCGCCTTCTTCCATGTAGACGAAGTCCCGGGTGTGCTCGAGCAACGCCGGCACGTCGGAGGCGACGAAGCTCTGCCCCACGGCCAGCCCGAGCACCATCGGAGAAGCGTCCTTGGTGCAGATGATTCGATGCGGGTCCTTCTCGCTCAGCACCGCCAGCGCATAGGTACCCTTGACGTGATTGACCGCGCTGCGAACGGCGTCCTTGAGGTCGGCGCCGGTGCGAAGCTCGTCGGCGATCAGATGCGCGAACACCTCGGAGTCGGTTTCGGACGAGAACTGATGCCCGCGCGCCCGCAGCTGGGCCTTGAGCTCGAGGTGGTTCTCGATGATGCCGTTGTGCACCACCGCCACGCCCTCGTAGCTGTGAGGGTGGGCATTGTCGTCCGAAGGCCGCCCGTGGGTGGCCCAGCGGGTGTGGCCGATGCCAATCTTCCCCTTCGGCGGCTCAGCGATGACCTTGAGTTCGAGGTTGCGCAGCTTCCCGGTCGCGCGCACCACGTTGAGCAGACGGTTGTTCACCACCGCCACGCCCGCGGAGTCATAGCCCCGGTACTCGAGCTTCTTCAGCCCCGAGACCAGAATCGGCGCCGACTCCTTGTCACCCACGTACCCGACGATTCCGCACATCTTCGATGCTCCCGTGTTGGACTGCGCCCCACCGGTTGAAGCCCTGCTCGACTTACTTCCCATTCCCCGTGCTGACGTCATGGCCACGGGGCGGCGGTTCGGCAAGTACGGCCTTCCCCCGCGAAAGCAGCCTGTTCAATTTTCCGAGCCGCCCCGGGTCGGGGCCTTCTTCTTTGCCACCCAGTTTTCCTTGATCACCATAGGCGAGCGGGACAGCGCGAGCGAACCCGCGGGCACATTGCCCGTGACGGTGGTCCCTGCTCCCACATAGGCGCCGGCACCGATGGTGACCGGAGCGATCAACTGGGTGTCCGAGCCGATGAACACCCCGTCGCCGAGGACGGTGGTGTGCTTGTTCACCCCGTCATAGTTGCAGGTGATGGTCCCGGCCCCGATGTTGACCCCGGCGCCGATCTCCGCGTCGCCGAGGTAGGCGAGGTGGTTGGCCTTGGAGCCCTTCTTGATGCGGGTCTTCTTCGTCTCGACGAAGTTGCCGAGGTGAACGCCCTCGTCGAGCACGGTGCCGGGGCGGAGCCGGGCGAACGGTCCAATCACGCAGCGCGGGCCCACCACTGCCTCCTCGAACACCGAGTACGGCTTCACCTCGGTGCCGTCGCCGAGGGTGGTGTGGACGAGCACGCTGCCCTGGCCAATCTTGACGTGGGCGCCGATCTCGCAGCCGGCGTGAATCGAGACCATCGGGCCGATCACCGTGTTGGGGCCGATCTCCACTCCCTGGTCGATGAAGGTGGTCTCGGGGTGCTGCAGGGTCACTCCCAGCCGCATGTACTCGGTGTTGATCCGCATCCGCATCACCGAGGCGCGCTGAGCGAGCTCGGCGCGGTCGTTCACCCCCGCGGTCTCATCGATGCTCGCGCTCACCGTCGCCACCTCTCCGCGCTCGGAGGCCGCATGGACGATGTCGGTGAGGTAGTACTCCCCCTGGGCGTTGCTGCTGCCGATGGTGCCGAGCGTCTTCCAGAGGAACTCGGCATCGACCATATAGATACCGGCGTTGCACTCGGTGAGCTGGCGCTGCTCGTCGGTGGCGTCCTTCTCTTCCACCACCCGGGTCACCTTCCCCTTCTCGCGCACCACCCGGCCATAGCCGTGCGGCTCGGCGAGCACGGTGGTGATCATCGCCAGCGGACTCCCGGCCCGGTGATAGGCCGCCGAGAGCTTCTTCAACGTCTCGGCCTGCAGCAGCGGAACGTCGCCATAAAGAATCAACATCGGACCCCGGTATCCGCGGAGGTTGGGCTCGGCTTGTCTCACCGCATGGGCGGTGCCCTTCTGCTCGGCCTGAAGCGCGAACGAGATCGGCTGCCCGTCGAACGTCTGCTTCAGCAAGGTGGTGACCGCCTCCGCCTGGTGGCCGACCACAGCCACCACCTGTGAGGCGCCGAGCTCGAACGCGAGGGTGAGCGGGTACCAGCAGAGCGGCCGGCCGAGGAGCGAGTGCAACACCTTGGCCTTTTCGGACTTCATCCGGGTGCCCTTGCCGGCGCAGAGGACGATTGCTGCGAGGGGGGAGGAGGGGGAAGAAGACATGGGCGCGAGACGACCATCCCCCTCCGGCGACGTCAACCACCGG
>JAYUUC010000726.1:0-2827 GCA_043755105.1 Myxococcales bacterium
TTAAGGGCGACCTGCACTAGCACCCGCCCCAGCCCCCCGTTCATCCCGAGCGTAGCCGACAGGCGGAGTCGAGGGAGCCCCTCCACCCCCCGCAAACAATTCAAACCGGTCCCTACCGCCCGAACATGCCCTTGAGCTTGTTCTTCGCCGCTTCCTCCGCTTGCTTCTTCAGTTGCTCGCTCCGAGCCCGGGCCTCGTCTTCCACGCGCTTCCGCTGTTCATTGATCTTGGCCTGAGCCTCCGCCTGCTTGGCCTGCACCGCCGCCTCGGCCGCCTTCTGGCCGCCGCCGATCGCGTCCTTCACGACCTTCGATTTGTCCCCCAGATACTTGTCGGCGAGGCCGAACGCGGCCTGCTTCGCAAGCATCGTCAACGCGGGCTTGAGGTCCAGGTCGGTCACGCTCGGGCTCCAGGCGGGGCCGGTGAGCTTGAGTGATACCGGCACCGGCTCGGTCACCGTGGCCTTGCCCCGGGTGAGCGCGCTGATCGTCGCCGGTGTGAGCGCCACCGTGCCGGCCAGGTCGAGCCGGCCATCGAGGTGGATGCCTCCCGCGAAGCTCATTGTCGCCTCCGGCCGCTGCCAGCTGATCGGGTTCTTCAGCTTCGCGAGTCCCTTCTCCAGCTCCAGCCCGAGCGGTAGGTCCTTGCCCAGCTCGGTCACCGGATTCACCCGGTTGAGGGCCGCGCCGGCAAACGGCAGCGCCTTGGCCAGGGGGCCGGTGACTTTGCCCAAAAGGTCGGCCCCCTTGAACGTGCCGTCGAGCAGATGACCGGACACCACTCCGGACATCGTCTTCGCCATCGCGTCGAGCGAACGACCCGAACCGGTGAGGTTAAGGTCACCGCTGAAGTTGCCGTCGAGCCAAGCGTGGGGAGTGGCAAATGCCATCGCCGAGCCGACCTTGATGCTGCGCACCTGCGCGTGAATGGCGTAAGGCGCTTCCGGGTGAGCGAGCTTGAGCGCCGTGCCGTCGGCGACCAGCTCTCCGCCAAACGCTCCCACCGAGAACTTCTCCAGCGTCAGCGCGTCATCGACCAGCTTCACTTGCGCAAGCACCCGCGAGAGGTCCATCTGGTGCATTCGCAGCGAGTCAATCGCGAGGCTGACCTGACCGCGAAGGCCGGCGTAGGTGGAAGGGTCCGCGGGCTCATCTTTCTGCCCCGGGGTTTCCTTGGAGGGAATCAGCATCCGGTCGAGATCGAGATGGGGGCTCTTCACCGCGAGCTCGAAGGTCGTGAGGGGGTTGAGCTTCGCCCTGCCCTGCTCGAACCAACCGTTCCCGGTCACCGTGTCGCCGAGCAGATGGACGGTATAGGCAGCGAGGTCGGTGCGACCGGCGGAACGATAGTGGCCGGTGACGGCGAGGTTGAAGACTTCTCCGGGCTGCTTGTTGATCGAGCCGCCCGGCCGCAAGTCGACGCCGGCGAGGTCCACCTGCGTGTTGAACGCGAGCGCGCCCTTCCCTGTCGCGGAACCGCCCAGGTGGGCCACCACGGTCATCGGCGCTCCCGCCGCCTTGGTGAGCTGCGCAGGCACGTTCACCCGCACCGGCGTGAAGTCGAGGCGCAGCTCCAGGGTCTGGGCAGCCGCGGTCCCCGCGCCCCGGAGCGTGAGGCCGATCGGTCCGGCGAGCTGACCTTTCAGCTTCGCGCCCAGCGGCGGGTAGTAGCGCGCCAGCACGGCAGGATCGAGGTCATGGCCGACGACCTCGAGGCCGTCGATTCGCGGGCCGGCGCCGAGCAGATTGCTGACCTTGCCCTTGCCGCTGATGCCGGCCGGCCCGAAGTCGAGGCGCAAGCGCTGGATGTCGAGGTTTCCTGCAGCGGTGTCCCCTTCCAGCTGGGTGTCGAGGACCACGTCGAGCGCCTTGCCGCCTTCGGACCCCGCGAACTTCATTCCCAGCGCATGGAAGACCCCCACCAGCTTGCTGGGACCCGAGCCGCCTTCGACCGCGGCGCCAAGCTCTGCCTGAAGATCGGCGTCGACCTTGCCCTGCTGCAGCCCGACCGAACGCGGAATGAACGGCGTCAGCGGAGCGAGGTCCAGCGGCTGCACCTTGAGGCTGAGCTTGACCGGCGTCGGAATCAGCGTCGCCGGAAGGGGTGCGGCCAGCAGATGCAGCTCGACATTCTGACGCTCGGCCAGAGCGGCGGCCTTGAGCACCACCTCGAGTGGCTTGCCGACGCGAAGGTCATTCACGGTGACGTCGAGGTGGGAAATCGAGAGCTCGTTCTCCTTCCCCGACGAGCGATCGAGCAGCCGGATCTTCCCCTCCGACAACCCGGCATGGTCCACCCGGATCGCCGAGAGGTCAGTTGGCTTCTCGTCGACTGTCTTCTTCTCATCGGGCGGCGTCGTCTCTTCGTACCGCTTCTGGACGCGCTCGACATTGGTACTGCCATCCGCGAAACGCACCACGTTGACGGTCAGCCCGGTCATCGTCGCCGAGCGAATCTCCACATCGGTTCCGCGCGAGCGGATGGCCTGCATCAGGGCGGCCTTCAGCTCCACCTTGTCCAGCTTCAGCAAGGGCACGTCCTCGCCCTTGCCGGGTCCGATTTCGAGTCCTTCTACTTCCACGGCCAGACCGTGGAGCAATCGGGTCGAGAGAGAGCCCACCTGAACCGGCCGGTCGAGTCGCTGGGCGATCGCGTCGGTGCGGGCCCTCACTTGCTTGAGGAGAATCGAATCCAGCATCTGCAGGCCGACAAAGGCTGCAATTCCCAACACCGCCACCAGCGTCAGCAGAACCCAGGGCCATCGTCGCGCGCGTGCACTCATGGCTCGCACCCTAAATCAAAGCGGATCTGCATGGTCGGACCACGC
>JAYUUC010000727.1:0-8344 GCA_043755105.1 Myxococcales bacterium
GCAGGTTTTCCGAGCCGTTCCTGCGGTGCTACAACCTTCTTCCGTTAGCCACCGAGGACGACCCCACCGATGAGCCCCATCAAGTCCGACAAGATTGGAAAGTCGACCCTCCCCCGTACCGAATTGAAATCGCCTTCCGCCAGCGACGCCGCCGTGCCCTCCGACCCCTCGACCGCCTCCGGGTGGGGCGTCCGTCAAAAGGGCGCGAGTGGGTTCGAGCCTTCCCGCGTTGCCGGTGCCGCCCCCGCGCCGCTGCAGCTTCTTCCCGAGGCCTCGGCCACCGTTCGCGGGGTCCGCACCCCGGTCGCCGCAAGGCTGGCCAAGGTCGAAGTCCAGGACCAGGGCACCCTCTACGAGCTGGCGGTGGACTGTCCTGCCGGGGTCGAGTCATTCGAGGTCGCGCTGACCTTGCCCAGCTTCACGGTGGCTTCGATCACCCGCGACGGTTGGAACTCGTTCTCCGGTCGCCCCGGCAACGAAGACCTGGTGGGGCGGCGCGAGGGAAAGACCGCGTTCACCAACTACGAGAAACGCGTCTTCTTCGTCGAACCTCGAAACGTGGTCCCCGACCCCAAGGCCGGCGCCAGCTACGGCTGGGCGATGCTGCACCGGACCTCGGGCGACGACGCTTTCGTGGGTACGATTCCCTCGTTTGTGGGGTCGGACGAGCTCCGGTTTTCGCAGGCAGGCGCCGATCTTCAGCTGAAGGTGATTCGCCACCTTGGCGGAGCGGAGCGCAAGGCAGAGACCACTTCAGTGAAGGTGTGGGTCGGCCATGGGCCGCTCTCCGAGCAGACCCGCTCCTACTCCCACGCGCTGGGAGCGCTCTCGTCGCTCGAGCCGATGAAGAAATTGATCATCGGTTGCTCGTGGCCCACCCACGGCAAGCGGATCACCCAGGCCGCGCTGGAGTCCGAGCTGGCAGGCAGTGCCGACGTCCTCGCCCACAACGCCTATGTGATCGACGACGGCTGGCAAAAGGCGATCGGGGACTGGGACATCGACACCACCCGCTTCCCCGACCTCAAGGGCTGGGCCAGCCGGGCCGAGGCGATGGGAATCGAACCGGGCATCTGGATCGCCCCGTTCATGATCAGCAAGTACTCCGAGACCTTTCGCGACCACCCGGAGTGGATCATGCAGGACGATCACGGCGACGTGGCCCGGGCTTCCAATTACCAGGTCCTCCCCACCGGCGGCCCCTGGCCGATGATCGAACGGTGCGCAGGCCTCGACATCTCTTTGCCCGAGGTCCGAGAGCACCTCACCCAGGTCTTCCTTGGCCTCGCCGAGCAGGGCTTCAAGATCTTCAAGGTCGACTTCCTCGCGGTGCCCTTCATGGGCGAGCTGAAGCAGGGCAAACACACCGTGGTCGAGCACTACCGCCGCTTCTTCCTCGACCTTCGCGCCCGGCTCGAGGCCGGCGGCCACCCCGCCCGATTCATCGGGTGCGGTGCGCCGATGATGGAGAGCATCGGGCTGTTCGAGGGAATGCGGATCTCGCCGGACAGCACCGCGCCGCCGTTCGAACAGATGGCGCCGGTGGCGGGACTGGTCGACGCGCTGAAGAAGATTCCCGGCGTGGAAGGGGCGCTCACCCACTCCGAGCAGGCCCACAACGACAAGATGTATGGAAACGCGATGCGGGTCGCGAAGGTCCGCGCGCCGATCTTCGATCAAGCCTACGGCTTGGCCATCGACGGCGTGGTCCTCGGAGACCACAACGCCGAGCTCAACCCGATGATCCGCGACTCTGCCAATCACCTGCTCGATGGGTTGCTGCGCAGCTCCGAGAACGTGAACATCTTCGTCGCCGACCCGCTCTCCCGCCTCGACGCAGAGGGCAAGGAACGCTGGCGGGGACTTCAGGCCAAGCTGACCGGAAGTCCGTAGGGAAGGGACCCCGGTTTCTCCACCTTCGGCGCGACAGCGGTGTCAGGTTGCGGCGTTGTGATGTCAAGGTTCCTGCTGGAAGATTCTGAACTTGTTGGGTTTTGCATCGGCACATCGGTTGCTCAGCAGGTAGGCGTAGCGAGGGGAACTATTCTCCCTTTCTGCTCCGGGGGCTCGATGACGCATTCGAAGACGACAGTGCTGGCAGCGGCGATGGTGTTCTCGTTGGCCGCGGTGGGGTGCAGCGGGGGACCTTCTCCCAAGGAAGTGTCCGAAGCCTCGGCGACCGCCGCTGAGCAGACGGCGAAAGGACTGGGCGGCACGGCTCGCAGCTTCGCCAATTCCGCGGCGCTGAAGTCCGTGCTGGAGAATCTGGGTTCGCTGCAGGGAAGCTTCTCCGGGGTACCGGTGAGCGGCTCGGGCGGTTCGGTCCAGCAACAGCCGTTGACTGCGCCCGAGCAGGCTGACCTCGACCGGCAAGTCGCCGAGCTGCGCAAGTTTCTCGAGGAAAAGGTCTTCACCCAGGACAACGTCGAGTCCTCTGGTGGCGGCTCGACGATGTTCCTGATCAAGGGCGCCCCGGTCTGCAAGTTCGGCGATCTGCCCGCGCTGCCTGCGTGCACCGATGCGGTCGACAAACTCCAGCTTCGGATTCGCGCCACGTCGGTGGCACCCAAGGGGCTCGACCTCACCTTCCTCTTCGGCGCCGCCAAGCATGAGCCGCTGACCCTGCGCCTGCGACCCGACAGCCTCACCTTCTCGCTGGAGCTGGCCCAGGCCAAGCTCGCTCTTGCCGACGCCGGCTCGCTGTTCGGCCTGCCTCCCACGCTCCCCCGGGTGCTCGAAGGTCAGGTCGAGCTGAAGCTGCAGAAGAACGGAGAAGAGGACTTCACCTCGACGCTCTCGGTGGTCAAGGCGGTGCACGTGGAAGACGACCGCGACAACGGCACCTTCGCCTTCCAGACCGCAGCCACCGCCGTGCTCTGGCAGCTGCACGTCGAAGGGCTCGCCCACCGGATCGGCTTCGAACTCAACCTCGGCCCTACCCGGGTGAGCCGGCCCTACAAGGGCGAAGTGTCCCGGAGCGGCCTCGCTGGCAAAGTGCTGACCTACGACCTCTCCGGAGCGAGCTTCGCCTTCTCGGCACAGGACGGAGACGACAACTTCGTGGTCGCCCACGTCGGCTTCGGCGACGCGCAGAGCACCGTGCAGCTCGACAATACCGTCCTCTTCACCAGCGATCTCAACTCGCTTTCTCAGCGCCACTTCGACCTCAACCTCTCGCGCGACGCGGATGGCCAGCCGGTGGTGCGGGTGCTGCCCGAAGTGGACGTGGTCACCGGATTTTTCCTCCAGGCGCTCAAGGTGGACTCGGACGTTTCCGTCCCGTCGTATTACGAGAATGAGACCTACCGGGTGCGGCTGACGGGCGGAGGGGCTCCCGCGGTGAAGCCGCTGAAGGCCGACGCGGCTTCGGGTTTCCCGGGCGGGTTGAAGGTCATCGCGGGGACCTTGAGCTTCGAGACCAGCCGACCCAATGTGGCTCCGGTGGTGGTGCCTGCCGGCTCGTGTTTGGTGGAACGGAAGGACCCGGCGGTCGATGCGCACCCGCTGCTTGGCAAGCTCGAGGCCCGCGCGTGCCCGTGAGCGGCGCTCTTCGGGAGTAAGACTTCCGTGCACGGGGGGCGGACACGGGTTCGTTCCCGGGAGCGTGGCCGTTGACGCAACCACCGGGGACGGCTGTCGCTTTTCTTCCGACTCGCTCCAGGGTGCGGGTGCTGCGGTGCTTCCGGCCGGCAGCGCCCGCGTCTGAGCGAGTGGAGGGGTGGCTCCCCGTTGTAGCGCCGTTTGAGGGCAGCGGCAGCAGGCTTGCGCGGCTGCTTCAGCGAAGGCAAGACTGCAGGCCGTGTTCGTCACCCCTCGCTGGCCCGGTCGATTTCGCTTTTGGGCCTGGGCGCTCTCCGCCTTGCTCCTCGCCGGCCCCGCAGCAGCGGTGCCTTACGAAGTGGAGATAGACGTTCAGAACGAGCAGGACCTTTACGAGCTTTACAGCAGCGAACGGATCTCCCAGGACTCGCTCGATACCTTGGTCGACCTGATCCAGCAGGGCGTCGACCTCAACAGCTCCAACCGCGAAGAACTCTACGAGCTGCCTGACCTCACCTACGCCGAGGTCGATGCGCTGCTTCGGTATCGGGCGGCGGCAGGGAAGATTTCCGAGCTGCGCGACCTGGTCCTTCAGGGAATCTGGCCGGCGGAGAAGCTCACCCGGCTGGCCCCGTTTCTCACCTTGGGGGGCGGCCGGCCGGGAAAGCCGGTGTCTGGAAGGGTTCGCACCCTGGTCGGATACACCGGTGGCGAGGCGGGCGCGCCTCCCGGGTTTCTTCAAGCCCGGCTCCAGGGTCCGTACGGGTTTCAGGTGGGAGCGCTGATCGTCACCACCCGCCACCGGCTGGGCGAGGTCGCTTACGACGTCGGCCGGGACGCGCTCTCTGTTCAAGGGCCCGCTTACCGGGTCCAGGCGCCGAAACTGTTTGCGGTCTGGAGCAGCGACCATACCCAGGTTGTGGTCGGCAGCTTCCGGCTCGGCTTTGGTGAGCGGCTCACCCTCGACAACACCCATCGCCAGGCTCCCGATGGCGTTTATCCCGATGACGTCGTTCTCCTTCCACAGTCGCTGCAGACCCAGTGCCGACTCTCGAGCGGAGAGCTGGCCGACGCGCCCTGCTCCGCCCTCGACAGAGCCCACTACGTCGGCGCTGACTTCAGCTGGCGGGATGGCTTTCGCGGGGTAGCGGCGAGCATCGGGGATATTTCCTTGGGCACCGCGACGGCCGTCGTTCACGCCTTCGGGTCCTACCAGCGGCGCTCGGTCTACCAGTACGAGCTCTTCGACCCGCGTCGGTGCGCCGACCCTCGGCAGGACGTCGACCCCGCCTGTGCCGCGCCCGAGGTCTTCCTCCGCCAGCCCGACCCTGCGTCGCCTTCGCCTCACGTGACCTTCTCGACCTTGCCCGACCTCTATGACGAAGTGGCTGCGGGCGGGAATGCCAACCTCTCCCTTTCGCCCACGGTCCAGGTGGGGGTGACCGGCTACTACGCGCGGCCTCTCTGGCGAACCGGAGGGCCTGCCCTCGATTTTCAGGAGTACAACCCGACTCCCTTCGGAGGCCCCACGGGCGCGCTCGGCATTGATGGCTCCCTGGGAGTGGGCCCCTGGAACCTGTTCCTCGAGCTGACCCGCAGCTTCGATTCGATTCCCGGCGGCGGCGGAGGATTCGCGGCGGTCGAGCGCAGCGCCGTGTCTTTCGATCGTCAGGAACTGGAGCTGTCGCTGCGCTACTTCGGGAGAACCTTCAAGAATCTCTACGCCCGGCCGATCTCGGCTCCCGACGAGTTCGACGGAGCGCGGGCCGGCAACGAGGCAGGGGGGCGGGCCCGCTATCTCTCCAAGGCAGTCGAAGGGTGGCAACTGCGAGGCGAAGCCGACTTCTGGGTGCTCCCGGGAGAAGGTTCCGCCCGCGGGACCGCCGGCCAGGCCAACCTCAACACCTTTGCTCGGGCGGACTTCACCCGCTTCAAGGTGCTTCAGCCGGGACTGATGATCGAGTACCGGAACAAGGACCTTGGCCGAGGCGGCTTCGGCCAGTGCTTCGACGTCCCCTTCTATCAAACCAACGCACCGGACCCGGTGGTGGGCCCCAGCCCCCTGGTGTGCACTGGCGACCGCTATCGGGCCTCCGCACGGCTGCGCTACGTGCCCACCCCGAAGCTGGCGCTGGAGCTGGACTACACCTACTCACTCCTCGACGACCCCCACTACCTCGACCGCTTTCGCCAGGACTCGCTGGCCTGGGTCGAGGCGGTGGCCAGGCCGATCGAACCGCTGAGGCTACGGGCGCGGACCCGCGATCTGATTAAAGCGATCGACGACGACACCTACCTCGAGCGCTCGCTGTGGACCTTCGTCGAGGCCGGCTGGACGGTGGGGCCCGCGGTGTTCGCCCAGCTGCGTTATGACCTCTATGCGTATCTGGACCATCGGCCAGCGACGCTGCTGCGCACCCCCTCGCCGGAACACCGGCTGCGACTCGAAGTGGAGGTACGGTTTTGAAGAGTCCGGGTTCGGCGGTGGCGCGGGGCGGCTGGCTGGCGTTGCTGGTGGCGACCTGCGCTTGCGCGGGGGGGCACCCGGTGCGCCACACCCGCGCCGAGGTCGCTGCTTCGCTGCGCAGCCTCCCCGACGCCGGCACGCCGCTGACTTCGAGGTCTGCGCTGTCCGGCACTCCGGCGAACCCACCCGGTCCCGCGGTCAACGCCGAGGGATCCACTTCGGGCGATGGCCTGGTGGTGGGGGAGTTTCAGATTGCAGGCACGGCGAGCGTGGTCGACGGCGACACCATCCGGGTCAAGGGCCTGGACGCGACGCTGCGGCTGCTGGGCATCGACACCGAAGAGACCTTCAAGCACGAGCCCGAGCGAAGCGCGTACCGGGCCGGCTGGGCTTCTTACAAGAAGGCCATGCGGGGGGAATCGCCGCGGCCGGTGAAGATGGCCACTCCGCTCGGAGAGGACGCGAAGCATTTTGCCGAGGCGTTCTTCCGCGACGTGTCCCAGGTGCGGCTGGAGCGGGACCACCCGAAGGAGATTCGCGACTTCTACGGGCGCTACCTCGCGTACGTGTTCGCGCTCAAGCAGGGAGTCTGGGTCAATTACAACCTGGAATGCGTGCGGGTGGGAATGAGCCCCTACTTCCAGAAGTACGGCCGCTCGCGAAGGTTTCATGGGCAATTTCTCGAGGCCCAGCGCGACGCCCGCGAGCGCAAGATCGGTATCTGGGACCCGGCGAAGGAGCATTACGACGACTACGACGAGCGGCTCGTCTGGTGGAATGCGCGGTCCGAGGCCGTCGCCCGCTTCGAGGCGCGTGCGGCCCAGCGCGACGACCACTTGCCGCTCACCCGCTTCGACGCGCTCGAACGGCTGGCGGCGAAGCTCGGTCAGCAGGTCTCGTTGCTGGGGTCGGTCGGCGAGGTTCACGCCACCGAGCATGGGCCCACCCTGGTGAAGTTGAGCCACGACCGCCGCCATACCGTGGACCTGGTGTTCTTCGACCCCCGGGTGCTCGAGGCGACCGGACTGTCGCAGGGCAAGGGCGAGCTGGTCGAAGCCCGCGGGAAGCTGGAGAAGTACGTCGAGCCCCACCGCGGCTATGAGCGGCTTCAGATTGTGATTCACCGGCCCGAGCAGGTGACCCTGGCCGCGCCGGCTCCCCCCGCGATGAAGATGGTTTCACCCCCGATTGCCCCGGCCGCTCCCCGCGCCGGTCCGCCCGCTGCCGCCGACGAGGGTACCGATGCCGAACAGCCGGAATAACCAACGTCTCTGGGTCGCGGTGATGGGTGCTGCCCTGAGCCCCGCGCTGCTCGCCTGCCCGGGCCCGAAACCGGTCAACGACGCCTGCGCCGGCCAGGCCGCGAAGGGTGAGTTGGTGCTCACTGAGTTCTTCAACGACCCGGCCGGAGCGGACACCGGAAAGGAATACCTCGAGCTGTTCAACGCCAGCCCTCGCCCGGTGTCGCTCAAGGGATTGTCGCTCTACCACTCTCGCCTCGATGGCAGCCGCGAGCTCACCTACACCTTCTCCTCGGGGCAGATTCCCGCGGGGGGGTACTTCGTCGCCGCCGGCACCGAAGCGGCGCAGCTGCCGAGCTGGGCGGATGACGGCTACGGCACCGCCCTGGGCGAGCTCAACAACACCAGCGGGGTGCTCGGGGTTCGGTGCGGGTCCACGGTGATCGACGAGGTCCGCTACAGCATCGCGGCCACCTCCGGGGCTTCGAGAATCTTCGACGGCAATCTGCTCCCCGACGCCGATGCCAACGACAACGAAGGCAACTGGTGCGACTCGCCGCAGCCCTTCGACACCGGCAGCCTGGGCTCTCCCCGCCAACCCAACCCGCCTTGCTCGGTGGGACCGGGCACCACCTGCAGAGAACCGGGGAATGGGGGGGTGCGGCCGATCGTGCTTCCCCTGGCCGGCGAGCTGGTGATCACCGAAATCATGGCCAACCCTGCCGCGGTGGCCGACACCGACGGCGAGTGGTTCGAAGTTTTGGCCAAGGCCGCGGTGGACCTCAACGGCATCGAGCTCGGCAACGAAGGCACCGCACGCTCGGTGGTGCCGGTGAGCGACTGTCTCCACCTCGAGCCCGGCAGCTACGCGCTGTTCGCCCACAAGTCGGACCCGACGCTGAACGGCGGCCTCCCCGCGGTGAGCGCGGTGTTCAACTTTTCGCTCGCCAATGCGGGGGGCGCGCTCTCGCTTCGGCAATCGGGAGTGCTGATCGATCAGGCCACCTATGGCGCCGCCCCGAGCGGAGTGTCGCTGCAGCTCGACCCCGGTTCCCTCAACGCGGCCTCCAACGACACATCGGCCGGCTTCTGCCGC
>JAYUUC010000728.1:0-2826 GCA_043755105.1 Myxococcales bacterium
CTTGAAGGTCAGCGAGGTGTAGAAGTAGGAGAAGAAGATGATCAACAGCACGAAGATGCCGTTGTAGATCCACGCGTTCGCTTGAAGGCCCCGGGTGACGCTGCTCAGCCTCGGGAACCAGCTTCCCACGGTGGCCGGAAACGCCATCAGGGCGCCGGCAAAGATCGGCGGAATCACCCCCGAGGTGTTCACCTTCATCGGGAAGTAGGTGGCCTGTCCAGCGAACATCTGCCGTCCTGCGACCCGCTTGGCGTACTGCACCGGCAGTCGCCGCATGCCCCGCTCGACGTAGACCACCATCGCGATGATCAGCAGCATGAAGGCCGCCAAGGCGAACACCGTGCCGATGTTGATCACGTCTTGGGACACGTAGGAGTAGAGCGTCTTCACTGCCGGGGGCAGCCGGGCCACGATTCCCGCGAAGATGATCAGCGAGATGCCGTTGCCGATGCCGTTCTCGGTGATCCGCTCGCCCAGCCACATGATGAACGCGGTGCCCGAGGTCAGGGTGATCACCGTCATGAAGGTGAACCAGAAGTTGTCCCTGGGAACGACAATCTGATCGATGCCCGCTCCCGCCTGGGCAGTCACCCGGCCGAGCGACGCCAGACCGCGAGAGATGAATACCCCTTGAACGACGGAAAGGGCGATCGTCCCGTAGCGGGTGTACTGGTTGATCTTCTGACGGCCGGCGGCACCCTCTTTCTGGATCCGTTCCAGACTGGGCACCACCACCGCGAGCAGCTGCATGATGATCGATGCCGAGACATAGGGCATGATGCCCAGCGCGAAGATCGACATCTGCTCGAGCCCGCCGCCCGAGAAGAGGTTGAAGAGCGCGACCAGGCCGCCGCTGGCCTTCTTGCTGGCCATGTAGGCGTTCATCGCGGCGCGATCGACTCCGGGCGTGGTGATGAAGATGCCGATCCGGTAGATCGCCAACAGCGCGAGCGTGTAGAGAAGCCGGGTGCGAAGCTCGGCAATACGGAAGACGTTAGTGATGGCGTTGGCCACTGAGAACACTTCCCTTTCGGTACGGACGCTCTAGAAGGCGAACGCCCCTGGCCCTGAAAAGAGGACCGGGGCGCAGCACACTACACAGTCTTCAGGCCCTGCACCACACCTTCGACAGCAGTTACGCGCGCGCCGGCTTGGGCTGCTTCACGCCCTTGCCCGAGTGCGCCTTGGAAGCCGACTCCGGCTTGTGGGCCACCAGAGGAAGCTCTTCGACCTTGCCGCCCACCGCCTCGATCGCCGCACGGGCCGCCGCAGAGAACTTGTGCGCCGTCACGGTCAACTTCTTGGTGAGCTCACCCAGGGCCAGCACCTTGACGCCGTGGTGATGGCTGCCCTTGACCAGCCCGATGCTCCGAAGGGCAGATTCGTCGACCGCCGAGCCAGCCGAGAACCGCTCGAGCTCGGACAGGTTGACGACCGCGTAGGTGACGCGGTTGGGCGAGATGAAACCGACCTTCGGCAATCGGCGCTGCAGCGGGCTCTGGCCGCCTTCAAAGCCTTCGAAGTGCATGTTGCCGGAGCGGGCCTTCTGGCCCTTGCCGCCGCGACCTGCAGTCTTGCCGAGGCCACTGCCCTGCCCGCGGCCAACCCGCTTCTTGCGGTGACGGGAGTTCGGCGGGGCCTTGAGGTTGTTCAGGGTGGTCATGGTTGAATCCTTCCAGACAACGCGCACCGCCAACCTCGAAGGCCGACGACGCAAAAAGAGTGGCTACTGCCCCTGCTCGGCCCGCGCCCGCGCTTCATCGCGCATACGGATCTTGCGGGGCTTGCGACGGGCGGTCTTGGGAGCCTCTGCGGCCACCACTTCCATCGTCACCAGGTGCTTGACCTTGAAGAGCATCCCGCGGATTTCGGGGGTGTCCTTGAGGATGCGCTCCTGGCCGAACTTGGTCAGTCCAAGTCCGTCAATGGTGCGCTGCATCGAATCGGAGCAGCCCGAAAAGCTCTTCACCAGCTTGATCTTGAGTCCCATAATCGTTTGAACCGTTCCTTGGTGTTGCCTTAAGCCTCGGAGGCTTTGCGGTGGCCGATGCCGAACTCGACTTCACGGCCGCGCAGACGCGAGACCTGCTCGGGCGAGCGGAGCTGCTTCAGCCCCTGGGTGGTCGCCTTGAGAACATTGTGAGGATTGCGCGAGCCCTGGCTCTTGGTGAGGATGTTGCGAATGCCTGCCGCCTCGAGAACCGCTCGAACCGGCCCACCGGCGATGACACCCGTGCCTTCCATCGCAGGCTTGAGCAACACCCAGCCAGCGCCGAAGTGACCGAGCACCTCGTGCGGAATGGTGTGGCCCATCAGCGGAACCTTGAAGAGGTTCTTCTTCGCGTTCTCGCCGCCCTTGCGGATGGCTTCGGGAACCTCGTTCGCCTTGCCGAGGCCAACGCCGACATGGCCGTTGCCATCGCCAACGACCACCAAGGCTGAGAAGCTGAAACGGCGGCCGCCCTTCACTACCTTGGCGACGCGGTTGATGTTGACGACGCGGTCGGTGAGGTCGAGGTCGTTGGGATTGATCGGAATCGGCACGGTGAGGCTCGCTTTAGAAAAGAGTTAGAACTTCAGCCCGGCCTCGCGGGCCGCTTCAGCGACCGCCGCGACCCGGCCATGGTAGGGGTTGCCGTTCCGGTCGAAAACCACCGAGTCGATCTGGGTCGCCTTGCACTTCTCGGCGATCAAGCTGCCCACCCGCTTGGCATCGGCCTTCTTGTCCCCTTCGTCCTTCCCCTTCAGCTCCTTGCTGAGCGAGGAAGCGAAGGCCACGGTGCGACCCGTGGAGTCGTCAACCACCTGGGCATAGATGTGCTTGAG
>JAYUUC010000729.1:0-8340 GCA_043755105.1 Myxococcales bacterium
CGTGCCGCCGCCGATGCGCAGGAGGCAGCCCTCGCCAAGCAGCGGCAGGCGCTCGACGAACGGGCCGCCAAGCTCGCTGCCGGCAAGGGAAAGCCAGGCGACGAAAAGAGAGTTGCTGCCGAGCAGAAGAAGCTAGAGGCCGAGTCCGCTGCACTGAAGAAGAAGGAAGAGGCTGAGGGCAAGCGCCTCACGGCAGCGAAGAAGAAGCTCGATGCGGAAGCCGAGTCTCTCGCCAAGTCGAAAGAAGCCGAGCAGAAGCGCCACGCCGAAGAGGACGCGAAGAAGGCTCAGGCCGAGCTCGACCGTCAAAAGGCCCACCCGCTTGTCGTCCCGGTCAAGGGCGTCGCTACCCCGGTGCCCCCGAAGCCTCCGGCCGATGCAACCGGAGAAGCGCCCCGGCGCGTTTTGGTGCCCAAGGCTGACCCGGCGCCCGCCGCCGCGGGGCACTGAGCCCTCGCTCGGTCCCGCGTCACTTCCATAGAGGTTGCGGATGGCCCCCGGCAGCGGGATAAGGGGGTCTCATGTTCAACGTCGGCAGCGGCGAGGTCGCGCTCATCCTGGTGGTGGCGCTCCTCCTCCTTGGACCCCAGCGGCTTCCCGAGCTTGCCCGTGGGCTGGGCAAGTTTCTCCGCGAGTTCCGGCGCCAAACCGATGAAGTGCGGTCCATGGTGGAACGCGAATTTTACAAGATGGACCAGGACATCACCGACGTTCCCAGCTCGGATGCCTTGCCTCCCTCCACCCCGTCGCCGGAGCGGCCCTTCCCGACCGAGGCGCCTGCCGGAACCGAGTCTTCCCCAGCTCCGGGACCCAATCACCCGGCGACCTGGAGATCTCCCTTTCACTCCGAGCCGCTGCACCCGCCCGCAGAGCCCTCCGCGCTCCCCTCGGCTGAACGGATCCTCCCCGACGAGGTGAGTGCCTCGAGCGGATTCCTCAGAGGCAATCTGCCTGCAGATGCGGGGCCGTCGCCCGTTTCTTCCGGCCCGACGGCGCTGGGCTCTTCGCCTCCGACCCGAGTGTCCGGCCTCCCGACTTCAGCGCCTGGACCGACCGCTTTCGGACCGGGGGCTGTGCCCTCGGCAGCCGGTACCCCGGTCCCTTCATCGCCCGGCGTTCCCCGCGACTTTGGCGCTCGTCCGATCGCCCCGTCCGAGGGCATCGCTCTGCCCGGTGTCCCTGCTCCGGTTCGGTCTTTCGCAGACATCCCCAACCGGGCCTGGTCCAACCCTGGAGCCGAACCCGAATCGGGACCGGGCGTTGACCCCGAAGCCGCGGGTCCGTCGAAACCTCCGGAGCAGAGTTAACGATGGCGACCGTCGCGGCCGAGCCTGTCGAAGAAAAACGGATGAGCCTCGCCGGGCACCTCGGCGAGCTGCGGACCCGGTTGCTCCGCTGCACCATCTCGGTCCTCGTGCTCGGCGGCGTGGCGCTGGTGTTCTCGAGGCCGATCTACGGCGTACTGATGCGACCGGTGTTGATGTCGCTGCCTCCCGACGCCTCGCAGCTCATCTACACCTCGGCGATCGAAGAGCTGAACGTGTTCATGAAGGTGGGGATGTACTGCGGCATCTTCCTCACCACCCCGATCATTCTCTGGCAAATCTGGGGCTTCGTCGCTCCCGGCCTCTTCCCCGCGGAGAGGAAGATGGCGCTGCCGTTCGTTCTCCTCGGCTCGCTCGCCTTCCTCGCCGGAGCGCTGTTCTGCTACTTCGTGCTCCTGCCGACGATGTTTCAATTCCTTCTCCGCGAAGAGAACTCGGTGGCGATCGAAGGGCGCCTCAAGACGGGCAAGTTGCGCGAAGAAGATGCCTTGCGCTACCTCCGCCTCGGTGACCTGGACCGCTCCGGCAAGCTGGCGAAGCTGGCCATCGCCGACCTCACCGCGGAGGGCGACGGCAAGTCGAGCGACGACCAGGGCGACCTAGGGGTGACGCTGGTCCCCAAGCGCGGCGTCGAGGTGATGTCTCGGCTCGAAGGGCTGGGCCGCGTGGTCGATGCCGCCCAGGGAGGGCTCGGCGCCGCCGCACGGCCGGTCTTGATCCAGGTGATGGAGAAGCGCGGGCAGGCGATCGACGCGCTGGGGAGTGGGGACTTCTCCAAGGCCTCGGACCTTGCTGACGGAGCGGCCAGCTTGCTCTTGAGCGTCGCCCCGACGCGGACGCTCGAGTTCGGTGAGCTGTGGACGCTGGAGAAGGCGCTCAGCGCCGGAAAGGCGCACTACGACGCGGTGAACTGGACCCGGCCGATGCTCTCGATGAGCGAGCAGCTCACCCTGGTGCTGGTGCTCGAGCTGGCGTTCGGGGTGATCTTCGAGCTTCCGCTGGTGATGGCCCTGCTCGGCCTGGTGGGGCTGCTGAAGTCGCGCTTCCTGATGAAGTACCAGCGCCACGCCTTCGTCATCTGTCTGATCATCGCCGCGGTGATCACCCCCACCGGCGATGCGATCAACCTCGCGCTGATGGCCGGCCCGATGCTGATGTGCTTCGAGCTCGGGGTCCTGGCGATCTGGATCATCGAGCGCCGAAGGGCGCGGAATGCCGCCACCACCACCCTCTCGCCGCTCGAGTAACCAACGGTTCGTCCTTCACTTCGCCCGCCCCTGGGATAGGAAGCCAAAGCCTATGGCAAGGATTGCAGTCATCCCCGGAGACGGTGCGGGCATCGAAGTCACCCGGGAAGCGCTTCGCGTACTCGAGGTCCTCAACTCGGCCCGCAAGCTCGACCTTCACTTCGAGTCCTTCGACTACGGAGCCGAACGCTGGCTGAAGACCGGCGAAGGGCTGCCCCCGGGACAGCTCGAGGTCTTTCGCAACGACTTCGACGCCATCCTCTTCGGCGCGGTGGGAGACCCCCGGGTCAAGGACGGGGCCCACGCTCGAGAAATCCTCCTCGGGCTTCGCTTCGGGCTCGACCTTTTCATCAACTTCCGGCCCTGCCGTCTGCTCGATGACCGGCTCTCGCCGTTGAAGGGCAAAGGTCGCAAGGAGATCGACTTCGTGGTGTTCCGCGAGAACACCGAAGGGATGTACAACGCCATTGGCGGAGCCTTCAAGAAAGGCACTCCCGACGAAGTCGCCGTGGCCGAAGAGATCAACACCCGCAAGGGCGTCGAGCGGATCATCCGGGCCGCCTTCTCCTGGGCCCACGCCAACGGCAAGAGCAAGGTTGCCCTCGGCGACAAGTCGAACGCGATCGGCGCGCACGAGCTCTGGACCCGCACCTTCCGCGAGGTCGCCCGCGAGTACCCCGCGATCGAGGCGCGCCACTTCTACATCGACGCCCTGGCGATGCAGATGGTGGTGAAGCCCGAGAGCCTTCAGGTGATCGTCACCACCAACCTCTTCGGCGACATCCTCACCGACTTGGGCGCCGCGCTCACCGGAGGAATGGGGGTAGCCCCGTCGGCCAGCCTCAACCCCGGGTCCACTCCGCTGTTCGAGCCCGTGCACGGCTCGGCCCCGGATATCGCCGGCCAGAATGTGGTGAACCCGGTGGCGATGTTGCTGTCGGCGGCGCTGATGCTCGAGACGCTCGGTCACCCCGACGAGGCAGCGCTGCTCGAGCATTCGGTCGGCGAGGTCGTCCGCGAGGGCCAGGTGACGCGCGACCTGGGGGGCACCCTGTCCACCACCGCCGCCACCACCGCCATCCTTTCGCACCTGTGTGACCGGCTGGAGCGACCCCGAGGGTCCTGAAGCCTGCGGCGCAATCGCCTCCGACCCCCTGCGTAGAAGTAGGCGTAGGCCACTTCAACGGAGGGTCGGGCGATGATTTTTTCCCATGAGAACCACGCGGCAACAGGAACCCTGTACGGCATTCTTCTGGTGATGGTGCTGTACCTCGCCACTGCCGCAGCCCTGGTCAGGGACTTCGTCACCGTCCCCGCTGCCGGGACGTCGGCGCAGAGTGTGCCGGTGGCGGGCAATGCAGTCGAAAGGCCAATTGCGGGCTGAAGGCAGCAAGGTTCTGATTTTAAAAGGTTTACGGCTGTTCGGGCCTCCCTGCGAGGCCTGCGGGTGGAAGACGATTCGGCTGTGGGGCGCACCGGCCGTCGAGAACACGGTCCAGCGCTCGTCGCGCCGAAGCAAGGGCCGTTCCTCCGCTGCACGTTGGGCCGACGATCGTATAGGGTGCGCGCCCCATGCCGACTTCACGACCGATGACGCTGACGCAGAAGATTCTGGCCCACCACGCCAAGGGGTTGGCTCGCCCGTGGGTGCAGGCGGGAGACATCCTGCAGATTCGCGTCGATTGGACGATCGCCAGTGAGCTCGCCTGGAACGGAATGGACCGCACCTACCAGGCGCTCGGCCGCCCCCCGGTGCACGACAAGAACCGCTTCTTCCTCGCGGTCGACCACACCGTCGACCCGGTGACCCTCGCCAGCGACCCGAGGGCCCAGAAGCTCACCCAGCTCTCGCGCGACTTCGCCAAGGAGAGCCAGCTGCGTCACTTCTACGACGCCAACGTCACCATCCTCCACACCAAGTTCTACCGGGACCTGGTGCAGCCCGGTCAGGTGGTGCTCGGAGCCGACTCACACACCTCGTCGCACGGAGGCCTGGGGGCTTTTTCCATCGGGCTCGGCGGCGCCGACATCACTGCGGCGATGGTCCTCGGCCAGTCGTGGATCGAAGTCCCCGAGGCGATCTCGGTCGAATACGAAGGCACGCTGCCCTTCGGCATCGGCGGCAAGGACGTCATTCTCAAGACCCTGGGCGACCTCGGCCGCAACACCGTGGCGATGGAACGCACCGTCGAATACCGGGGCAAGGCGGTGCGCGGCTTCTCCACCGACATGCGCTTCACCATCGCCAACATGACTGCCGAGTTCGGTGGCCTCAACGGCATCTTCGAGGCGGATGAAGAAGTGGCGGCCTGGCTCGCCACCCGCAAGGACAACAATCAGGACTCGCTCTACTTCCGTGCCGACGAGCAAGCTCCCTACGTCGAGCGCTTCACCATCAACCTCGGTCAGCTCGCTCCGCTGGTGGCGAAGCCGTTCTCTCCCGACCAGGTGATGGAAGTGGGCAAGGCCATCGGCACCCCGCTCGACGGTTGCTTCGTCGGCGCCTGCACCACCACCGAGGAAGAGCTGGTGCTGGGCGCGCTGGTGCTGGAACAGGCTTACCGTGACCGGCCTGCACGGGCGCCCTCGGCGAAGCAGCTGGTCGTCCCGGGCGACACCAACATCCTCGCCCGCATGCGCCAGGGCGACCTCTGGCGTCATTACGAGAAGGCAGGCTTCCGGGTCGGACCTCCGGGTTGCTCGATGTGTCTGGGGGTCGCTTCCGAGAAGGCGCTCCCGGGCGAGGTGTGGCTCTCGTCGCAGAACCGGAATTACGAGAACCGCATGGGCCAGGGTTCGCTCGCCTGGCTGGCTTCGGCGGCCACGGTGGCAGCCTCATCGGTGGAGATGAAGATCGCCGACCCCCGGCCCTACCTGGCGAAGATCGACCAGGACCGGTACGCGCGGCTGCTCTTCCGCGATGCCCACCGGGCGCCGATCGAGGTCCGCAGCGCCGAGCCGAGCATCGAGCTGGCGCCGGCCCGGTCAGGTTCCACGACTGGCCAGGGAGGCCAGGGAGGAATCCTCCGCGGACGGGTGCAGCGCTTTGGCGACCACATCGACACCGACGCGATCATCCCCGGGCAGTTCTGCCACCTCACCCAGTTGAACGAGCTTGGGAACAAGGCGTTTGCCTTCGTGCGGCCGGAGTTCGCCGAGCGCGCCCGCGCCGGTCAGACCTTGGTGGTCGCCGGTGAAGGGTGGGGCTCGGGCAGCTCGCGCGAGCAGGCGGTGTGGGCGCTGATCGGCGCCGGCATTTCGGCGGTGGTTGCCCGCAGCTACGCCTTCATTCACAAGCGCAACCTGGTCAACGAGGCGCTCCCCTACCTGGTGGTGGAAGACCCCGCCTTTTATGAGCTGGCCGGCGAGGACAGCGAGCTCTCGCTCGACCTCGGCACCGGCGTGGTCACCCACCTTGCCTCGGGCCGCACCTTTACCGCCGAGCGCCCCAGCCCGATCATCCAGGCGCTGCAGAAAGAAGGCGGCCTGGTTCCGGCGATCAAGCGCCATGGCAAGGACGTCTTCGAGGCGCTGTCGGCGTAAGCGCCCGAGGCCTTCGCCGCCGTGTCCCAGGGGCTCAACTTGATGGTCGCGGTGGGCCTGTTCGGCCTGGCGGGCTGGGCCCTGTACACCCATCTGTGGCGGGCAGTGCTCTGCCTCGCTCCCGGCACGCTCACTCTCGAGGCCGAGAAGCCGCCCGGTCAGGCGCCGGTTCCCCGCAGCCTCGAGCCGCTGGAAGCCGAGCTGAAGGCGCTGGGTTTCGTGCCGCTGGGCAGCCATGTCGAGAAGCCCCGCTTCGCTCCCGAAACGGTGGCGTATGACTACGGCCACCCCGCCGAGCTCACCTTCGCGAGCTTGAGTCAGGAACGGGCGCACGCCGCCCAGCTCTATTTCCTCACCCACACCGGCTCTGGCGCCTTCGTGCTCACCGCCAACTACCGGCGGCCTGCGAGGGAGACCCCGGGGCGTTATTCCGCAGGAGGATTGGAAGGGGCGCCCGCGGAGCGAATCCACAAGGCCCACCAGCGACGGGTGGGCGCGCTGGGGTCGCCTGTGGGCTTGCTGTCCCAGGAGGGCCGGCTCGAGGTGGCCAGGGCCTGGTTCGCGGGGCCGGGAAGGGGCGAAGTGCGGCGCCAAAATCTCCACGGACTGTTGTGGACCGTGGGGTCCCTTGGCATGGTGGGGGCCGCCGTGTTCGGCAAACGTTGAACGAGCGAGGAAGCTTTCGATGAAGAGCGTGTCCAAGAGTGAAGAGGTCTGGTTCCTGTCCGGCAAGCGCACCGCCTTCGGCACCTTCGGAGGGGCGCTCAAGGACCTCACCGCCACCGACCTCGCCGTCGAGACCGCGAAGGCGGCGATCGCTCAGGCCGGGGTGTCCGCGGACGACATCCAGCACCTGGTCTACGGGAACGTGATTCAGACCTCGGCAGACGCCATCTACCTGCCTCGCCACGTCGGCCTTCGCGCGGGAGTGCCGGTGCCGGTGCCCGCGCTGGGCGTCAACCGGCTCTGTGGCTCGGGGTTCCAGGCCTTCACCACCGCCGCAGAGTTGCTGCTCACGGATCAGGCCCAGGTGGTGCTCGCCGGCGGCACCGAGTCGATGAGCCAGGCGCCCCACATCATTCGCGGGGCCCGCTGGGGCATTCCGCTCGGCAAGGGCGGACTCGAAGACTCGCTCTGGAGCGCGCTCACCGACAGCTACACCGGCGCGGCGATGGCGATCACCGCCGAGAACCTCGCCGAGCAGTACCAGCTCTCGCAGGACCAGGTCGACGAGTACTCGGTGCTCTCGCAGCAGCGGTTCGCCGCCGCCCAGGAGTCCGGGCGTCTCAAGGAAGAGATCACCCCGCTGGAGCTGAAGTCGAAGAAGGGGACCGTTCGCTTCGAGAAGGACGAGCACAACCGCCCCGAGACCACCCTCGAGGGGTTGAAGAAGCTTCCCAAGATGTTCAAGAAGGACGGGGTGGTTCATGCCGGCGCCGCTTCCGGCATCTGCGACGGGGCGGGAAGCGCGGTGCTCGCCACTCGGTCGTGGGCCGAGAAGCGCGGGGTGAAGCCGATCGGCAAGCTGCTCAACTGGGGCATCACCGGCTGCGACCCGAAGATCATGGGCATCGGCCCGGCGCCGGCGATTCGCAAGCTGCTCGAGCGCGCGGAAATCAAGCTCTCGGACATCGATCTCTTCGAGGTCAACGAGGCCTTCGCGCCTCAGTATCTCGCGGTGGAAAAGGAACTCGGGTTGCCCCGGGCTCAGACCAACGTCGACGGTGGAGCGATCGCGGTGGGCCACCCGCTCGGCGCCTCTGGCGCCCGAATCACCCTTCACCTGCTCTATGAGCTGAAGCGGCGCGGCGGACGCTATGGTATCGGTTCGGCGTGCATCGGCGGCGGTCAGGGCATCGCAGTTCTCGTCGAGGCGGTTTGAAACACCCCCCGCAGCACTCCTTTTCTTCTGGAACCAAGAACGCATGACCAGCCAGGCTGACAGCAAGATTGCGCGCGAGAAGGCGAAGCAGATCGCCGAACAGCGGAGGGCAGAGCGCCGTTTGCGCAAGCGCAAGTGCATCCTTTGCGGTGTCGAGGAGTCGGACAAGGCTCCGCTGGGCGCCCACCCCGACGGACTTGGCCCTTCGTGCAAGGACGAGCCCGGCTGCAACATGCGTCGGGCCGCCGCGGCTCGCTGATGGCGAGCAAGCGCGGGGGCCCGGGGCGCATCGAGGATCTGCCCGAGCAGATCATCCATGACTGGAACGCGCTCGAAGCCCGGC
>JAYUUC010000730.1:0-2816 GCA_043755105.1 Myxococcales bacterium
GGTAAAGGGTTTGTCAAATCGCTGGATGAAAGTCAGGGGAGGAATTCGTGAGGTCCATGAGGAAGGACTTGCAGGAGAGAGCAGGCTCGGTCTAAACTGCGACGTGCAAATCGTGCAGGCCAGGATGGCGAAATTGGTAGACGCGCCAGACTTAGGATCTGGTACCGCAAGGTTTGAGGGTTCGAGTCCCTCCTCGCCCATTTCGCGCCTTGATTCCCTCGTGGCCTTCTCTTAAAGGCCAGGGTCCCCGTCTTTGACGGGCGGACCCAAGCGAGGAACCATGAAGGTGCAGGTCGAAGAGCTCTCTCCCATCGAGCGCAAGCTTTCCATCGAAGTCGAGCACGCCCAGGTCAACGAAGAGCTCACCCGGGCTTACGCCACCCTGTCCCGCCAGGTGAAGATCGCCGGCTTCCGCCCCGGCAAGGTTCCCCGCCGGATCCTCGAGCAGCGCTTCCGCCAGCAGGTCGAGGACGACGTCATCCACAAGGTCGTCGAACGCGCCTACTTCGAGGCGATTCGCGAGCACAAGGTCGAAGCGGTGGGCCAGCCCCAGGTCACCAACGACAAGCTCAAGGCCGACGCTCCCTTTGCCTTCGAGGCGCGGGTCGAGGTCAAGCCCAAGCTCGAAGCGAAGGACTACAAGGGGGTTCCGCTGAAGAAGCTGGCGGTGTCGATCGACGACGCGCGGGTCGACGAGCAGCTCACCCAGATGCAGCAGAGCATGACCCGGCTCGAGCCGGTCGCGGGCCGCGAGGCGGTGGCCGAGGGCGACGTGGTCACCGTCGACTACCACGCGACTTCCGAAGGGAAGGACTTCGACGGCGGCAAGGCGGACAACGTCAGCATCGAGGCCACCCCGGGCGAGCTGGTCCAGGCCCACTGCGCCGCTCTGGTCGGTGTGAAGATCGGCGAGAGCAAGGAAATCGACTACGCCTTTCCTCCCGACTACGCCGACGACCAGATGAAGGGGAAGACCGCGCACTTCAAGCTCACCGTGAAGGGGCTGAAGACCAAGGTGACTCCCGAGATCAACGACGACCTCGCCAAGGAGCTGGGCGGCGGTGTTCAGAGCCTGGCCGAGCTGAAGACCAAGATCCGCACCGACCTCGAGAAGGCCGAGAAGAACAAGGCCGAGAACGACGAGCGAGAAGCACTGATCAAAGGTCTGGTCGAGCGCAACCCGTTCGAGGTTCCCAAGGCGATGGTGGAGCGGGCCCTGGACATGATGCTTGACGGCGCCCTGCGGGCGATGACCCGCGGCGGGCTCGACCCCCGCCGACTCAACCTCGACTTCGGTGCGCTGCGCGAAGAGATGCGGCCGCGGGCGATCAACGAGGTGAAGGGCAGCCTGCTGTTCGAGTCGATTGCCGAAAAAGAGAGCATCACTGCTCCGGAAGACGCAGTGGAGAAAAAGATTGAAGAGCTGGCCGAGCAAAGTGGCCAGGCGCTGTCTATGGTGAAGAAGCACTTCAAGAATCCCGACGAACGCCGGAGCCTCAGCCTGCGCCTTCGGGAAGAAAAGACGATTGAATTCCTGAAATCGCAGGCTACCTATTCTTGAGCTGAGCGGTACCACCTCTAGCGAGTGCCCATGCCCTATATGCCGGTTCCCTATGTTGTCGAGCAGACCCACCGTGGCGAGCGGACCTATGACATCTACAGCCGGCTCCTGAAGGACCGCATCGTGATGCTGGGGACCGAGATCGACGACGACGTCGCCAACGTGATTGTCGCCCAGTTGCTGTTCCTCGAGTCCGAGGACCCGGACAAGGACATCAACCTCTACATCAACTCGCCCGGCGGCTCGGTCACCGCCGGCTTCGCCATCTACGACACGATGCAGTACGTCAAGCCGACCGTCTCCACCATTTGCTGCGGCCAGGCGGCCTCGATGGGCGCGATGCTGCTGCTCGCCGGCGCGAAGGGGAAGCGCTCTGCGCTCCCCAATTCCCGCATCATGATTCACCAGCCCCTGGGCGGCGCCCGCGGTCAGGCCACCGACATCGAGATTCACGCCAAGGAGATTCTCCGGATGCGGGCCCGCTTGAACGAGCTGATCGTCAAGCACACCGGCCAGACGATCGAACGGGTCGAGAAGGACACCGAACGCGACTACTTCATGAGCGCGATCGAGGCGAAGCAGTACGGGATCATCGACGAGGTGGTGGTCCAGAAGAAGAACGTCCCCGCCAAGGACGAGAAGAAGAAGGACTAGGCGCGCAGGGCTGTCGCACCGCGTCACGACCCAAAGGCGCGCCGGCGGGGAGGTGCTCGAAATGCACCTCACCCCGGTCCCCAGGGCGCTCGAGCGCGGCGTCACCCTCGCTGATTAGGTTTAGCTGGCAGGGAATGGACCGGTCCTCGACGGTCTGGGTACATTCCTGATCGAGGGCGTGACGAGTCGCAGCTTGAGCACCTACACGGGGAGCACCGGATCATGGCGGGCAAGAACGTCGGCACCAAGGACAACCAGACCCTCTGCTGCTCCTTCTGCGGCAAGTCGCAGAAAGAGGTGAAGAAGCTGATCGCTGGCCCCACGGTTTACATCTGCGACGAGTGCATCGGCCTCTGCAACGACATCATCGCCGAGGAGGTCGACCGGGAAGAGACCAAGGACACCAAGCTGCGCATCCCCCGGCCGTCTGAAATCAAGGCGACTCTGGACGAGTACGTCATCGGTCAAGAGCGGGCGAAGAAGGTCCTCGCAGTGGCGGTGCACAACCACTACAAGCGGATCGAATCCAAGGTCTCGCTCGACGACGTCGAACTGCAGAAGTCGAACATCCTCCTCCTCGGCCCGACCGGGAGCGGGAAGA
>JAYUUC010000731.1:0-8288 GCA_043755105.1 Myxococcales bacterium
TCGCGGGCAGGGCCGAGGAGGTTGAAATTGACGATGTCTTCGTAGCGCTTGGGAGGGTTCTCCGCAGTCTTGATCGTCCCGTCGGGCCTACGTGAAAACCACTCGGGGTGTTCCTTCACGTAGGGGTGGTCCGGAGAGCACTGATACGCCAGGTCCAGAGCGAGCTCGAGGTTCTGGCCCCGGGCCGCTTCGACCAGGTGCCGGAAGTCGTCGAGCGTCCCCAGCGCGGGGTGAATGGCCTTGTGGCCACCTTCCGGTCCACCGACGGCCCAGGGACTTCCGACATCGTCGGGCGCCGCCGCGAGCTGATTGTTTTTTCCCTTTCGCGCGGTCCTTCCGATCGGGTGAATCGGCGGCAGGTAGACGGTGTCGAAGCCGCTCGCCGCGATCTCCGGGAGCAGCGCTTCCACATCCTGAAAGGTGCCATGCCGCTTGACGTCGCGCGCGGCAGAGCGGGGAAACAATTCGTACCAGGTGCTGAACCGCGCCCGAGGGCGATCGGCGAAGACCTCGAGCGTGGGCTGCGATCGAGCCGCCAGCGACCGGTCCGGGTGTCGCGACGCGGCGAAGAGCACTCCGGGTTCGAGCGCCGCGGCGATCGCTTCGGGCTGCGGACCGGCCTGGATCGCGGCCTCGGCGGCGAGCAAACGGCTGTGGTCGACTGATCCCGTCTCGGCGGCTCGCGCAGCCGCCTGTTGAAGCAGGGCTGCCCCTTCGAGCAATTCGCTGGCGACGTCGCGACCGACCGCGACCTTGCGTTGTAGTTCGGAAACCCAGGTGGCGAAGAGATCGGGCCAGGCCTCGACCGTGAATTGATAGCGACCGTTCTCCCGTACCGGGAACTCGGCGCTCCAGACATCGTTGCCGAGAGCGCGCATCGGCACCTCGCGCCATCCCCCGGTGCCTTCGGCGACCTTTCGCCAGCGCACCACCGCGGCGAGAACGTCGTGGCCTTCCTTGAAGATGTCGGCAGTGACCGGCACCGATTCGCCAGCGACCCGCTTCACGGCGTACCGGCCGTCATCGACCTGGGGTTGAACCGCTTCGATCACCACACTGCTCATCCGCTCGGTTCTCACCCTTTGGCCCCCGCTGGTACCGACGACACAAAAAAACGGCGAGGAACCCGAAACAAGGTTCCTCGCCGCAGACTGTCCAGCTTCGAGCTTAGGCGCTCAGGGCTTGGCGGTGATCTGCCCGCGAATCAGCGGGTTGGTGCTGCCGCCATCGGCTCCGAAGGCGTCGAGGTAGAAACCACCATCTCCTAGAGCGGAAGTGCCGAAAGGGTTGGCAACGTTGTTGAACGTTCCCGACAAGCCGGGGCCGGCATCGGTGAACTCAGGCAGCACCGGGACGACGTTGAGCGGCAGGAGAATCGTTCCCGCCTGCTCCTGAGGTCCGCCCTGGTGGAGCACCGCCTGGGTCGGATCAAAGCCGGCGAAGAGGCCGTCGTAGCGAACCTGTCCGGCGTCCGCCGAGTAGATGATCTGCGCTCCGCCGGTCGCCGAGGAAAGGTTTGCGGGGAAGACGTTCGTTCCGTTCAGCACCGAGGTGTAGAGAACCTCTCCGGGGCGCAGCAGCTGGCCGCGGATCTCGCCGCCAGCATTGGCGACGCTGTGAATGTTGGCGTAGAGCAACCCGCGCTTCAGTTGAGCCACCCGCTCGTTGCTCAACACAGCGGAGCCCGTGATCGGTGATGCCGTCACCGTGAGCGGAATGACCACCGGGCCGTTGACGCCGCCCGGAGCGAGATGGAGGTGGGCGCCATTCACCGTGGTGGTGATGCCGGTGTAGCTGAGGGCGTAGTGGAGCACGGTGCCACCATCGCCCTGAGAGGTATTGTCCAGTTCGAACACGCCCGAACCCGAAGCGGTGCTGGCCACCGGGGTCGCCTGAACTTCCTGCGAGGCAGAGAGGGTGGCAACGAACATCATTCCGCCGGCGTCGGTGCTGCCCATGCCCGCGTCATCAGGACCGGCATCGGGAAGAACATTGCCACCGTCGGTCACGCCTGCGTCCGCCACGCCCGCATCCACCTCGGGCTCGGGCGGCTGTCCGGCATCGACTTCGCCTGCGTCCCGCAGCGGCGCAGCCGCGACGCACTTGTTTTCGATGCAGGTGAACACTTCGGGTGGCGTGTTTGGGTGTCGGCAGGTAGGCAAACCGGGGGGGCAAACATCAAGTTCCTTCGGCTTAGCTTTTCGGGCGCAATCGAAGCGATCGACACATTCCGCGGTGCAGCCGGAGAGGACCGCTGCGAAGGGAAGGGCGACGCCCAACAGCAGCGTGCCAACCAGGGTGGTCCGTGCGGACCGGGTGACTGCGTTCATGCTTCCTCCGATGGGTCCCGCGAAGGCGGGACGGTTTCAGTGACTCGAATTCAAAATGTTTGATTTGCCTTTCTAGGCCAACCACACGAGGGGGCAAGCGCAAACCGCCCGAATTCATTCGGCCGACCATCCGTCGACATTTTCGGGGCGCTGCAGGAAGCTTACCGTCCGGCTCCATCTTGCGAGGGCTGGCAGTCGGCGCGGCACGCGACTACAAGGGCGATCTCCGTGAAGCGACCCCTCCTCACCGCGGTGTTGTTGTGGATCGGATGCGCTCCGACCCGACCCGCTCCGACCGTGCCCGTGCGCGCGTGCACCCAGGAAATTCGCCTCACTTCGCCGCGGTCGACGACGGGCACTCCGGGAATTTCAGGCGAGTGGAGCGGCTTCGCGCGGCCTGAGCCAATGACTGACAGCGGGGACGGCAGCTGGCTTCTCACCCTCCACCTCGAGCCACGCGAGTATGCCTACGATGTGGTGTTCGACGGGAAGCCGACCCTCGACCCGAGCAACGCTTTCACTCGCTGGGTGGGGGGTTCTGAGCACTCCCGCCTCACCGTTCCCGACTGCAATGACCCTCTGCTGACGGTCCAGCGTTTCAACCTCGAGGCCGACGGCACCCTCGTGGTCGCGGCTCAGTACGTCGATGGAAAGCAGGCTGCCGGCGTCGACCCGGCCACGGTCAGGCTCTGGCTGGACGAGACGGTGCAGCCCGATGCGTTCAACGCCATCACCGGCGCCTTCGCGCTTCAGGTCAAGGACCTCGCTCCCGGCAAGCACGTGGTTCGCATCGAAGCCAGGGACGTGAAGGGCAGGGCGGCCGAGCCGTTGTACCTTCCAGGGTGGGTGGAGGCAGAGCCCTTCGAGTGGCAAGACGCGACGCTCTACTTCGCCTTCACCGACCGCTTTCGCAACGGCAACCCGGGCAATGATGCTCCGCTTCCGGGGGTGGCGCCGGCGGTGAATTTTGAGGGCGGCGATTTCGCCGGAATCACCCGCGCTCTCGAGGAAGGGTACTTCGACAAGCTGGGCGTGCGGGCGATCTGGATCTCACCGGTCAATGCGCAGCCCCACGACGCCTTTCCGGGGAAGTTCGGCCAGCGATACTCCGGTTACCATGGCTACTGGCCCAGCGAGCCCCGCGAGCTCGACCCGCATTTCGGCACCTGGGCTGAGCTGAAGGCGCTCACCGCCGAGGCGCATCGCCGCGGCATCCGCGTGGTCACCGACCTCGTCCTCAACCACGTGCACCGGGACCATCCCTACTTCCGGGATCACGCAGCCGATGGCTGGTTCAACCTCTCGGGGGCCTGCAACTGCGGTGACCCCGGCTGTGACTGGGAAACCCGGCGTCTCGACTGCTGGTTTGCGCCTTACCTGCCCGACCTCGATTGGCGGTCGCCGGCGGTGGCCCGCGCTTTCGGAGACGACGCCGAATTCTGGCTCGAAGAGGCCGGCTTCGACGGCTTTCGGCTCGATGCGGTCAAGCACCTCGAGCACACCGGAAGCCGGGAGATCTCGGGACGACTGCGGCAGATCTCGGACCGAACCGGCACCGAGTTTTATCTGGTCGGCGAGACCTTCGCAGGAATGGGCGAGCGGGCGCGGGTCTCGGAATACATCGACCCCCACCAGCTCGACGGGCAGTTCGACTTCCCCCTTTACTGGTCGGTGGTCGACGCCTTCGCCAAGGGAGGGAGTCTGACCGCGCTGGATGCCGCGGTGAGAGCGGGCGAGGCGGCCTATCCTCCCTACGCAGTCAACTCTCCCTTCCTCGGCAACCACGACGTCCCGCGCTTCCTTTCTCTCGCAGCCGGTCAGGTGGAGGCGGACAGCCTCGCTCAGGCCTGGGGACCAAACCGGCCGCCAGAGGTGACCGCGGAAGCAGAGCCCTATTTCCGCGCCCGCTGTGCCTTTGCCTTCCTCCTCGGCCTGCCCGGGGTCCCGCTCATCTACTACGGCGACGAGCTTGGAATGGCCGGCGCCGGCGACCCGGACAACCGGCGGTTGATGCCGTGGAACAGCAGCCTGGCGCCCCATCAGGCAGCGCTTCTCGAGACGGTGCAGAAGCTGGGAGTCACCCGCAGCCACAGCCGCGGCATGCGGCGCGGCCCTCGACAGACCCTGGCCGTGGGGGACGACTACTACGTGTTTCAACGCGACGATCCCACCGCAGAGCAGGGGGCAGTGGTGGCGATCAACCGCGGCACCACGCCTCGCAGCGTGCCTCTGACCCTGCAGGGAGGTTTGGGAAAGGCCGCGGGTCGACACTTCGTCGATGCACTCGCGGGCGGCGACGCGACCCTAGGAGGATCCGAGCCGTTGATTCTCGCTCCCCGCAGCGTGGCGGTTTATCAACTGCCCCGCTGAGCGGGCGGCCTGCTTACCGCGGGGCGACTTCGGGGTGCTTGTAGAACAGGATCAACGAGTAGCAATGAAACTCGTTGTCGCTGGACTGGCAGACCACCTTGTCGACAATCTGCAGGTCGGCATTGCTCTTGATCCAGCGAGAGATGTTTTCGCCCAGCTCCTCGCGCTCCTTCGCCTTGGTCGCCGAGAAGACTTTCACGCCCGTGAACATCACGCCCTCCTGGGAAATTACCTTGGAAAACGGCGAGCTTATCCCACGGCGAAGACCGAGGTGTCAAAAAGAGTCCAGTGTCACACCTTGTTCTCGACGCCGGCGCCGGACGCTTCGCAGCGAGGGGAGGGTGCATAGATTGGCCTTCTCTGTCTGACCGGGGCGGTGCACCGTGGACGTGAAGACCAAGAAGGACCTGGCCGTCGAGTTCATCAACGACATCCGGGCGATGGACCCTGCCGCCTTGAACGCCTTGATCGTCCGCGAGGCCGGCGAAGAGCTGGCGCAGTTCTTCCTTAGCTACAGCGCCAATCTGATTTCCAAGGATCCGTCCCGCGTACTCGCGAACACCTCGTCCTTGATGCTGATGGGTTACCTGATTCGACAAAGCGAAGAAGTGGCCAGGGGTCAGCTGCCCCAGCCCTTTGCCACCCCCGGCCTGGCTTGAGGAAGCAGCGCCAATCGATTCGACCCGGGCTCCGCTCGCTGTGCTAGGAGCCCGAGGCGCATGCTCATCGACCTCCACGCGCACTCCCATCTCTCGAAGGACTGTGATCTCAACCCCCGCCTGGTGCTCGAGCGGGCACAGAGCCACGGCCTCGACGGGGTGGCCTTCACCGAGACCAACACCCAGGACGGCTGCGACGAGCTGTTCGAGCTGGCGGCGAAGACACCCTTGAAGATCTTCGTCGGCCTCGAGCTGATCACCGACAAGGGGCAGTACCTCTGCTTCTTTCCAAGGCCGGAGCTGGCGCCCGAGCCGGTGCAGATGTGGGGCAGCAACCGGGAGAAGCCCTGGAGCGCGATCGAATGTCTACCCAAGGTCAAGGCCCTGGGCGCAGCGATCATCGCTGCCCGCCCCTATGACCGCGAGCAGGCCAACCCTGCGGGTGACTTCGTCCGGACCCTGAGCTGTCTGTCGGCGGTCGAGGGTTACAACCCCAAGGTGCGCGCGGGCGCCAACGAGCTCGCGGTCGAAGCGGCAGAACTGCTCAAGCTCCCTTGCGTCGGGGGCAGCGACGCCCGCGCCTCGCTCGACGAGGTGGGCCGCGCCGCCACCTTGTTCAAGAACCCGATCCGCACCCAGGCTGAGCTGGTCCAGGCGCTGCTTGGCACCGATTACTGGGCCGTGATGATGGGCGAGTTGCCGCCGCTGTCTCGTCCCGGGGCGGCCCGTGAGCAAGAGGCACGGGCCGGAAAGAAGAATCGGGGAGCCGGAGGGCGCGGGCGGCCGCAGCGGCGCGGTCCGGGAGGCGGCAAGCGGTGGAACTAGGAAGTCGGGAGGCTGCCAACACGCGCATCCTCCGTTCAGCCCAAGCGTAGGCGGCGAGACCGTCGTCGAGGGCCGTGGCCTTACAATCAGGCGGCCCGTCCTCCATCACTGCTCAGGGCGTCTTCGCTTCGCCTTCGAGCTGGACCACCCGGCCTTCGGAGAGGTGGGCCACCCGCTTCCGGCCCGGATAGAGCCACTCTTCCTGTTTCGCCGCATCTTCGAAGCGAATCCGCTTTCGCTCGGGGTAGCCCCACGCCATCTCCAGCGCCTCGGCGGGCATGTCGACCACCGCGTGCTTGGTCCGCACCGCTTCCCGCACGGTATCGGTCCAGGCCGCCATCTTCTGCGCCGGGTCATCGCTCACCAGGTAGCGCTCAAGCTCGGCGAGGAACTCCGCCTGGGTTCGAAGCTGTTGCCGGAGCACCAGCACCAGCGGCGCGCCCCGGGGCTCTCCCTCCACTTCCAGAAACACCCAGGGCTGGGTCCGCGGCGTGTAGGGAATGCGCTCGGTGATCGCAAACGGGGTGGCGAACTCGACCTTGGCGATGCGGGCGCGGGTTCCCGCGGGAAGCACCCGCTGCACCGGTCCAGGCAGCACCGGCTCGCCCGACGGCTGATCGAGCATTCGCACCTCGTCGGGTGGGACCGCCGTCAAGAGCCGCTTCGACGCGTCACCGAAGAACGGGGTGACGTAAAACGAAAGGCGGAGGAACTTGTCGCGGTCGCGGCCGGTGAGGTCACGTTCGAGCCCGGCTCGGTCCTCCACTGGAATCAGCACCTGCGAGGCACAGGCGGAGCTCAGCGCCAGCACGCAAGCGATCAAGAAGGTGCGCATGACAGACACTTGCTAGCATTGAACTGCGCCCCTGGCCACGTCGCCGCGCATCCGAAGGCCGACCCCGGGCTGCAGGACCGGGACTTGGCGCGGGTTCTATTTCTTGTCTGCTTTGGGAGCCGGACTGGACGAGGCTGCTGCCGCCGCAGGCGCCGCTGCCACTGGGGCGGAAGCCGCAGCCGGGGCAGCCTTGCTCGAATCCGAACCGCCGGTGCTGCTCGCGGCAGCCGGGACGGTCGCAGAACCGGAAGCCGCGTTGGAAGGGTCAGAGTCCTTCTTCGACGAGCCGTAGAGGTCGGAGTACCAGCCTCCGCCCTTGAGGACGAAGCTGGTCCGGCTGACCATCCGGACCATCTTGCCTTCGCTGTGACAGTTTTCGCACTCCGCAGGAGCGGGGTCGTCCCGTTTTTGGAGAACGTCGACGACCTTGCCGCAGTTCGAACAGCTGTATTCGTAGATGGGCATCGGTGTTGTGGGGGATCCCGTTGGCTAGAGAGAGGAGGGAGCGGGGGGGTGGGAGAGCCGTTTGCGAAACTCCGAGGCCAGGCCCAGCTTGTCCACTCCCCGCGAGAGCAGCTCGCGGGAGACGCCTTCGGTCCGGGACGCCTGTTCGAGCAGCTCTTCGTACGAAGTCGCGTCTCGGAGCGAGCGCTTCAACAGGCTGCGAAGGTCTCCGCTGAGGCTGTCGGTGAAGCGCTTCTTGATTCCCAGGTCGGTGAGATAGCGGGTGCGTCCGAGCAGGTCGAGCCGGAGCCCGAGGTTCTTGGGCGAGAGCGCTTCCCGGACGAACCGCTCGCGCACCTCGTTGACCTCGCGCTCGAGCCCGCTCATCTTGACCAGCTTCTCGAGTTCAATCGGAGTGATTCCCAGCGCCCAGGCGACGCGGCCCGCGGCCCCGCGGTGCTCCTGATAGCTGCCGAGGAGCAGCTCCCGCTCGCTGCCTTTCAAGGGAGCGAGCAGCTGGTGCTGTTGCAACACCGTCTCCAGCTCCTCCATCGACAACAGTGAACCTGCGAGGCCGGTGTACTGCTCGTTGAGGGTCTTCAGCACCGCGACCCGGTGGCCCCCCTGCTCCACGAGGCCCGAGAGGTAGTCGGCCGCTGCCGAGGCGAGCAACTCGCGCCCGGGCAAGCGCGCTGCGGCCAACCGGGTGAAACGTCCGCGGCCCTTGGGCAGCTCGCGCCGGGGCAGCTCTTCGATGCCCGCACCTTCCTCGTCAGAGACAACGACCGGAGCGCGCTTCTTCGGGGCAATCTTCTCCGCCACCGT
>JAYUUC010000732.1:0-2799 GCA_043755105.1 Myxococcales bacterium
TCTCGTACTCCCGGAGCATCTTCTTGTTCTGCGCTTCAGCCATAGTGGGTCTCCCCCTGGGATGTGCCCGGACGCGGTGAAGCGCCGAGCGGGGATCGTCGGACCTTGGAAGGAACCGCCGGGGGTGGGTCAGGTGCGCGCCCACCACCGCCGCGCATGCAAATCCCGACCTCTCATCGAGCGTAGGGAAGGGCCTTCTAGAGGGCACCCGGGGTCAAGTCAAGCACAGGCCCCGCCCCCGCTCATCGCCGGTTGAAGCGGTTCATCGCCTCCTTGAGCCCCTCCTTTACCCAGGCCTCACACCGCTCGCCTGCTTCAGCGATCAGCCCGTCGAGCGCCTGCGTTTCTTCCGGGAAGAAGGCAGAGAGCACAAAGCCGCTCACCCGCTCCTTCGCATTGGGGCCTTCCGGCTTCCCCACCCCGAACCGCAGCCGGGCGCATTCCCCGAAGCCCTCGGCGGTGATGCTGCGCAGCCCATTGTGGCCGCCCGAACCGCCGCCCGCCTTGAGCTGGAGCTTGCCGAAGGGAAGGTCGAGCTCGTCGTGAACCACCAGCACGTCCTCCGGAGGGAGCTTGTAGAAGCGGGCGGCGGGGGCGAGCGAGCGTCCAGAGACGTTCATGAAGGTGAGCGGCTTGAGCAGCAGCACTTTCTCTCCGGCCAGGGTCACCGGGGTCAGCTCACCTTCGAACTTCTCCTGAGCGAAGGCGCCCCGGGTCCGCGCGGCGAGCGCGTCGATGACCTGGAAGCCGATGTTGTGGCGGTGGCGTTCGTACTCCCGCCCCGGGTTTCCCAGCCCGCAGATGAGCTTCATCGCTTCCGTGTCTCCTCGACAATGAACAGCGGGGCCGACCGAGCTGTTCGGCCGACCCCGCTGGGTGTCGCTGCCAGTGCGGGAAGAACGTTACTTCTTCTTCTCTTCCTTCTTCGCGGGAGCCGCCTTGGCATCGCCGGCCTTCGCATCGCCCGCCTTGGCGTCCGCCGCCGGAGCCGCCGCGCCTGCAGCCACGGTGCCCGGAGCTGCCGCTGCCACCACCGCGACCTCTTCCTTATCGGGGATGGCGACCACCGCGAGGGTGTAATTGACGTTGCTCTTCACCTCGACGCCCGCGGGGAGCTTGATGTCGTTGATGTGGAGCGCCTGGGCCACCTTGAGGTGGGTGATGTCCGCTTCGATCGCCTCGGGAATGGCCGTGGCAATCGCCCAGACTTCAATCTCGCGTCGCTGGACCGAGAGGATGCCGCCTTCCGCGACGCCGATGGCCTTGCCGACGAGAACCACCGGGACCTTGACCTTGACCTTCTCGGACTCCTGCACCGCGATGAAGTCGGCATGGAGCACGGCCTTGGTGACCGGGTCCTGCTGGAAGTCCTTCAACATCACCATCTGGTCGTGCGCGCCGACCTTGAGAGTGAGCAGGGTGTTGTACTTGTGCTTGGTGTTGACCGCCTTGCGGAGCGCGAGCGGGTCGATCGAGATCGGCATCGGCGCCTTCAGGCTCTTGCCGTAGACCACCGCGGGGATCATTCCCTGCATCCGCAGCCGACGCGCCGGACCCTTGCCGGAACCGTCACGTGCCTTGCCTTCGAGGACATTCCTGTCGTTTGCCATGGTGTCTGCTCGCTCTGAATCAAAGGGCGGATCTGCAAGCGGCTGTTCGCTTTCATCGCCGGCATCCTGCCCCCATGGCAGGCCCCGAAAAACGACGAAGGCACAGGCGACTTTTCTTTCCGCGTGAACGGGCGGGGATTTGCCGGGTGGAGCGGGGAAAGTCAAGCCGACAACGGATACGCCCTCGAGGCCTGACCGCGCCAACGCTACACGAACAGCGAACTGAGGCTGTCGGCGCGGTGGATGCGGCCGATCGCTTCGCCGAACAGCCTCTCGGTGCCGAGAATGCGAATCTTCGCGCACTCCTGGGCCGCCTTGGACAGCGGCACGGTATCGGTGAACACCACTTCCTCGAGCTGCGAGTCGTTGATTCGGGTGAGCGCCGGACCAGAAAGAATCGCGTGAACGGCGTAGGCCACCACCTTGCGGGCACCGCCCTTGATTTTCAGTGCGGCCGCGCCCTGGGTGAGCGTTCCGGCAGTGTCGACCATGTCGTCGATCAGCACCGCGACCTTGCCCTTCACATCGCCGATCAGGTTCATCACTTCCGAGGCATTGGCCCGCTCCCGGCGCTTGTCGATGATCGCCAGCGGGGTGTTCAGCCGCTTCGAGTAGGCGCGGGCCCGCTCGACGCCGCCGGCATCGGGAGAGACGATCACCAGGTCGTTGGTATCAGGGTAACGCGCCCGCAAGTCCTCGAGGAACACCGGCGAGGCATAGAGGTGGTCGCTGGGGATGTTGAAGAAGCCCTGGATCTGCCCGGCGTGCATGTCCATCGAGACCACCCGGGTCGCACCGGCGACCTCGAGCAGATCCGCGGCGAGCTTGGCGGTGATCGGCGTGCGGGGCGCCACCTTCCGGTCCTGCCGGGCGTAGCCGTAGTACGGGATGACCGCGTTGATCGACGCCGCACTCGCCCGCTTCAACGCATCGCAGACAATCAGCAGCTCCATCAGGTGGTCATTGGTGGGCGGACAGGTCGACTGGACGATGAACACGTCGTAGCCGCGGACGTTCTCTTCGATCTCGACCTGGATCTCCCCGTCGGAGAACCGCCCGATGGTCGCCTTTCCCAACGGCCGATTGAGATAACCGCAGATTCGCTGTGCCAACGCAGGGTTGGAGTTCCCCGCGAAGACCTTGAAATCACGCCCGGTGGTCATGACCTTGGGCGTAGACCAGCCCGGGC
>JAYUUC010000733.1:0-8261 GCA_043755105.1 Myxococcales bacterium
TGAGCGCCCGCAGCGGCATGAAGGTCGCGCCGCTGTTCATGTCGTGAAGCACCGCGTGACGGTGGCTGAACGTTCCTCGCTCGGTGTCCTGCCCGGTCAACCGGAGCGAGCTCTTCTCGACCAGAATCGCCGCGTAGGCGAGCAGCTCGCCGGCGGCCCAATCGAGCGGAGCCTTGCCCTCGGCCATCAGCAGCCGGCGCTCTAGCAACGAGGCGATCTTCGGGTGAAGCGTGAAGCCCTCGGGCGCGGTCGAGAGCTTGCGCAGCAGCGCCTGGGCCTGCTCCTTCGGCACGCCGGTCTCGACCTGGGGGACGTCCTTGTCGGGGCCGCCGATGAAACCCTTCCACACGCCCTGGTTGAAGCTGGGGTCCTGGAATCGGCTCTCCTGCTTGGCGCGGGCGTGGGCGGCCTGGAAATCCTGGAGCGCCTTGAGCTTGATCTCCTCGGCCTCGGCGAGGGTGACCCGGCCTTCGCGCTCGAGCGCCGCCGCGTAAAGGGTGCGCACGGTCGGGTGGGCGCGGATCAGCTCGTACATCTGCGGCTGGGTGAACGAAGGCTCGTCACCTTCGTTGTGGCCATAGCGTCGGAAGCAGACCAGGTCGATCACCACGTCGGTGTGGAAGCGCTGGCGATACTCCAGGGCCAGCCGCATCACGTGGACACAGGCCTCGGGGTCATCGCCGTTGACGTGAAAGATCGGCACGTCGACGATGGTCGCGATCGCCGTGCAGTAGTGCGCGCTGCGGCCCTGCTCGGCCTCGGTGGTGTAGCCAACCTGGTTGTTGACCACGATGTGGAGTGTGCCGCCGGTGTGGTAGCCGTCGAGCTGCGAGAGGTTGAGCGTCTCGGCCACCAGGCCCTGACCCGAGAACGCGGCGTCGCCGTGAATCACCAGCGGGACGCAGTTGGTGCGGTCGCGATCCTGAGCGCGGTCCTGCTTCGCCCGCACCCGGCCTTCGACCACCGGGTAGACCACCTCGAGGTGGCTGGGGTTGAAGGCGAGCGAGAGGTGAATCTTCTTTCCCTGCTGGGTGGTGTGCTCGCTGGAGAAGCCCTGGTGGTACTTGACGTCGCCGCGGTTCAGGTAGGCCTTCGGGTCTGAAGGGCCCTCGAACTCGCTGAAGATCTGATCCGGCGACTTGTGGAGAATGTTGGTGAGCACGTTGAGCCGGCCGCGGTGGGCCATGCCGATCACCACTTCCTGGATTCCGAGCTCGCCGCCGAGCTCGAGGAAGGTGTCGATCATCGCCACCATGCTCTCGCCGCCCTCGATCGAGAACCGCTTGTGGCCGCGGTACTTGGTCTCGAGGAAGGTCTCGAAGCCCTCGGCGTAAGACAGCTTGGTGAGGACCTGCCGCTGCTCGGGGACCGAGAACTGGGTCCGGTTCTCGCACCACTCCATCCGGCGGCGCAGCCAGCTGCGGCGATTGCTGTCGAGCAGGTGCATCAGCTCGACCCCGATGTGGCCGCAGTAGGTGCTGCGCAGCCGCTCGATGATCTCCTTCACCTGCGCGGTGGCGCGGCCCTCGAAAGAATCGGACGCGTCGACCCACGCTTCCAGCTCTTCAGGCGTGAAGTGGTGCGAGCGGGAGCTGACCATGCCGAGGTCGGCCACGTGCTCGAGCGGGGGCCGGGGGCGGCCGAGCGGGTCGAGCTGGGCAAGAAGGTGGCCGCGCAGCCGGAAGGCATAGACCGCCTGGTCCACCCGGGCCTGCAGCTCGAAGCTCTGGGTGGGCCCGGGGGAAGCAGCCCGAGCCGCCGTCACCGCAGACGGGACGCTGTAGGAGCCGGTCCCAAACCGCCGCGGCGGCGAGCCATTGCCGTTGCTCGTTCCCTGGCCATTGCCGTTGACCGGGCCGTGGCCATTGGCGGCGGGGGCCTGGGGTCCAGCGGTTCCTCCGGTCGCCGCGCGCGGTTTACCGCCGTGGGGACCCTCGCCGTTGGAGTAGATCGGCTCTCCTCCGCCAGACTGGGAGAAGAGCTCGCGCCAGCTCGGGTCGACGCTGGAGGGGTCATCGAGGAAGCGGCCATATAGGGCCTCGATGAACTCGATGTTTCCGCCCGAGAGGAACGAGTCCTGAGAATTCGCCATGGTCGTCTCTATTTAACTGAAGGCGGCCCGGTTGGAAGGGGTCGCCGAGACTGTTATAGCGCCAACCCCATGCAAACGACGGCTCGGTTGTTCGCCCTGTGGGTAGCAGTGGTCCCAGTGGTCGCGGTCGCGGCGCCTGAATTCTCCAAAGGCGGCCTCGTCTTCGGCCTCCAGTACGGGGTCGGCCTCTGGGGCCTCGACCGCAACCACCTCGCCGACCAGGTCGGGCCCGCCGAGGCCGATACCTACCTTCGCGACGTCCAGAACTCGCACACCGCGTCGCTGCGGCTGGGCTACAACATCCTCGGGCACGTCACCCTCGAGGGGGACCTCACCGCCACCGGCTGGAGCCTCGGCGACGTCAACCGGGGAGGCGCCGGTTTTCTCGCTGGAGTCCTTCACTGGCACCCGATGGAGCTGATCTGGCGGAAGCAGGAGCGACCGCTGCCGATCGACGCCTCGCTGTTCTTTGGCTACGGGGCCGGCCTCGGCGGCCAGAACCGGGGCATGGGCGGGCCGAACACCGAGTTTGGCGTGCTCGCCGATTACTTTCTCGGCGACTCGGTGGCGCTCGGGCTGTTCGCCCGGGGCATCTTCCTCAACTGGGACACCTACTATTTGAATTACGACGCCAAGCAGTCGGTGCCGCTGCCCAAAGGCTCGGGCGGAGCCTTCTGGACGGTGGGGCTGTCGCTCGATTTCCGGATCCCCCTCGGCAGCTAGCAGGTTCTGCGCTAAAGGCCGTTTCCCAAAAGCCACTTCTCGAACGAAAGGCGCCACGCTCCATGCTGCTTCAGGGCAAGAAGATCCTCATCACCGGCGTCCTCACCCCGTCGTCGATTGCCTATGGCATCGCCGAGATTGCGCAGCGGGAAGGCGCGGAGCTGATCCTCACCAGCTTCGGTCGGGCGATGTCGCTCACCGAGCGGAGCGCGAAGCGGCTGGGCCCCAACCTCGAAGTCCTTGAGCTCGACGTCACTAACCCTGAGCACTTTGTTGCCCTCACCGAATCGCTGAAGAAGAAGTGGGGCAAGGTCGACGGGGCGCTCCACGCGGTGGCCTACGCTCCCGAGGATGCGCTCGGCGGAAACTTCCTCACCACGCCCTGGGCGAGCGTGCAGACCGCCTTTCAGGTCTCGACCTTCTCGCTGAAGGAGCTGGCGATGGCGGTGGCCCCGCTGATGACCGGGGGCGGTTCGATTCTCACCCTCGACTTTGACAACCGGGTGGCCTGGCCGGTCTACGACTGGATGGGTGTGTGCAAGGCCGGGCTCGAGGCCACGGTGCGCTACCTGGCGCAGTATCTGGGGCACCGGCAGATCCGCGTCAACGCGCTCGCCGCCGGGCCGCTGGCGACGATTGCGGCCAAGGGCATTCCTGGCTTCAAGGTGCTGGAGCGGAACTGGGGCCAGCAGGCCCCGCTGGGTTGGGCGGCGAAGGACCAGAACTGTGCCGAGGCCGTGGCCCGGTCGGCCTGCGCGCTGCTCTCGGATTGGTTCCCGATGACCACCGGCGAGATGGTTCACGTCGACGGCGGCTATCACGCCACCGGCGCCGCGCCGATCGACGTCCAGAAGGAACGCTTCCTGGAAGAGCAGGCCGCGGCGGCGAAGCGGACCTGAGCCCCCGGTCGCTTCGCTCGGTCTGCCTCCGTGGCAGGGCTGGAATCACAGAACTTTTCTCAGTCCCCACGAGGAGTCCGGCCGCCCCGGTGCTGCACAATTTCGGGCTGAGTGCCCGTCATTGCTCAGTTTCCTGAGCGCTCCGCTGACATTTGAAAAGCAAGCTGACGAAAAAACACGAAACGGAGCTTCTCGCGCGCCGATAACTCAAGTGACGCCTTCGCAGTGCCGGACGGCGTCCGTCTCTCTACGAGGAGAACTCTGATGCCAGCCCCCATCGGTCCGTCGAAACGCTGGTGAAAAAAATCTTCCGCCGCGGCTTCGTCAACGGCAGCGCCGTCGAGAAGGAAACCCAGTTCAAGGACGTCGACGAGGCCGCGATCGAGATGCTGGCCGACCTCGAAAATCGCGGTCGCTGAAGTTCCTGGGTTTCAAAACGGCGCGCGAGGAATCGGCAATGGACTTCGGACGCATCCTTCGGAATTTTCTCCTCGGCCCTCCGACCGAACCGTTGGTGCAGCCGAAGCCCCCGGCGCTGCCTCCGAAGCGGGTGGCTGTTCCGCACGCTCCCCGGCACCAGAAGAGCGACTTCGCCCCGGTGGCGCCGCCGCCGCCGCCCGAGCCCTCGCTGATCGAGGTCCTTCAAGGCCAACCTTCAGGGGTGTTGCTGCCCACCTCGCGCGGGTACCGGGTCGTCACCCTGTCCGACGCCGGGCCGCTGGCGTTGCCCAAGTCGAAGCCGCCTTCGGCAGCAGAGCTGCAAACCCTCGCCGGGTCCCGTCCGGTGATGGTGGTCGCGCGGGGAAGCTCGTCGGAAGCTGAAGATCGCACCGAGGCGGCGTACGCCGTCATCGTGCCCCGGGGCTTCGATGCCAGCCCGCCCAAACCCTACTCCGTCGTGCTCGCCACCCTCCCGGAAGGTATGACCTTTCAGCAGGGCCTTCGAGCGCTGTCCGGGCAGGGGCAGGCGTCTCGTGACAACGCTGTGGTGCTGATCTGTGAACGCGAGGCTGCGGGCAAGGGCGTCGTTCGGTCCCCTCTGGAAGTGGCTCAGATTCACGCGCTGGAGGACATCCGGCAGTTCCCGGTCGACTTCAGTTCCATCGAGGTGATGCAGCTCCCCGCGGAGACAGAAGAGTGGGGTGCAACCCTTCGCGATGCGCCCACCGCTCGAGTTTCCTTGCCTTGTGTCTGGTTGAACGACGCGAGGGGATTTCGGGCCGTGCCTCCGACTCGCAACTGGCGGGAAGGGTGGGGCACCCCTTCCGTCAACGACGTGCTCGGAATTCCCCCCGAGCGCCTCAAGCAACAGGAGACCCGCGGAACGTTCTTCGCTCCGACAGTCCGGGTCGGGGAGAAGTCGGCCGTCCGGATCGGCGTCTATCTACCGCCCGGGTACGACCCGGCCTTGCCGGAGCGCTACCCGATTCTGTTGCTCCTGCCGGGGTTCAAGAACCCGCTCCACTACTGGACCAGTGCGGGCCAGCTCGTTCCACACCTCGACCACCTGATGGCGGGGGACGCGCAGAAAATGGTGGTGTTGATTCCCGACGACCACAGCGGAAAGGTCAGCGCCGATGCGCTCTATCGGTACGGGGTCGAGAGCTTCAACACCGACCCCGAGCGGATCAGCGTCTCAGGCATTTCGATGGGAACCCGCAGCGCTCTCGATTTTGTCCGCAAGCATGAGGGACGGGTGCGCTCGGTGGGCCTTCACTCCGGGGTGGTCGATCGAATCGAAAAGGAGCACCGCCCGGCGCTCGGTTCCGCCGAGGTGCTGGTCGACGCGGGCGCCGACGAAACCCGATTTCGCGAGAACCTTTCCCGTCTGGCGGTGGACCTCAAGGAAGCCGGAATCCCGGCCCAGGTGTCGATTCACCAGTCCGATGAGCGCAAGGTGGGACACGGCTGGGCGAACTGGGAGAGGCAGGTCGAAGCGTGGATTGCCTTCCACCAGTCGAGCCACGGCCCCCCCGGGCTTCCCCGCCGGCCGGACGATGTCACGGTTCTTCCTCCAGACAAGGTGAAGGCCTCGTCGTGGAAGAAGGAGCCTCAAATCGAAGAGTGGTAGGTGGGTCAGCATCGACCCAAGGGTGTTCGATAACTGAACCAGGTGGGTCCAAGCCGTCAGAATGTCTACCCCTTCCGCTTGGCCGAACCCTTGCTTTATCGTGGGCCAGCCATGGCCACGAAAGTTGATGTGCTGGGAGAGAACTCGGAGCGCGAGGAGCTGGTCGGCGGCGCAGTGTTGGCAGCGTTGTCTCGAAAAGACTTCCGCGCGTTTGTGGAAAAGGCCGCGGCTGCGACGGGGTTCCCGATTTCGTTGATCACCTTGATGGGAAAGCGCAGCCAGCTCTTTGGCCCTTCGGTCGGGTTGCCCCCCGAGCTGGCCGAGGTCGGCGCCACGGACCGATCGGTCTCGCTGTGCCAGTTCGTGGTGAAGGACAACGCGGCCAGAGAATGGGAGGACGTGGCGCTCGACGCCGACGCCCCCCAGGGCATGGTGCACGCCTACAGCATTCGCAGCTATCTGGGAGTACCGCTGGTGGTCCATCAGGTGCCGGTAGGCGCTCTCTGCGTCGCCGACGGCGTCCCCCGCGTCATCTCGGATGATCAACGCAGGGCACTGGCGTCGCTGGGGGCTGAGCTTTCGCTGCAGCTCGAGCAGGAAATCTCGAAGGCGTCGCCTCCCCGCTCCGCGGCCCTCGAGTCTGCAGCCGTCGAGCCGGTCTTCGGCGAGCTGCGAAATCTCCTCGGCCCGCTCGGCTCGGGAGTAGGTCAGGCTGCGCTCAGCAACGCCGAAGTGAAGGCGGCGATGCGGCTGATGCGCCTGGAAGACAGTGCTGCCCGCGAACGCCTGAGAGCGGTGCTGGTCGATACGCTCGAGGCCAGCGCCGACCTCGATGAAATCCTGGGTGAACTCCAGCCCACCTCGGACCGGCTGAGGCGCTCGATTCTGGCAATCGAACCGCTCTTCGTCACCGGAATGCCGATGACGCCGGTGGCCGACTGCATCTCCAACGCCAGCATCCTCGCCGAGCACCTGACCAAGTTGGTGGGAGGGGTTCGGCTGAAGACTGACCCCACTTGCACCTCGCAGGCACAGGCCCGATTCCTGGTTCCGGCCCTGGCCCTGCTGCTGGGAGTGGGCTCGCGGAGGTTGATGGAACGCCGCCTTGCCGGAGGCTTGGACGTCCACGCGACCACCACCGAGCTGGGGTGTCGAATCGAGCTTCACGCTCCGCTCTGGAGTTCGGCCGACGTCTCTTATTGCGTGGACCAGGCCAAGCCCTTGCTTCGAGACCTGCCCTCGCTGCAGCTCTCGTCGTCGGGAGCCACGATGGCGCTCAGCCTGGCGTCCTGAGGACGAGGAGGCCCTCAGCTCAAAGCGCGGGTGGGGCTGTTGCGCGCCACCGCGGCCACCATCAGGAGCAGCTCCTCCAGCGCCACGGGCTTGCCGATGTGCATCTGGAAGCCTGCCCGAAAGGCGCGCTTTCGATCTTCGGCGCGCCCTTGCGCCGTCAGCGCCACCGCGGCCACGTTGCCTCCCCGCTCGGGGGGCAGCGCTCGGATCCGCTGGATCAACGAGTAACCGTCTTGCTCGGGGGGGCCGACATCGGAGAGAAGCACGTCCGGAGGGCGTTGCTCGAAGGCCGCCCAGGCCTCGGCTGCGGTGGCGACCGCGGTGACTTCGACCTGGCAGCGCTCCAGCATCGAGGTGAGCAACGCCCGAACCTCGGGCTCCTCTTCGACCAGCAGCAACCGCAGCCCCGCGAGCCCCTGAGGACACTCGAATGACTCTTCGATCGAGACGGGCGCAAGAGGCGTGCCTTTGCCGCGCGGGGCGATCGGCAACAGCACGCTGAAGGTGGCGCCCCGGCCTCGACCCTCGCTGGCGACCGAAACCCGGCCCCCGTGAAGTTCGGCGAGGTGGCGCACGATCGACAGACCCAGCCCGAGACCTCCGTGCGGGCGGGTGGGGGTAGCGTCCGCCTGGCGAAAGCGGTCGAAGACGAAGGGCAGAAATTCCGGAGCAATGCCTTCGCCGTCATCGCGCACCGAGATTTCAGCTGAGGACCCCAGCCGGCGCAGCCTCACCTCGACGTGGCCCCCGCGGCCGGTGAACTTCACGGCATTGGAAAGCAGGTTCCAGATCACCTGCTGCAGTCTCTGCGGGTCGCCCGTGGCCGGCGCGAGCATGTCGTCGAGGAGCACCTGCAGCTGGATCGACTTCGCCTCCGCCGCGGGCTGAATCGACTCCACCGCCTGGCGGATGAGCTCGTCCAATTTTACCTGGGCTACTTCCAGTCGCAGCTTGCCCGAGACAATGCGCCCGACGTCGAGGAGGTCCTCGATCAGCTGCGCCTGCGCGCGCGCATTGCGCTCGATCACCTCGAGCCCACGGGCAATCTTCTCCGGGGTGGCGCTGGCGCTTCGCAGCAGCTGCACCCACCCCAGCATCGAGGTCAGGGGCGTTCGCAGCTCGTGCGAGGCGACCGAGAGGAATTCGTCCCGCATCTGCACTGCAGACTCGAGCGCGTCGACCA
>JAYUUC010000734.1:0-2797 GCA_043755105.1 Myxococcales bacterium
TACCATTCTCGGACTCGCGCCGGCCAAGTTGCGGCCGCCTGCTGCAGCAAGGACGTTTCCTCTCGCACCCAAGCCCTTGAAAGTTGGCGGGAGCAGGGGCCGTGTTCTCAAGTGGTGCATTGCTGCTAGAAGCCCTGGATTGAACCCGGTGAGGCCGTGAGCCTGGACGCAGCAGACCCAAGAACTGGCCCTGAAGGCCGCGCGACCGTGCCTGTCTCCGCGGACGTACTGGTGATCGGTGCGGGCATATCCGGGCTGACCTGCGCGGGTGCACTTGCAGCGGCAGGCCTTCGGGTCATCGTGCTCGAGCGAGCGCGGGGGGTCGGTGGCCGCTGCGCGACCCGGAGCTTTGAAGGCCAGCCGGTAGACTTCGGTCCGCTCTTCTTCCACGGCCGAGATGCCTCCTTCCTCGCCGCCGTGGAAAGTGCATCGGGCACGGACGGAGCGGTCCAGTGGCCGCTGCGCGTCGAGGGCAAGGGCGCGCCTTGTCAGCCCGACGCCTTCGCCGCGGGTGAGCGCCAGTGGGTGCTCGCCCAGGGACTGTCTGCCTTTCCGGCCCACCTTGCCCAGGGCCTCGATGTCCGGCTCTCCACCGTGGTCAACCGCCTCGCGGTCGTCGGAGAAACGCTGGAAGCCCACACCGTGTCCGGAGGCTGCTTCTCGGCCCCGAGGGTGGTGCTGGCGCTCGCCCTCGAGCAAACCCGAACCCTGTTCGCCACCCTGCCCGCGACGCCGGAAACCACAGGAACCCGCGCGCTGCTCGGGATGTTCGCGAGCGTCCCCTCGCTGAGCTTGATTGCCGGCTACGGGCTGGACTCGCCCCCGCTCGACTGGGACGTGCTCTACCCGGAAGACTCGGACTGCCTTCAGCTGATCTCTCACGATTCGACCAAGCGGGCACAACCCGCGACGCGGGTGCTGGTGTTCCAGGCCCGGTCGCGCTGGTCCCGGGCCCGGCTCGAGGTCCCGCCCGAGCAGTGGGCGACCGAGTTGCTCGCGGAAGGTGTGCGAAAGCTCGGAAGGTGGGTCGAGCAGCCCCGCTTCACCCACCCTCACCGATGGCGTTACGCCCGGCTCGAGCGCGGCAACGAGCTGGCTCAGCCCATTCAGGTCAAGCTCGGGGGCGGACTCCGGGTAGGCTTGGCGGGGGACCTGTTCTCTCCCGGCGGCGGCGTCGAAGCCGCGTGGTTATCCGGTAGACGCCTCGCCGAACGTCTGCTCCAGGAGCCTGCATGATTTCCGTCGAACCGAAGTTGCTCGAGCTGGTCGACCGCGACCGCGACCACGAGTGCAAGGGCTTCGGCCCGGACAACGTCTGCGTGCGGATCGTCGCGGTGGCTCGGCTTCCCAGCCGCTTCGGCGACTTCCAGATCGTCGCCTTCCACAACAACCGCGACCAGAAGGACCACATCGCGATGGTCCACGGAAACGTGGTCGGCCAGCACGATGTCCCCACCCGGCTCCACTCCGAGTGCCTCACCGGTGACGTGATGGGTTCACTGCGCTGCGACTGCCGCGACCAGCTCGAGGCGGCGCTGCAGCGCATCGGCCAGGGGCCGTGCGGCGTCGTCCTCTACATGCGCCAGGAAGGGCGGGGCATCGGCCTCGCCAACAAGATTCGAGCCTACGCGCTCCAGGACCAGGGCATGGACACCGTCGAGGCCAACCTCGCGCTCGGGTTTCGCGACGACGAGCGCGACTACGCCATCGCCGCCCACATGCTTCACAGCCTCGGCCTTTCCTCCGTGAATTTGATGACCAACAACCCGAGCAAGGTGAAGCAGCTCGAGCAGCACGGAGTGAAGGTGTCGAACCGGGTGCCGCACTTGCTCCCGCCCAACATTCACAACCGCTTCTATCTCGAGACCAAGGCGAAGCGGTCGGGCCACTTCATCGACTTCTCCGGGCTGCCCCGGCTGCAGGAGCAGAGCGATGAGGTGCGGGTCGAAGGGATGAAGGAAGGCTAGACAGAGGAGCTCAGGTCAAATCCGTTGGGGACAACCGCCTCCGTCCGCCGGGGCGGTGCAGACATCGGTGCACCCGGGAACGCCACAGGGGTAGCAGCACAACAGGCCCTGAGCACAGCCGTGGTCGCAGGCCGAGTTTACCTTGCCGCGACACTCCTTGAAGGTACAGGTCGCGTGGTGCCTCGGGACTTCCGAGCAGGTGTAGTTTGGGCCCAGCCCTCCACAATCCGCGTCGACGGTGCAGGGCTGAACGATTCGCGACATGCAGGTGTTGCCTAGAGCCGATTGCAGGTAAGCGCATCTTTCTGCGCAGCCGCAGTCTTCGTCGGAAAGACAGGTGTCCACGCCGCCGTCCTGAGGGGCGCTGCCGCCGTCCTGATCGACGCTGCCCGCATCCTGGTGGGGTGCGCTGCCTCCATCCCGAGGGACTCCTCCTGCATCCGCGCCCACCAGGAGATGAAAGTCCTCACCCACGACGTAACGTTCCGAGCAGGCAGAACCCAGCACGGCAGCGAGCAGAACCAAGGAAGGAAGAAGTTTCATCGAGAACGACCACCGAGGAAGAGAGAGTGCAGGCTTAGGCCTCCTCGGCGCGCAAACCTTACGATGGAGGGGCCAGCCCTACTCTCCCAGCTCGATCTTCTCGCCCACTTCCTCCTCGGTGAGCACCGGGTCGGGGAGGGTGTCGAGGGTCGGTCGGAGCAGATTGAACGCCGGCGCCACATACGGGGCCACTTCCTTCCCCAGCTCGGTGGCGTACTGCGCGGTCACCTCGGTGAGCCGGTCATCGATGGAAGGAAACGAGCCGGCCGAATCGGCCGCCCAGAGCT
>JAYUUC010000735.1:0-8210 GCA_043755105.1 Myxococcales bacterium
AAATCTCCTGGTGCGCGCTGTACCGGTTCAATACCGCCCGATAGGTGTCTTCGGCGCCACCATTCCTCGCTTCCGGCGGCCGCTCTCCCACCCGCGGCACCGAGCCTCCGAAGACGCATCCCGAGAGCGCCACCAGAGATACGCAGCCGAGGACGATTCGCTTCATCCCGGAAAATCCTTGCGGTTGAACAGCGCGTGCACCCGAAGGCCCTTGGCCTCGATCGCTTCGCGGCCGCCTTCCATTCGGTCCACCAGCGCAAAGGTCGCGCCCACCACCAACCCTTCGGCCTGGGCCCGCTCCACCGCCTTCAACATCGAGGCCCCGGTGGTGATCACATCCTCGACGATCGCCACCGTCGACCCGGGAGCGATCGCACTCAACCCTTCAATCCACTGCCCCGTCCCGTGACCTTTTGGCTCTTTCCTGACGATGAACGCCGGCAGCGGCGCTCCCGCCAGGTAACTGGTCAAGCTCACCGCCGAGGCCAGAGGGTCGGCGCCCAGCGTCAGGCCTCCCACCGCGCGCGCCTGGGGACAGTCTTGGCGCACCGCCGCCAGCAGTTGCCGGCCGACCAGAAAGTGGCCTTCTGCGGTCAGCGCCGTCCGCTTGCAGTCGATGTAGAAGTTCGATTCCTTCCCCGACGAGAGCACCACCTTCCGCTGCTCGAACGAGAGCTGGGTGAGCAACGCGAGCAGCCGGCCCCGTTCATGCGCGTGGGAGTCGAGCAACTAGCGGCCCTCCAGAAACGCCACCAGCTCGGAGGAGTACCGCAGCTGTTCGATCAGCACCCGCCTTCGATCTGAATCGAGCGAGGCGAAGACGTCCGCCAGCAACGCCAGATCCTGGTTCAGCTCGCCCAGTCGCACCGTCACGTCCATCGCCAGCTCGTCGGCGTCGACCTCTTCATCGTGAGTTTCCGGCGCGAGCGGGTCGTCGGTGGCGAGCGCCTTCTCCAGCATGTCCGAGACCGTCGCCGAGAGCTGACCGGCCGCCTCCAACCGCCCCTTCGTCTCGAGCAGCTGTTCCCGATCGGCGGGCGACGAATGAATCGCCTCGGCCAGCGCCATCAGCAGCGCGTCCTCGTCGGAAAGGTCAGTGTGAAGTCGCGCCAGCACCTTGTCCCGCTGCAGAAAGCGGAGCGCGGCCACTCGCCGGAAACCACAGACCACCTGGAACCGGTCCGGCGGACGGAAGCGCAGGTCGATCGGAAACAGCTGGCCCAGCCGCGCCAGGTCCGTCGCCAGCAGCGAGAAGTCCCCTTCGGGTCGAATCCGGAAGCTCTCGTCGTCCTCGATCCGGTCGAGCGCAATCAGCGCCGGAGCCACATGCCCGCGGCGAACCGGCTCGCGTTCCTCGGTCGGAGGAGCGACGGCACCGTCGGGAAGCCCGTCCTCCCCGCTGCTCTGATCATCAGCCTGCATTGTCGAAGCCTCGCAGCAATACCGACTACCCGGAATGGGAGACTAGACCAGAGTCCGCGGGCGACGCGCGACCGCCGACAGGGCAACGCGGACGAAAGTGCCGCCGGTTCCACACATCGACCGCCAGAGGGGTCGCCCGGTTTCCCGCGCCACCCGCTCTGTCCTGGGCCCGTCGTGCGCCTACCGGCCCTTTTTCCGGACCACGACCTTCTTCCGGCCGATGTCCGCCACCACGGGAGCGCGGACTTCCACTCGAGGAGAGGCGGGAGGAGGCGGCGGAGGCACCGGACGCGCGGCCTGCGGCGCAGGCATCACCCGGCTGCGAACGTCGGGGCGCGAAGGAGGCGCGGGCGCTCGAGCCGTCGAGGGAGCGGGAGCGGGAGCGGCGCGCGGAGGAGGGGCGACCGACCGGGTCGCCGGGCGCACCACCGGCCGGGAAGGCCGCTCGGTGTTCACCCGTCCGGGCTCGACCTCACCCATGTCCACCCGGCCGCGGAAGCTGGCACCGTCGACGATGATCACCCGGGGCGCGCGAATGTCGCCCACCATCCGGCCTTCGCGGGTGAGCTCCACGCTCTCGGTGGCATTGATGTTGCCGACCACCACCCCGCTCACGATCGCGTTCTTCACCGCGACGTTCGCCTTCACCACGCCCGACGGCTCGACGATCAGCGTTCGGGTCAGGGTCAGTTCACCCTCGACGCGACCGCGGACCGTGAGGTCTTCGTCACCGGTCAGCTTGCCGCTGATCAGTATCGATTCGCCGATCACCGTGTTGTGATCGGTTCGAGGCGGGCTCAACTCCTTGGCGATGACCATGCTCAGCGGTCCTTGTGGTCCATGTCGACGTTGCCCTTGAACGAGGCCCCATCGGCGATCAGGATTCGCGGCGCCTTGATGTCGCCGACCACCCGGCAGTCGCTCTTCAGCTCGACCTTGTCACTCGCCGCGATGTTGCCGGTGACCCGGCCCGCGATCTCCACGTTCTGGGTCTCGATGTCGGCCTCGACCACGCCCGAGCCCTCGACGAAGAGGCTCTCCTTGAGCGAAATCTTTCCCTTCACCGTTCCCTGGATCACCAGGTCTTCGTCTCCGGAAATCTCGCCGTCGATGACGATGCTCGAACCAATGACCGTATTCGCCATGTTTCTGTGATTCCCCTTGAGTGGATGCTGCGAGGCGACTGCTGTTTCCTAGATGTCCTCGGGCAACTGGACGTCCATTTCGATCGAACCGTTGAACACGGCCCCGTCTTCGATCACCACCCGCGGCGCCTTGATGTCGCCCGCGACCTTGGCGCTGGCATTGATCGCCACCCGGGTCGAAGCGTCGATGTTGCCGCTGGCCTCGCCGTTGACGGTGAGCTCCTCGGCGCGGATGTCGGCCTCGACGCGGCCGGTGGTCTCGATGGTGAGGTGATTCTTGAGCGCGATCTGACCTTCGACCCGGCCTTCGATCACCAGTTCATCGTTCCCGGAGAGGTTGCCCCGGATCACGATGCCCTTCCCAATCACTGTTCGCTGATCCTGAGCCATGCTTCTTCGTCCCTCTTCGCTTGTCGCTGGTCAGACAAAAAATCGTCGGCGGACGCTACGTCACAGATGTGAAGAGATCCAGTTCGCGATCTCCTTCCACACCTGCTCCTTGCCGATCTCGTTGAGACACTCGTGGAGCATGCCCGGATACTCCTTGAACTTCTTGTCCTTCGACGCCACCGTCTCGAAGAACGCGCGCGAGGTCGGCGCCGAGGCTACCCAGTCCTCCGAGCCGCAGAACAGAAACAGCGGCAAGGTCACCTTGCTGCCGAGCTTGAGCGCCTCGAGCTGCGCCCGGTTCGACTCGGTGAACCAGCGCGGAGTGACCGTGGTGAAGTAGAGCGGGTCCTTGTCGGTCAACGCTTGCTCCGCCGGGTCGCGGGAGAGGTCACGGGGCGTCAGCTCGGTCTTGAACGGGGCCCACGGCGCGAGCCGACTCGCCACCTTTGCGGCCAACACCTTCACCATCGGCGGCTCGAGCGCGAGCTTCAGGTAAGGCGCGCTGAGCACCAGCCCCGCCAGCGCCTCGGGGTTTCGCTGCAACAGGTGCAGGCTCATCAGGCCGCCATGGCTGTGGCCGAGCAGGAAGCTCTTCTTCGTTCCCGCCGCGGTCCGCACCCGGCCCCAGAACCGCTCGAGGTCGTCGACGTATTCGCTGAAGTGGCCGCAGTAGCCGCGCCGGCCGTCTGCCCGCCCGTGTCCTCGGTAGTCGAAGGCATGCACGGCGAAGCCCTGGGCGACAAGAAAGTCGACCGTCTTCCGGAAGCGGCCGAGGTGGTCGGCATACCCGTGGACGATGCCCAGGTGCGCCTTCGGCTGCTCGGGGGTGATCGATTGCCAGAACAGCCGGAGGTTGTCCTTGGCGCTGAAATATCCCTCTTCTTCCACGGCGGCGCTCAAGCCTCCGAACTTAGCGGGGCGGGCCTTCGGTGGACAGCAACTTCAGCTTTCGCTCCAGCACCGCTCGCTGTTCCTTGACGTCGGGAGGCTCGGGCGACTGCCGCAAAGCCTCGAGCGCCTGGCGATACGCCGCGCGCGCTTCGGGTTGCCGCGAGGCGCGTCGATAGGCATCGCCGAGGTGCTCGATGATCGTCGGCTCTCCCGGCGCCAGTGCGGCAGCCTTCTCCAGCGTGTCCACCGCGCGAGGCAGGTCGCCCCGGCGGAAGTAGATCCACCCCAGGGAGTCGAGGAAGGGGCCACTGCCGGGGCGCAGCTCGAGGGCGCGCTGCAGCAGCCGCTCGGCCTCGTCGAAGTCGACGCCCTTCTCCGCCAACGTGTAGCCGATGAAGTTCATCGCCAGCGGGTTCTCGGGGTTGATCGCCAGCACCGCTCGCATCTTCTCGAGCGACTTCTCGTGCTCCCCGCGGCGCTCGTAGGTCTCGCCCAAGGTGTAGAGCAGCGCCTCGTCCCGGGGCTTCTGCTTCAACGCCTGGCTGAGCAGCTCGATCGCTTGATCGGGCCGGCCTTGCCGCTCGAGCAACCCGGCCAGCGCCTCGAACAGCTCCGGAGCCGGCCGCGCCTTCAAGGTGTTGCGGAGCAGCTCTTCGGCTTCTTTGCCAGACCCGGCCCGCTCCAGCGCCCGCGAGTAGGCCGCGTAAAGAGGAAGGGCGTCGGGTGTCTCGGCGAGGTTGCGCCGGAACAGCGTCAGCGCGGCGCGATGCTGGCCACCGGAGGAGAGCGAGATCGCCTGATGCAGCCGAGCATCGTGAACAAGGTCGGAGTCGGGCGGAACTTCCCCGAACGCCTCCGCCGCCTTGCTGAATTGACCCAGCTTTTCGTGGACCAGGCCCGAGTAGAAGGACAGCCGCGGTTCATGCGTTGCCGACCGCCGGGCGTTGTCGAGCACGGCCGCCGCTTCGGCGTTTTGCCGCGAGGCGAGGTAGGAGAACGCGACCTTCACCGCCAGCTCGGGGTCGCCGGAGAGCGAGAGGAGCTGGTCGAAGTATGCGCGCGCTCGGGACACCGCTCCTCCTTGCAGCGCCAGCCGACCCGCCGCCAGCAGCACCTCGCGGTTCTCCGGGTCGGCCTCGAGCGCATGCCCATAGGCCTCTTCTGCGCTCTGCAGCTTCTGCTGGGTCTCGAGCACCTGCGCCAGGCCTACCCAGGTCTCGACGTCCCCGGGGTCCTTGTCTGCCGCCCGCTTCAACATCCGCTGCGCGCGGTCGGGCTCCTTTCGTTCGGCAAACGCTAAGCCGAGTCGCTTCATCCCCACCGGCTCGCCAGGAACGGCGGCGGCGAGCTGGTCGATCACTCGCTCTGCTTCATCGGGCCGGTTCAGCTCGAGGCTCAGCTGGGTGAGCACCAGGTAGGGCCCCAGCTCGCGCGGCTTGAGGCGAATCGCCCGCTCCAGGTGCAGACGCGCCCGGGTGTATTTCTGGCCTTCGAGGAGGACCCGTCCCATCAGGAACTGCGCTGGGACATAGGCGGGGTTGCGCTCGATGACCTTGCGCAGCTCTCGCTCGGCCCGATCGAGGTCGTTGAGCCGGGTGTATTCCTCGGCGAGAGAAGTGAGCAGGAAGGGATTGGCGTCGTCCGACGCCAGCGCTAGCCGCAGCTGGTCGAGCGCCTGGGTGTGTTCCCCGGCGTGGTGGGCCAGCTGGGCTCGCAGATAGTGAGCATAGGAGGCGGAGGAGCCGAAGGCCTCTTCGTCGACCGCTCCAGCGTGCATCGCTTCCCGCATCGCCTGCTGGTCGACCTTGGGCCGCTTGGCCCCGGCGCCGAAGGCGGTGAGCGGCAGAAGCAGGAACCAGAGGCAGGCGCGACGCATTCTTCGGAGAGTGTAACGCAGGGCGGGGTGTGGCTGCTCTGGAGAGGGGTGCACCCTGGACTACCTTTCATCACCCTGGGCTTGGCATCGTCGGCAATCGTCGGCAATCGTCGGCAATCGTCGGCCAAACCGTTCAGCCCGAGCGTAGGCCGTGAGGCCGTAGTCGAGGGCGGCGAAGGCAGAGGGCCCTCCGGATCTCCCTCGACTCTGCGCTTTCAGCGCGACGCTCGGGATGAACGGAGGGAACGGAGGAGTTGACGGCGGAACAAAACCTCAGTTCTTCTTCACCAGACTGGTGAGGAGGCCGTCCAGCACCACTTCGATCGACGCTTCGACTCGCGCGAGGTCGATCACCGCTCCCTTGTATGAGACCCCGGAGTGCACTTCGATATCCGGGAGGAGCCTCTTCAGCATATGCCTCACGGCTTCCGCAGCGGCTTCGGGCAACAGCAGCGCCAGCACGCCTCCTCCCAGGTGTCCCAGGATGTCGGGCGTCCTCAGACTCAGGCGCACCTGGCGGGCACAGGCTCTCAACTTTTCTCCTGGCGGCGCGTTTGGCCGAAGCACCGCCAACGACAGCGGCCGACGGTAACGCTTGCTGCGGGCGACTTCCTGCTCCATCCGCGTCAGCAGCCCCGAGCGGTCGAACAGCCCCGTCTCGGCGTCGCTGCCCTGGCGCCGGAGCAGGATCTGACTTCGCTTCAGCTCGCGCTGAGTCTGACGCTGTGCCAACGCTCGCTCGGTGCGCGCGAGCAACTCCAGGGACTGGAAGGGCTTGCCCAGATAATCGACCGCGCCGAGGTTCAACCCCTTCACCTTCTCGGACACCGACGCGTGCGAGGAGAGGAGGATGATGGGAATGTCCCGGGTATCGGGCGACGCCTGCAGCGCCACCGCCGCGTCGAGCCCGTCAATCTTGGGCAGAAACACGTCCATCACGATCAGATCCGGCTTCGACGTTCGCGCCTTGAGCAAGCCTTCGGCCCCATCTCGGGCGACCTCGACCTGGTAGCGAGAACGAAAGGTCTCCGCCATCTGGCTCGCCAGCTCAGGCTCATCTTCCACCACCAGCACCCGCGCTTGCGCCGCGGGTTCGCGCAACAAGGTGAGCGGAGGGGGCGGCGGTTCGATCGGCGCCGCCGGCGTGAGCGGCAAGGTGAATTGAAACAGGGCTCCCGCCGCCGGGGTGTTCTCTGCCCAGATTTCACCTCCATGGAGCTCGACGTACTCCTTGCAGATCGCCAGGCCCAGCCCGGTGCCGTCGCCGCCATGGCGATAGCGGTCGAAAACCACAGGAAGAATGTCGGCTGGAACGCCTGGGCCGGTGTCCTCGACCGAGATCTTCGCCGCTTCCCCGTCGGGCCGCTTCAGTCGCTGCGCGCGCACCACCACCGAGCCTCCCGACGGCGTGTGGTGAATGGCGTTGGTGATCAAGTTCTGCAGCACCTGGCGCAGCTTCACCTCGTCGCCCAGCGAACCCAGGCTCTCTGGAGCTTCGGCGCGCAAGGTCACCGACCGCTCGCGCGCGAGTATGGCCAGCTCGCCCGCGGATTCCTGGCAGAGCTCGGCCAGGTCCACCGAGCGAACGTCGAGCGACCCCGATGCCTCGGCGTGGGCGCCCCGCTCGAGCAGGTTCTCGACCAGGTTGATGATCTTGTTTCCCACCCGGATGATCGCGTCCGCCGAGCTGCGCTGCTCGGCCGTGAGCGGCGTGTCGAGCAGCAACTTGGCGTGGCCCATCGACACCTGCAGCGGGGCCCGAAGATCGTGGCTGCAGACCGCGAGGACGTCGTCCTTGATCCGGTTGAGCTCCTTGAGGCGGCGGTTGGCCTCGCTCAGCTCCCGGTACCGGTCGACGTAGGCTGACTCGAGGTCCTCTCGCTTCCTCCGCAATGCGGCATGAAGGCGGGCGTTGCGGATCGAATTGGCGAGCGCCGCTGCCACTGCCTGGGCGAACTCGCGCTCGTCGCGACCGAACGGGTCCTCCGCCTTCGAGAGCCGAAGGAAGATCGCTCCCAGCACGTCGTCGTGACAGATCAGCGGCTGCACCAGCAGCGACTTCACCCCGAGCGCGACCACCTGATGGCGCACCTCTTCCATCAGCGGGTCGCGGGAAGCGTCCTCCACGTGCACCGGCTCGCGGGTCTCGAGCGCGCGCCGCAACTCGGGATAGCGGGCGAGGTCGAGCTGAAAGGGCGGCAGGTCGGGCAGCTCTCGCGACGCCACCACCCGCGCCAGCCGCGGACTGTTGCCTTCCACCAGCACCACGGAGCAGCGGTCGGTGTGAATCACCCGGCCGATCTTCTCCACGGCGATCGAGAGGATCTGATCGAGCTCGAGCGAGCTGGTGGCGGCCTGGGTGATCTCCAGCAACATCTCCATCCGCAACCGGGCCTGGTTCTCGCGGTCGACCAACCGCTTCGCCCGCACCGCCGACTCCAGTCGGTTGCCGAGCTCACCCGGAAAGTGGACCAGCTCGTCGATCT
>JAYUUC010000736.1:0-2777 GCA_043755105.1 Myxococcales bacterium
TCGACCTTGAGGATGAATGGCAGCCTGGGGTGCTGCCTCTTGTCCTTGGGGTCGCTGGTCATCACCAAAGCTATTGTAATTGTTAATTTTGAACCGCGGCTCCGAGTATAGGGTCTCCTTGTTTTCGTTGACAATGAATCGGATGGGTCCTACGAACCTCGACCCATGGCGGAGCCCCTGTTCTCTCCGGACGAGCAGCAGAAATTTGACGCAGCGCTCGCCGAGATTTTTACCCACTACCCGAGCGATCGGAAAAGTGCGGCGATGATGCCAGCACTCCGACTTCTGCAGTCGATGAAGGGCTGGCTCCCACCTCCCGGTCTGGCCCTGGTGGCCCAGCGCCTCGGGGTCTCGAAGGAGCGGGCCTACGAGGTCGCGACGTTTTACGTGATGTTTCACACCGAGAAGCCGGGCAAGTTCGTCTTTGACGTCTGCACCAACCTCTCCTGTTCCCTCTGGGGAGCCGAGAAGCTGCTCGCCCACCTCGAATCGAAGCTCGGGCTGAAGGCGGGCGAGAGCAACGAGAGGTTCACCCTGCGGGAGACCGAGTGCCTTGCCTCGTGCGGCACCGCTCCCTGCTTGCAAATCAACGAAGAGCACCACGAGTCGCTCAGCCCGGCGAAGGTCGATGCGCTGATCGCGGGGCTGCGATGATTCCGATCGAAAAGGTGATCACCCGCAACTGGGGCCGGCCCGGCTCGCACACGCTCGAGGGCTACCGCAGCACCGGCGGCTACTCGGCGCTGGCCAAGGCGCTGGAGATGACCCCGGCGCAGGTCACCGACGAAGTGAAGCGCTCGAACCTGCGCGGTCGCGGGGGCGCCGGCTTTCCCACCGGGCTGAAGTGGAGCTTCGTCCCCAAGGACAACCCGAAGCCCAAATACCTCGCCGTCAACGCCGACGAGTCCGAGCCGGGCACGTTCAAGGACCGCTTCATCCTCGAGTACGACCCCCACATGCTGCTCGAGGGGATCGCGATCGCCGCCTACGCGCTCGATTGCCACCAGACCTACATCTACACCCGGGGCGAGTTCAAGAAGCCGTCGGCGATTCTCGATGCGGCGATCGCCGAGGCCTACGCGGCAGGCATCTTCGGGAAGAAGATGCTCGGCAAGGACTACGCGCTCGAGGTCTACCAGGTGCGTGGCGCTGGGGCGTACATCTGCGGTGAAGAGACCGCGCTGCTCGAGTCGCTCGAAGGCAAGAAGGGCTGGCCGCGGCTGAAGCCTCCGTTCCCCGCGGTGGTGGGGCTCTTCGGCGCTCCGACGGTGGTGAACAACGTCGAGACCCTGGCCTCGGTGCCGGCGATCATCGGCAAGGGCGCGGCCTGGTACGCGGGGCTCGGCACCGAGAAATCGGGGGGCACCCGGTTGGTCTGCCTCTCCGGCAGCGTCAACCGTCCCGGCACCTTCGAAGTCTCGATGAAGACGACTCTCCGCGAGCTGATCGAAGACCCCGAGCTCGGTCAAGGCATGCCCCCGGGCCGCAAGGTGAAGGCGGTCATTCCCGGAGGCTCGTCCGCCCCGGTGCTCTCCGCCGAGGAACTCGATGTGGCGATGGAGTTCGAGGCGCTCAAGGCCAAGGGGACGATGGCCGGCTCGGGCGGGGTGATCGTGATGGACGACGCCACCTGCCTGGTCCGCTCGCTCTGGCGGGTGAGCCGCTTCTACGCGGAAGAGTCCTGCGGCCAGTGCACCACTTGCCGAGAGGGCACGCCCTGGCAGGCGCGGCTGCTGCGGAAGATCGAAGAAGGCCGCGGCGAGTCGAAGGACATCGACACCCTGCTCAACGTGGCGAGCTCGATCGCGCCCTTCCCGCCGATCGGCCTCGGAAACACCATCTGCGCGCTCGGAGACGCGGCCGCGCTGCCGGTGCACTCCTTCGTCCAGAAGTTCCGACCCGAGTTCGAGGCGCACGTCGCCCACAAGGGCTGTCCCTTCGGAGACGCGCCCTGGGGCCACTACGGCGGGGGCCGCTCGTGAGCGCGGAAGTGCTGCTGTTCTGGGCGTTCGCGGTGATGACGGTGGCCTCGGCGTCGATGGTGGTGATTTCCCGCCGCCCGATGACCAGCGCGATGTCGCTGGTGGCGACCTTCTTCTTCCTCGCGGGCATCTACGTTCTCCTCTGGGCCCACACCATCGCGGTGCTCCAGGTGCTGGTGTATGCCGGGGCGATCATGGTGCTGTTCCTGTTCGTGATCATGCTCCTCTCGCTCACCGAGGTCGGGCCCCGGGGCTCGGCGACGGTGAGCCAATTCGCAGGAGGAGGCGCTGCGGTGGGGCTGCTCGGGCTGCTCTGCTACGCGCTGGTGAAGCTGCCGGCCTCTCCCGAGCGCTGGAGCCAGAACGCAGAGGCAGTGGCCCGGTTCGGCTCGCTGCGGACGCTGGGCGAGATTCTCTACACCCAGTACCTGCTTCCCTTCGAGGCGGTCTCGCTGCTGTTGCTGGTGGCGATCGTGGGCTCGGTGGTGGTGGCGAAGTCCCGTATCTAGGAGCCCCATGGAACCGGTCTCGCTTCAACACTACCTGGTCCTCGCCGCGGTCCTCTTCTGTCTGGGGACCTTCGGGGTGATGGTGCGCCGCAATGCGCTGGTGGTGTTCATGTGCATCGAGCTGATGCTCAACGCCGCGAACCTCACCTTCGTGGCCTTTGCGCGACAGCACGGCAATGCCATCGGGCACCTCTCGGCGTTCTTCATCATCGCCGTCGCCGCCGCCGAGGCTGCCGTGGGGCTGGCGATCGTGATTGCGGTCTACCGCAACCGCGGCACCCTCAAC
>JAYUUC010000737.1:0-2775 GCA_043755105.1 Myxococcales bacterium
TCCGCTTCGACCGCCGCTCGTCCAGCCAGATCAACGTCGCGGGCAACACCAGGACGCTGGCGAGCAGACAGCAGACCTCGCCAATGAAGGCCGCCACTCCGAGGCTGCGGACGGCAAAGTTCGAGGACTTCACCAGGGCGAGGTAGCCGAGGGTGGTGGTCAGACTGCAGAGGATCACCGCCCCGCCGGTTTCGCGGATCGCCAGCAGCGCGCTTCCCCTTCCCTCGCGGGCGTAGCGCTGGACCACGTTAACGGCGTAATCCACCCCGATGCCGAAGGTGATCGGCAGCGCGATGAAGTTGAGGAAGTTGAGCCGCACCTTCAACAGCACCATCAGGCCGCCCATCCAGGCGACGCCGACCAGCAGCGAGGCCAGCACCGCCAGCGCCGAACGTCCGGCGCGGAACGCGATCAGCACCACCAGCACCGTCGCCGAGAACGAATAAAGCACCGCGGTGGGAACGTCTTCGATCACCGAGGCCCACATGTCCGCGTAGATCACTGCCCGGCCCGAGCCGCGAATCGTCGAACCGTCTCCGAGCTTCGCCTCGCGGTAGGAGTCGGCCCAGCGGAAGAGGTAGTGGGCATCGTCCACCGAGGCCTCCTTGGCGGGGCTGATGTAGACGATGCGGCCGCGGGTGCCGTCGGTTTCGGTGAAGGCCCGCGCCACCCCTTCGGGCAGCTCGGCCATGGTGAACGTCGGAAGCTGAGCGGGAGGGAGCACCGCTTCGATCTGCTTCCAGTCCGCAGGGGCGATGGCGCCATGCTCGTGGGCCCGCAAGATCCGCTGGCGGATCTGAAGCAGGAGGGGAACCTTCGCCGCTTGATCGCTGGGGACGAAGTCCTGCAGCGCATGGAGCCGCTCGAAGGGCTTGGCGCCGACCAACGCCTGGTCGCGCCGCGCCGTGAGCACCCGACGTAGCTCCGGCACCTGCTCGGGCTTGTCGACCAGAATGGCCATGCCGGCAGCGCCGACGTGCCCTGTGATCTCATCGCCGAGAACGTTGAGTCGGATCTCGTCGGCCCGGTCGGCGGCGTCTGTTCGAAGGTTGCGAAGGTCGTACTCCATCGGACCGGCGCGGACCCAGGAGACCGCGGCCAGCGTGCCTGCAACCGCGAGCAGCAGCCCCACCACCGCGATCGTCTTCGGCGAACGGGCCACCACCCATTCGAACGGACGACCGAAGCTCGCGCCTCCGCCCTTGGTGTGCCGGCGAATCCACGAGAGCGGTCCCCCGAAGTCCCGCTCCAGCGGCAGCAATCGCTCCGCCACCGAGAGCAACGCCGGAAGCACCGCGAAGGTGGCCACCCAGCACAGCATCATCCCCATGCTGCCGATCAGCCCGAAGTCGTGAAACCCACGAAAGTCGGTGGCACTGAGAGAACCGTAGCTGGCCGCTGCGGCGAAGGCCGCGGTCAAGGTGGGGACCCAGGTCTCGCGCCGGGCGAGGTCCAGCGCTGCTTCGAGGGCGACGCCGTCGCGCCGGGCCTCGAGAAAGCGGGCCATGTAGATGATGCCAAAGTTGATGCCGTTGCCGGCAACGATGGTGAAGAGGAACCCGGTCGCGAGGTTCAGGCGCCCCACCGTGAGCTCGGTAGCCCCGAACGTCCAGGCCACCCCGATGCCCATCGTCACCAGCATCACCGCCACCATCCGCAAGCGGAGATAGTAGAGAATGACCACCGCGCCGATCAGCAACACCCCGAGAATGCCGACGTCGGTGAGGTCCTTGTTGATCGCCTGATATTCCGAGACCGCGGTCTTCAGGTCGCCCGAGTAGCCGACCTTGATGCCCGGCCCGTACGAGGTCGGGTTGACCCGATCGACCACCTGGCGAATCCGGTCGATCGCCTCGGCGCCGCGGTCGAAGTCGCTGCCATTGATCTTCGAACGCACCAGCACCACCAGGGTCCGGCCGTCCTTGGACTGGTAGTAGCCGTCCGGATACCGCTCGGGGTCGGCGCCATCGATGCGAAGCTTGTCTTTCAGCGAGGCGAATTCGATCGTCTTCGGCGGAGAATTTCCGGAGGCCGCGTCGGGCTCGTCGTCGAGGTCGACCAGCAGCCCGGTCGACTTCCCCACCGCCTGGGCGTAGCGGGACTCGACGTCATCGCGCAGCTCTTGAAGCTTGGGCAGGGTGAGGAAGAGGCCCGCCCGGGGGCCGAGAAACCGAACGGCTTCGTGAACGCCGCTCTCGGCGTTGCCGACCCACGGCGGCCCCAGCTTCTTCAGCTCGGGGACCAGGGCATCAGCGGCCGATCGGAGCGCGGTGACCGGCGTCTGCTCGGTGCCTTCGAGCACGATGAACAGCGTCGACACCCCCGAGGTGAGGGAGGCCACCCGCTTCAGCTCCTGTACACTGGGGCGGGACTCGGGCAGCAGCGATTCGAACCCGGTCAGCACGCGAAGGTGAAACGCGGCAGAGAGCGCAAAGGCGGTGATCACCCCCGCCATCAACAGCGGCCACGCCGGGCGACGGACCTGCCATCGGGTGAGCTTGGATCCTGCCTGGGCCAGCGCCGTTCGCCACGAGGCCTGACCGGTTGCTTGAGGAGTGTTGGGCACGTCGCTCCACGGGGTGACTGGCAGCTACATCGGCGGCCGGAAAAACGTCATCTTCTTGATTCAGGAGTGGCAGCGCAACCGATTCGATGCGGACGGCTATTTCAACTGTCCACCGCGTGCACTCAGCGCAGCAGAGGGTCGAAGAGCTCGAAGCGGTTGGCTCCGGTGGCTAGCACGGCGACCTTGCCGTCGGCGAGACGCAGCACCTT
>JAYUUC010000738.1:0-8189 GCA_043755105.1 Myxococcales bacterium
TGTTCTTGCACCCGGTCGATCTCTTCCCACTGGCGGTGGAGGTCGTCTTCCTTCAACCCCCCTGCGTAGGACGCCGTCTGGCTGTGCTCGGTGATGGTGAGGTAGCGGAAGCCAGCCGCCTCTGCTGCACGGGCCATCTCCTCCAGAGTGTTGCGGCCGTCGGACCAGGTGCTGTGGCTGTGGACGTTGCCGGCGACATCAGCCTCGGTGATCAGATCTTCCGGGAGAGTCCCCGCCAGCGCCGCCTCCACCTCTCCCCAATCTTCCCTCAGCTCCGGAGGCACGTGCTGCATCCCGAGCGCCCGATAGAGGTCGGCCTCTTCGCGAATGGGAAGCTTCTCGTCGCCCCGGTAGAGTCCCCACTCCGAGATCTTCAGCCCCTTTTCCTGGGCCAGTCCCCGCAGCCGGATGTGATGCGCCTTCGAGCCAGTGAAGTGGTGCAGCGCGGTGGCGAAGTCCTCGTCGGGCAACACCCGGAGATCGACCTGGAGATCCCCCTTGAGCAGTCGCACCGAGCACTTCGACTCGCCTTCGGCGATCACCTGCGCCACCTCGCCGTAGGCCTTGAGCGCGTCGTAGACAGGCCCCACTTCTGCAGCCGAGGCGATCAGGTCCACGTCGGAGACTGTCTCGCAAGACCGTCGAACGCTGCCGCCGAGGCTGGCGCGGATCACTCCGGGAGCCGATTTGATCCGCGCCAGCAGTGCCTCGGCCACCGGGAGCACATCCGCGAGCCGGGTCCGGCCTTTCTGGTGGGTTCGGCGGAACAGCTCGATGCCGGCGACGATCTTCTGCTCGGTCTTTTCGCCGAAGCCCTTGAGGTTGCGCACCTTGCCGTCACGGCAGGCCTGTTCGAGCGTGGCGAGGTCGCCGATGCCCAGCTGCTGCCAGAGCGCCTGGGCCTTCTTCGGCCCGAGGTCAGGCACCTGGACCAGGTCGAGGATGCCGGGCGGGTAGCCTTCACGCAGCTTGTCCAGGTAGGCGAGCTTCCCGGTGGTCACATACTCGGTGATCTTCTCGGCGAGTGCGGGGCCGATACCGGGCAAGGACTGCAACCGCTTCTCGGCCACCACTCCCGCCAGGTCCTCATTGAGGCCCGCGATGCGGTCGGCGCCCAGCTCGTAAGCCCGGCTCTTGAAGGCGTTCTCGCCCCGAACCTGCAGCAGCAGGGCGATGTCTCTCAGCAATCGAACCACCGCTGCCTTGTCGTTTTCAGCCATCGCTTCCTCCTCTAAGCTGCCGCGGCCCGCCTGTCTTCTATCGTGCCCACCGGTGCGGCGCCGGACGGTTGATTTTCTGACCGCCGAAACCGGGTGGCACCCGACCGGCGGAGTGGATAAAGGGAGCTGCAACGATGACCTTGCTTCGAATCAACCTCGGCGCCGCCAATTTCACCGAAGGAGAGATGCGCGGGTTCGAGATCGGCAAGCGCAACGTGGTGGTGGCGCTGATCGGCGGCCGCTACAAAGCACTCGATGACTGGTGTAACCACGCCGGTTGCCTGCTCTCGGGCGGCCGGGTGGAGAAGAACCTGGTCGTCTGCCCGTGCCACGAGGTGGGGTTCGACTTCGACACTGGCAAGAACATCACCTCACCGGGGGTGTGCGACGACCAGCCCGCGTTCAAGCTCACGGTGGAAGGCGGCCGGCTGATTCTCGAAGGTTTCAACCCCAATCCCTGACGTCCTCTCCCGGAGCACCCATGGGCCACGAAGGTCACGATCACTCGCACTCTCCTCCGGATCCTGGGGGGCGCCATTCCCCTGCCGGCCCTCACTCCCACTCCCACGACCACGGGTCGGTAGACGAGCACAAGGCCCACGCTCCGGCGCAGGTGGCGGCGTTCGTGGTCACCTGCTCCGACAGTCGGTCGGAAGCCCAGGATGAGAGCGGTCAGGTGATTCGTTCCGCGCTCGAGGGGGCGGGCCACACGCTGGTCGGTCATCGGGTGATTCGGGATGAGCCCGACGCCATCCGTGCGGCCCTGCAAGAAGCCGCAGAGAAAGGCGCTCGTGCGGTGATTTTCAACGGCGGCACCGGCATTGGTCGACGCGACAGCACCCTGGAGGCGCTCGCTCCCTTGTTCGAGAAGCAGCTCCCGGGCTTCGGCGAGCTTTTCCGGGCGTTGTCGTTTCGGGAGATCGGCAGCGCTGCGATGATGTCCCGGGCAAGCGCGGGCACCGTGCAGGGAATGGTGGTGTTCTCCTTGCCAGGCTCGCCTCAGGCCGTCCGACTCGCGATGAACGCCCTCATCCTCCCCGAGCTGGGCCACGCCGTTCGAGAGCTGACTCGATAGGCCCGGGTCGATGGGCGCGCGCAAGGCCATCCGGAGGAAAACGGGGCTCAACCGGGAAGCGGCGCAGAGGCTGAAGCCCAGACTGGAAGCGTTGCTTCAGGGAATGCCTGCGGCGGATCGCATCGGGTTCGACCCGGTGGAGTTCCCTCGCAGGTATTCGCAGCGTGCGGACATCGAGGTGGTGGCGCTGCTGGCCGCGTCATTGGCTTACGGTCGTGCGGACCTTTTCAAACCCAAGGTCCACGCGCTCCTCGAGCAGATGGGGTCATCGCCGTCGGATTTCCTGATGCGGTTGTCGGTGAAGCAGGCGGCCCAGCTGCTCGACGGCTTCGTCTATCGGTTCAACGTCGGAACCGACCTCGCAGTGCTGCTGTGGGGAATGGGTTGGGCGCTGCGCGAGAGGGGTTCGCTGGAACAGTTGTTCGTCGATCAACTGGAAGCCACCCGCGGCGATTGGCGCCTGAGTTTGGGAGGCTTCACCGCCGCGCTCCGCGGGGCCGCGCCGTTGCCCGCGCTGCGAGCAGCGATGGGCCCGGAGCGTGGGCTCGATCACCTCTTGCCGCGGAAGCTGGGCGCGGGCGCCTCCAAGCGCCTCAACCTTTTTCTTCGCTGGATGGTCCGCGGTCCGGACGAGGTTGATTTCGGCCTCTGGACCCGGGTGTCCCCGTCGGCGCTGCTGATACCCCTTGATACCCACATCGGAAGAATCGCCAAGCACCTGCGCCTCACCCGTCGCAGCGATCTCAGCTGGAAGACGGCGGAAGAGATCACTTGCTCGCTGAGGGCACTCGACCCCGAGGACCCCGTCCGCTTCGACTTCGCACTCTGTCACTACGGCATGAGCGGCCTCTGCCCGGCGCAGCCGCGATGGGAACAGTGCGAGCGCTGCGCGCTGCTGGAAAGCTGCAGGGTCGGCCCGGGTCTCGTCGCGCGGGGGACGCACTCGAAGAACATCAACAGATGAGGGAAACATCGGTCAGTGCGAATGTCCGCTCGGACGTCCGCTCGACCGTCGAAGGGCAAGTTCTGCGTTCTCTCGTGAGGACTCCAAGCCTTCAAGGGATGACCACCGGCTCCGCCGTCCAGGTCGGATTCCGGTCGTCCGCGGGGTCCCTGAGTGACCTGGTTCACCTGCTTGGCGGCCAGATCCATCACGTAGAGCTGCATCGTGAAGTCATGCTCGTCGGAGGCCTTCGGGTCTTCGAACTCGAGCTTCAGGCGTGCCGACTGCGGTCCCAGCTGGTCAGTATCACCAGAGCAGGTCACGGTCAGGGATATCGCCTGGCCTGAGAGGAGGGAGAGGGGAAAGGTCTGGTCCGCCGTGAAGACCGGAACGGTCTGATCAACCATCGTTGCTGCATTGAGGGTGACTGCCATCCGTCCGGCATTGCGCAGAGTGAGTGTTTCGGTTGCCGGGCTGCCACGCGTCACCTTGCCAAAATCCAACTCACCCGGCTCGATCGTCAATTCGCCCCAAGACCACCTGGGTGCGGCTCAGCGAACACCCGAAACCGCACAACGAAATTGCAAGAATAAGCCAGCGAAGGAAGTTCATGTGCCGGCGGACTACAGCATCTGTGCCGGCATCGAGCCCTCGTTCTCACGTGGTTGGAGGAGGGTTAGCTCCTCGAAAAACCGAGTGATGCCACAGAAAATCGTCCCACATAGGCAAACACTGTCTGCCTTGTGACCACGACCTTGTGGCCGAAGTGCATTTGCACTACGGGAAGGCTACCGTCGGGCCCGTCACTCGGGTCGAACCCGGCGGGCTGGAGCAAACATGAGCGTCCTCTCACTCGTTGCTGGATTGTTCCTCGGCGTCTGGGCCTTCATGCAGAGGGCCAAACCGGGGTTCAAGCTCTTTTCAAGGCTCGTCCCTGCTCTTCTTCTAGGCTCCACCGTCATGGTGGGCGCGGGGATAACTGCCACGGTAATTTCCCTGATCAAGACTTTCAAGGCGACGGCAGACGTGAGTCCTTCGGAGAAGCAGGCTCTGCTCAGCCACTCCATTTCCCAATCGATGAATTTCGCCGTGGTGTCAGTGGTGGGTTTCGGAATCTTCTGGGCGACCGTCATCGGTTCCGCCGCCTTCCTCTACTGGCGGCACCTCAAGAACAAGCAGCTCCCGGAGTTGCCTTCGACGCCGGGGACGAACTGAAGCGTTGAGAACACGCAGGGGAACTCGCCGTGAAATGTTGGGGGTTCGAACTTGCCGAGAGGCTCGCCTCGGGAAACCGGGTTGGCCCTCCCGCTGGGTCCGGTCGCGCGTCGCCTCCGCGGACGCGCGGGGAAGAGTCGAAACCGAACTGTTGATTAGAGGCCAGGCCCTGCTGTGGTCGCGGTTCGAGTGCGCGGCGGCGCGTTCTTCACGTAGCGGTCGAACCAGCGAATCATCTCCGCCACCAGCTGCTCATTGGATTCCATCGCCGTGTACCAGTGCGGCTCATGAGGAAGCATGACCAGGCGCGCCGTCCCGCCGTTGCCTCGGATCGCCTCGAAGAGCTTCGTTGCCTGCAGGGGCGTGGTGCCCGGATTCGCGTCGTCCTGACCGTGTACTATCAGCAGCGGCAGCTTCAGCTTGTCGGCAAAGAAGAAGGGTGACGCCTGGAGGTACACCGCCTGGGCGTCCCAGACGGAGCGCCGCTCGTTCTGAAAACCGAACGGGGTCAGCGTCTTGTTGTAGGAGCCGCTGGTCGCTATGCCGGCGCGGAACAGGTCCGAGTGGGCCAACAGGTTGGCCGCCATCAACGCGCCGTGGCTATGGCCCGTGACGCCGATGCGATCCGGATCGACGATTCCCATCTCGACGGCCTTGTCGACGGCCGCGCGCGCATCTTCCACCAACTGGTCCAGGTAGGTGTCGTACGCCTTCTTCGGGTCCCCGACGATCGGGAAGGCGGCGTTGTCGATGATCGCGTACCCCGCCAGGAGCAGAAGTCGGTAGTTCTTCAAACGGGTGAACGTCTGCTCGGAGCCGGTGACCTGGCCCGCCTTGGAAGCGTCGGCAAAGTCGAGCGGGTAGGCATAGAGCACTGCCGGAAACCGCTTCCCCGCTTGGTAGCCGGGCGGTGTGTAGATCGTGAAGGAGAGGTCGACTCCGTCCTTCCGCTTGTACTTGACCAGGCGCTTCTGGATCGCTCGCACCGCTGGTGTCGGGTCTGGAAGCTGGGACACTGGACGCACGCTGGAGGCGAAGAGAGGTTCTCCCGGCAGCGGGGCGGCGAGTTCGGCTCCCAACGCTCGCTCGAATGCGTTCGGCGGATCCGAAGGCGACTGGTGCCAGGTCAAGAAGGAACGCGGCGCGCCCACAGTGAAGGCCAGAAACGACTCGAGCGCGGACTTGTCACTGCGAAAGAGGCGCTGCGAGCGGCCGCTCACGAGGTCGAACCTGTCGAGGAAAGGCCGATCGCCTCCCGGCGAAGAACCCTGGCCACTGAGGAAAAGGCCCGTGCCCTCCTGGCGAACCACCCAAGTTCCGTCCGGCCGCTCACGAAGAACGGGGCGCCCTGGATCCTGGTAACGCTCATCGCTCGACTGATCCCAGAGAATGCGGAGCCCGCTGCTTCGCTCCTCCACGTTGAGGGCGTAGGTCCGCGTCCAGTGCCGGTTGTCGTCGTACTCGCGGACCAGCGCGAGGCCGGGCGTCTCCCCCCAAGCGAGGCCGACGAGTCGTTGTTCGATGCGCGCCAGTTCCACGGGTGGAACGGTGAAGGGAGCGGACTGAATCATCAGCCTGTCCCGCGCGGGGACCTTCGCCTTCCAGTCGCCGCCATCGAGCGCCTCGGCCCAGGTGAGCGTGGCGGGAGAAGTCTGTCGCCAGGAAAAGCTGCGTGGCCCGACAGGGACCCCGTTCACCGGCACGCGGTCGGCGACTGGAAGCGAAGCCAGCGTGCGGATCGCCTTCCCGTTGCCATCCCACACCGTAACATCGTGAGCGAAGCGCTCGAACGTGGTGACGTAGGAGTACGGCTGACGGATCGATTGGACGAGGAAATGCTCGCCGTCCGGAGAAACATCGACATCGCCGTAGACACCGGGAGCGCCGATCAAGGCAACCGTGCCCGATTCCACGTTCACCCGGCCGAGCTGGCTCTTGGCGTAATAATCGAAGAGCTCCTCGTCGTACTTGCTGGTGAGGGTATCGCGGGTCTCGTAGGTGCTGCTCTCGCCCTTCTCCCCGTGCGTTTCTTGAATGCTCGGTCCAGCCGGAATGCGCGGAGCGGCAGGCGGCAATCCAGCGCCGTCGGGGACCAGCTTGACGAGAAGATGCTTCTGGTCCGGCATCCACTGCACGGTGCTCCCGAGCATCGGATTGAGACGAACCTGAGAGAGGCGACGCACCGCCCCCGTCTTTGCGTCGGCGACCCAGAGCTCTACCGAGTCGGAAGAGGTGTTCCGGAACACGAAGCGCTTGCCATCCGCTGCCCACGAGGGCCCGTCCACACAACCCTCGGCCGGCAGCTCCACGTGGGTCGAAGTGCCGCTCTTCACTTCAATCAGCGTGAGGTCACGTGCACAGGGCGCGATTCCGTAGCCCCCGGGCGTATCGTGCCTGCGTCGCGTCTTCGGCTCGACGCGGACACCGGCCAGCCGCAAGAAAGGCTCGGCGACGCGCGACATCGGCGGATAGTCCAGCATCGAGACGAGCAGCAGGGTGTCGCCGGTGGGGCTGACGTAAGGCATTGGCGGCGACGGCGCATGGAGCACCTCGAGGATGTTCGCGGGCGGCTGGTCGTAACCCGAGGTCGGGTCCGCTGCGCCCGGACGGGGCCGCTGGGCGTCGCGACGGACCCCTTCACAGGCGAAAAAGGCGAGTGCCCCGATGACCAGTGACAAGAAAATGGGTCGAGGCATCGCTGCTCCTGGCTCGGGTGGGAAACTTCTTCCTCTACCTCGGAGCAACCGGGAAAGTCACGGTAGCCGCGTCAGGCCTCAGGGGATGACCAGTGGCTGCGCTGACCAGGACGGATTTCGGTCGTCCGCGGGGTCGAGGGTGATGTTGGTCGCCGTTCCCCCGGTCGGGGACACCACCAAGATGTCTGCATTGGCCTCAGTGCTTTCGAAGGCGATCTGCTCAGCGCCCCAGGCAGGGCGGTTCCCAGGAAAGTGGACCTCGCTGGCTCCGTCGCAGGCCGACGTCGGCGAGATGGCGGTGGAAGCCGACCTGATGCTGAAACCACCTCCGCAGTTGACGGCAAAGGCGACCGAGGAACCCGAAGGAGAGGGGCTCGGCATTCGAATGGATGTGGTGGTGTTCTGGATGATGGGCCGCAAACCCGTCCCGTCGATCCGGATCATGTCGATCTGATTGGTGCGCGACATCACCAGCCAACCGCCCCCGGGAAGGTAGGCGGGGTACTGATAGGCATTGAGGGCATTCAAACCGTCGATGACGTGCCGCTCGTCGGTCCCATCGACCGCGATGGTGTAGACGCCGATCCCTCGATGAAACGCCAGGTGCGTGCCATCCGGGGACCACGCCGGTTGGCGGGCTCCGTCATGTCCCTGGGTAACCTGGCTCACCTGCTTGGTGGCCAGATTGATCACGTAGAGCTGCATCGTGAAGTCATGCTCATCCGAGGCGAAGGCCAAAGACTTCCCATCCGGAGAAAAGGCAGGCTCGACCTCGCTGAACTCGCCGGTGGTGAGCCGACGGAGGCCGGTGCCATCGGGCTTGATCAGGTAGATGTCGCGGGTACCCGAGCCCCGGTTGGAGTCGAAGGCGATCCAGTGGGTGGGCTTGTCGACCGGCGGGTCGACGGGAACTTTGGGGGCGATGATCGTGGACCGGAGGGGAATCACGGGTACCGAGATCTGCGTGTCTTCGAGCTCCAGCTTCAGGAGTGCCGACTGGGGGCCCAGCTGGGCAGTATCCCCTGTGCAGGTGAGGTTCA
>JAYUUC010000739.1:0-2759 GCA_043755105.1 Myxococcales bacterium
AGGGTCGATGCTGAGGATGGGAGCAACCAAGGCGTTCCAGAGCATCGCTGATCAGCGAGCGTGGTCAAGAAGGCCTTGAAGGCTCCCCTCCCCCCGTGACCGTCAGTGCTTGATTCCCTCGTCAGGTGGAGGAACAACGGCAGCGGCGGCGGCCGCGGCCCGTTCAGCCGCTTCGCGCGCAGCGCGCTTGCCCTCTTCGATCAGCTTCTTCACCTTCTGCCCGCCCTTGCGGCCGATCTCTTCGTAGAAGGTGGGGCCGCGGGGAGCCTTGACATTATCGCCTCCCTTCTTGCCGATCTCTTCGTAAAACTTGACGCCGCGCTCTGCCTTGACCGTCTCACCGCCCTTGCGGCCAATCTCCTCGTAGAAGGCACGGCCCCGTTCGGCCTTCACCGTGGCGCCGCCCTTGCGGCCGATGGTCTCGTAAAACTCCCGTCCGCGTTCGTTGCGCACTGTCTCGCCGCCCTTTCGACCCGCTTCGGCGACCGTCATGCTTCCCTTGTTTTCTTTCTCGGACATTTTTGTTCCTCCGTGTACTCGACCCGCCCTCGCCGCCTGGACAGCGCCTTGGCGCAAAGGTTGGTACGGAAGCGTCCTGATGCAAGCACGGCCAGCCCCTCCCCAGCCGTCGCCGCTTGCCCGCGGCCCCGCAGGCAGGCTCGCAAGTGCCTGCCGTTGCTACTGAAGTCGGGTACGAGCACGCCTCTCGGCAGCGAGCGCTTGCCTGCTCGACTGTGCTGGGTTGAATCGTTCTTGCTGGCAATTGCAGAGGGAGTCACCTGTCCCCATATTGATGTCTTCGTCAGGGAAGGAAGGCCTGTTGAGGCAAATGACGGCCAGGTCGTGGGCAAAGCTGCTGACCCCGGTGGCTGCGTCCATCCTCGGGCTGGTGGCCCTCCGACTGCTCGGCCCCGGTCTGGTCGACCAGAAGACGGTTTCCGGGTGGATTCGACCCTTCGGGGATCTCGCGCCGCTGGCCTTCGTATTCTTCCTCTCGGTCCGGCCTCTCACCTTGTTGCCGGGTCAGGTGTTCACCGCAGTGGGAGGCATCCTCTTCGGAACGCTGATGGCGACGGTCTACGCGATGATCGGCAGCTGCTTCGCGATGATGCTGGTCTTCGTCCTCTCGCAGCGGTTCGGCAAGCGGCTGATGAAGCGGCTGGCGAGGGGAAAATACCAGGCGATCCGGAATGCGGCCCGCCATCACGACTTCAAGTTCGCGGTACTGGCCACCATCAACCCGCTGATTCCCACCGATGTCGCGGTGGCGGCGGCGGCCGCGTCAGGGGCTCGCTTCTGGCCCACGGTGGGCGGCGTGATGCTCGCTACCCTCCCCGGCACATTTCTCACCGCTCAGTTCGGGAGCGCGCTCAGCCAGGGGAAGACGATCATGACCGTCGTCTCCGCTACCGGAATGGTGGTGAGCCTGCTGCTCGGATTGATGCTCGGGCGACAGGTGATGCACGAGATCAACGACGAGGAGAACGCGGAGCGACCGAAGGCGCCGGCCGCCGCTTCCCCACCTGCGGCCGGAACGTCTGACTTGCTGCCTGGAAATTGAAGCGCAGCGTTCGGCCTTCTTCCCCTTCCAGCTCCGCGGACACTTCGCCTCCGAAGTCGGCGTGGTAGCGAAACCGAACCTTGCCGGCATCGTCGAACAGGGCTGCGGACAGTCGGGGCCGGCATCGGTCGGCAGCGCCGGACGGAGCGGGGGTCAGCTGCACCAGGCCCGTCACTGCGCCGGGCTGTTTGGTTTCGCCGGACTTCGCAAACCAGAAAGCGCCGCCCCTGGCCCCGGGGCCCCGCTTCCCGGCGCACAGCTTCGCCGGGGCCTGCTTCAACCCCAGCTTCCAACCTTCTTCCAGAGGGAGACCTCCGCAAAAGAGCGCCTCGGAGGGCGAACCGGTCCGCGCCCGCCGAATCGCTCCGATCAATGGCTGCACGCCTCGACCGAATAATTTCTGCTCCAGTTCGATCGGCGCGCCTGCTCGGGCCAGCCATTCCTGAAGCTGGGTTCCCGCTTCGATCGCCCCTTGCAGAAAATGGGTGACGTTGATCGCCTGGACCTTCTCGCACCCTTCGAGCGCGGCAATCTCTACCCGCTCCAGAGGCGACGTTCCCCCTTCGGGAGCAGTCCCCACCACATCTCCCACCCTACCGAGCGGCGCAGAGGGGCCGGGCAGGCGGTCCAGTTGAAGTTGGGTCACGAAGGGAGCTCCGAGCAGGAGCAGCGGGAACAGCACGGGCAAGGTCATGGTCTTTTTCAGCCTCCTGTCGGCGGGGTGATGAATGCTTCGACGGCAAGCTGCAGGTTCCGGGTGAGGGTGTCGAGCTGCGCGGGGTCCGAAATCTTCAGTCCCGCGCGGGTAACGTAGAAAGAATCGAAGGCGCGGTTTCCTTCGGTGACGATCTTGGCGAGCGAGATCTCGACCCCTTCGCGAGACAGCGCCGAAGCGATCGCGAACAGCAAACCCACCCGGTCCTGGGCACGGACGTCGATCACGGTGAACCCCTGCGAGGCCCGGTTGTCGATGCTCACCCGGGATTGAACCCGCGGCACCGCCCGCGTGAGCAGCGAGGTGGTGCGGCGGCGCTCGAGAATCTGCTCGAGGGTGGACTCTCCGGTGAGTGCCTTGATCAGATCTGCCCGCGCGGCCCGCCACCGCTTGCGCTCGAGCCACGGCCCCGGTGAAGGCTGCACTTCGAAGATGTCGAGCGCCCGGCCATCGGTGGTGGAGAAAATGGTGGCGCGCAGAATG
>JAYUUC010000740.1:0-2753 GCA_043755105.1 Myxococcales bacterium
CGTGAAGTCGGCGCCCCCCGGCCCGCTCTTCAACAACTCGGCGCAGGTGTGGAACCACGACTTCTACTGGACGTCGATGAAGCCGAACGGCGGCGGTGAGCCGACGGGCAAGCTGCTCGAGGCGATCAAGAAGGACTTCGGCAGCTACGCCGAGTTCAAGGGCAAGTTCCAGGACGCGGCCGTGAAGCAGTTCGCGTCGGGCTGGGCCTGGCTCGTCAGCAACGGCGGCAAGCTCGAGATCACCACCACCGGCAACGCCGAGACGCCGATGGCGAAGGGCCAGACCTGCCTGCTCACCTGCGACGTCTGGGAGCACGCGTACTACATCGACTACCGCAACCTTCGCGCGAAGTACGTCGAGACGTTCCTCAACAGCCTCGTGAACTGGGACTTCGCTTCGGCGAACTTCAAGTAACGCGCTTCGCGGTGGATCCGCGGCGGTGGTCGAGCCAGGTGCTGGCCGCCATCGCCACGGACACTGGCAGCACCAAGGCGATCAGATTCCAGTTCTGCTGATCGAACATCGGCAGCACTTTCGCGACGACGCCCAGCACCGCAGTCCCCGCGAGCGCAGCCCAGATCCACCGCAGGCCGGTGCGGGCGCGGGCGCTGCCGAAGATCCGCATCACCCCCAGAGGCAGCGCGGCAAACGTGATCGGGTTGATCAGAAAGAGGTTCTCGTTCCGGTGCGCGACCGTGTGGTTGGTGAAGAGCCCGACGACGAAGAGAAAGACGCCCAGCGCCCCCCAGACGAGCCCGAGCAGCGCGTTGAAGCTGCCCCACGCGAAGCGGGGAAAGCGGCCACCGCGCGCGCTCCAACGGTTGAGGCCGTAGCCCGCGCCACCGATCGCGCAGCCGACGAGCAGCAGGTTCAGCGTCCACTCCGGGGGATTTTCCGGGACCTTCGGGCCGTTCTTCGCCGCGAAGTAGCTCGTCTTGCGCGCGACTGCGGGCTGCAGCGAACCGTCGGGGCCGGTGACCTTCAGGCGATCCAGCTGTCGCTCGAGCTCGTCCGGCAAGAACGCCTCTTCGCGCTCGGTGATCGGCCGATCGAGCTCGTCGTTCTGCAGGTAGTCGAGCACCAGGCTCATCGGAGGGCTGACGAACGAGTAGCGGCGCGTCTGCTGTCGCAGCGACATCCGCGCCGGAGCAGACGTCGCCTTCAGCAGCTGCCCGCCGAGCGCCTTGTCGATCAGGTCGCGGGGCCGGGTCGAGCAGTTGTCGTTGTAGTGGTGGTACAGGTAGTCGCGGTTCTGCGGCAGCACGTTGTCGGCCAGCGACCTGGCGAGGACGACGCGCTGGGCAGGCGTGAGATTCAGCTCCTGCAGCCGCACGTCGCGGTTGTAGTGGCGGTACATCTCGTAGGTGCCCGTGACGTACTCGGTGTCGGCGACCCAGAACTCCAGGCGCCCCTGGACGAACTTGTGGACGAAGCCGGTGCTGAAATCGAACATCCCGTAGTTGTAGAGACGGGCCTGCATCAGCCGGCGATCTTCAACCACCATCGCCGAGTGGCCCCACCAGCTCTCGAGGCTCTCTCCGGGTCCGAAGGTGGCGAGGGTGATCGCCAGGTCTTCACCCTGACTCTCGCCGGTGCCCCAGGGGACCGATTGGGTCAGCAGCGCAGCGACGACGAGTGAGAGCACGCCGTCCAAGTAGCGTCTTCATTCCTCGCGGGCAATACCTGTCGCGCGGGCGAGGCTTACTGATTGAACCAGCGCCGCTCGCTCTCCTCTTCCTTCTTCTTCTGATTCGTCAGCTCGACCGCGGTCTCGTTCGCGAGATCGGCTTCGACCACGACGCTCGGCACGTTGTGCTGATCTCGCGGCGGTGTTCCGACCAGGGTCACGTCCTTCGAGCCGCCCATCATCGTGACGTCTTTCGGGGCGCCTGGAAGCCCCGCCGCCTTCAGTGCGCCGGGCCCTGCGAAGAACTGTGGGTTCCCCGGAGCCGCGGGTGGAGGAGCAATCGCGACCGGAACCGGCGCAGGTTCAGCCGCTGCTGGAGCAGCGACGGGCAGCGCGACCGCAAGCATCTCGGGGTCCGTCATGGCCCGAGGAGCCGCGGCCGCCTCGTTAGGGTGCGCCTGGGCCACCTCTGGAGCGCCCGCAATGTTGTCGATCAGCGTGTCGCGAATGAAGCCGCCGACGGACTTGCCCGAGCGGGCCGCGGCCATGTTCAACGCCTCGACCAGGTCGGGGGTCGCGCGAAAGGCGAGGGTCCGGACCGAGGCCAGGGTCTGGGTGAGCTGCTCGAGCGCCGTGCTCTGACGGGCGATCGAGTAATCACCGCCATCGAGCATCGATTTGATGCGCCGGGCGAGGTCATCCCGGGTACTCCACTGCTTTTCGAAAAGTATCGCCTCGGCATCGAGATCAATTGGCATCAGGCTCATGTCCGAGGAGCGTCACACCCCAGCCGAGGAAAGATCAAGCAGCGTTGAAAGGGCCGGCACCTGATGTAGGTGGGAATGAGGCATGGGTGCCTGCTATTGCTCAGGACCGATCGTGTTGCCCGTGAAGGCCCCGCTCCTACTTCTGTTTCTCGCCGCGGCGGCCCACGCGCAGACCGACGCGGGCACGTTGGCGCCTCCCCGCCAGGTGATCGTCGTCGCGGTGCCCGAGAAGGTGCAGCTGGGCGAGCCGTTCGTGGTGCAGGCGGTCATCACCCACGAGAAGGGGCAGCGGGTCGACTTGCGCACGCCGGGAGATCTGGGGGACTTCGACCTCGTCGAGTCCAGGCGCTCGCGCATC
>JAYUUC010000741.1:0-2749 GCA_043755105.1 Myxococcales bacterium
GAGCTGGGTTCCACCAACGGCACCGAGGTCGATGGGCGGCTGGTTCCCAAGGGCGAGCCGGTCCCGCTCACTCCCAGCACCGACCTGCGCATCGGCGACCTTCGGCTTCACTTCTCCCGCGCTGCCCTCGAGGCGTCCCCCGTCGAGCGCAAGCAGTGGACCCAGTTCGGGATGCGGGCGGTCAAGTTCGATGCGCCCGAGAGCCCGCCGGCAGAGTCACCCCAGGTTGCTGAACCCCCTGCCCCGGCCGAACCGCTCGACGCGCTCTACGCTCAATATCGAAACGGGTACTCGGCTCTGGAAGCGGCGCTCGAACGAGAGCTGACCAGGGTCGAGGTCTCGCAGCGACCGTTGCTCTTGAAAAGGTGGAACACCCTCTTTCCCGAACTGGCTCGGGAGCCGGGGTTCGCCTCGCTCCTCTCTCGCTTCGGGCTGTCTTCGTCAGGGAGCGCCGGGTCTTCGACGGTCGAGCTCTCCGAGTCGCTCACCGGCTCGACTTCCGAGCTGCTGCGCCAGTTCGCCAAGTCCTACCTTCCCGAGGTTCGCGCTCTGCGCACGTCGGTAGAGGTTCAGGAGTTCTTCGGCCGTCTCGCCGAGGTGCTGGAGACCTTCGCGAGCGCCTTTCTCGAGCTACGTCGAGGCCAGGAGCAGTTCGGGAAGGAGATCGCAGTGCGGACCACCACTGCGGCAGGGGCGCTCTCGCGAGCCCGCGGGGTGCCGGAAGTGCTCCGCTATTTGCTCGACTGGACGGCCACGGACAGCCATCGCAGCCAGGAGCTGATGGCCGGGTTCGTCGAAGTGATGCTCCACCAGGTGGCGCTGCTCAATGGCATCCGTGGGGGGGTTCGTGGCCTGCTCGCGCAACTGTCGCCGGGGGAGATCGACCGCAAGCTGGCCGCGACGCAGGTGCGGTTCGGACCGATCAAGCTCGCCGCTGGAAGCTGGAACCGTGCCGGCGCCCGCTGGAAGCTTTACCTCGAGCAGCACCAGACTTTCGAGGAAGAGCAACAGCTCACCACTGCGGTGTTCGGGCCGGAGTTTGCTCGGGCCTACTCCACGGTGATGAGCGATGGCACTCCGCGATGAGATATTTCACGGCAGCCATTGCCTGCGTCGCACTTCTGGGCTGCGCCACCCCTGCCCGTCCCGGGCTTTGCGAGCGCCGCACCGGGCTTCACGCCGACGCGCAGCTCGCTCCCTCGGAGTGGTTCTCGCTGCTGCTGCATGGCTACAGCCGTGAGCGCAACGAAGTTCCCCGGCCGGCGCTGAGCTGTGAAGGCAGCCCGATCGTTCTTCCGGCTTCCGACGACAGCTGCGGCGAGCCGCTTCCCAGCGGAGAACCGCTTCCGTCGGGCGCTCTCGGTGCGGACGACGTGGTGGTTGCTGCCGCGGGTGAGCACTTGCGGCTGGTGTGGGTGAAGACCCGACGTTTCTACAATGGCGAGGCGCTCGGCCCCGTGGCCCTGGTGGAGGTGACCGAGCAGGGTCTGACCGTGCGCGCGCTGGGGACGCTCCGGGCGCTCTCGTCGCAGGTGCAGCTTCGGCTGGAGCGCGTCGCCGGGGTCACCTTGCTGGTCGCCGAGGGAGAGAGCTGCGGGAGCGACGGGGTCTGTCGACGCGGGGCGCGCCTGCTCCCGCTGCGCAAAGATCGCTTCATTTCCGAACCGTTGAACAACGCCGACGGCAGCTGCGCCGGCCCGGCCCTGGTTTACCTGCGCCGCGAGAGCCGGCTCAAGCTCCCCGGGGGAGGCAGCCGAAAGTCTGAACTCACCAGCACCCTCACTTTCGGAAAGGAGACCGTGGCGATCGACGAGCATGTCTCGGTCAAGGACTACGAGCCCCTACAGCCTTCCACCCCGGTGGCGGTCCATCACAACGCCGAGGGCCAGCGGACGATTCGACTCGGCACTGGAAGCCTGGTCGTCGACCGGCCGTCGCTGTGGAGCCGGTTGATCGAAGGCGGCTAGCCCGCAAATCGGCCGGCCGGGCTTTTCGGTGTAGAACGCTAGGGGAGTGAGCCTCAACGCAGGGTCATTGATAGGCAAGTACACCGTCCTCCGGAAGATCGCCGAGGGCGGCATGGCCGAGATCTACCTCTGCTCGTCTCAGGGCCCTGAAGGGTTCGAGAAAGAAGTGGTGATCAAGCGGGTGCGGGCGTTTCTCGCCACCGATCCCTCCTTCGTGCAGATGTTCATCGCCGAGGCGCGGCTGGCGTCGCGGCTGAACCACCCCAACCTGGTGCAGATCTTCGACTTCGATCGGCACGACGACAGCTTCTACCTGGCGATGGAGTACGTCCGGGGCAAGTCGCTGTTCGAGATCGCGCTTCGCTGCCGGGAGCTGGGGCTGGCGATGCCTCCGACGATGGTGGCGCAGATCGGCGGCGACGTTGCCCGCGGTCTCAACTATGCGCACCGACTTTCCGAGAACGGGAAGCCCCTCGGGCTGGTGCATCGCGACGTCACCCCGCACAACATACTGATCAGCTTCGACGGGGCGGTGAAGCTGACCGACTTCGGAATCGCCAAGGCGGGCAACAAGCTCACCGCGCCGGGCATGCTGAAGGGCAAGTTCGCCTACATGGCGCCCGAGCAGGCACGCGGGGAAGAGACCGATGCCCGGTCCGATCTCTTCGCGCTCGGCATTGTCCTCTGGGAAGTCCTCACCGGCGCGCCGCTGTTCGAGGGCACCTCGGACCTCGGGGTGCTGCGAGCAGTGCAACAAAGTGAAGTCGAGCACCCTGCCCGCC
>JAYUUC010000742.1:0-8126 GCA_043755105.1 Myxococcales bacterium
CCTCTCTGCGGGGCCCGCCAGAGGCGACAGCGGGTGGAGCGACCACAGCCGGATCAGCGCCTCTTTCTCGGTTCGAGAATCCTTTCGCTCATGGGCAAGATCGGCAATCGCTGCCAGCGATTCGGCGCCCACATCCCGGCCCCAGCTGGGGGCCGCCAGAAGGCTGAGCGGGCGGAGCGCATCGATTGCCCCGGCGAGGTCCTTCTTCCGGCGCATCACCCGGGAAAGGCCGAGGCGGGCATCGACGAAGAGCTTGGAGTCGACGGGAACGGCGGAGAACATCGCGGCGGCGGACTCGAACTGGTGGAGCTCTTCGCGTGCCACCCCTGCGTGGGTGAGGCAGCGATCGCGAAGCGCCGGGTAGTCTATCGCGAGCAGCGACATCTCATTGGCGGCGGCCGCGAAATCGGAGCCCCGCATCGCTGCCAGCGCAGCGAGGTACCGGAACGGGAGGAACGTCGGTTCCCGGCCCAGCAGCTGGCGGGTCCGCTCGTAGTGGCCTCTGTCGAACTCAGCCTTGGCGGCAGCGCCCGGGCCGGATGCAAAGTAGGGCTCGACGTCGGCTACCCCATAGCGTCGACCCCGGTGGAGTTCGACCGAACGGATCTCTTCCTGCGGGAAGGCGGGGTTTCTCACCTCGAGGTAACCGGCAGGCAGCTCGACCTTCTCGGCATCAGGCGGGGGGCTGAGCTGCGCTTCCGCGGGCGCCCCAACGGCCTGGACCTGTGGCGCGGCGTGGAGCTCGTCGGTCGCCGAGGGAGCGCTCACGGACGGAGCGGCTTCTTGCGCATGACCGGTCAACGCTGGCCAAAAGCAGCAAGCGATCAACGGCAAGCCGAGCGTGATGGCCCGGGATTTCATAGACTCTGCCTTCTACCCATGGACATCCGCACCCAGAGCGCCCTGCTGGCTTCCATCGTAGGGCTTGCGCTCGGCCTGTCCATGGTTCTTCGACCTGGCCGGCCTCGAGTGCTCACCCTGTTCTCGATTCTGGCATTCACGGTGGGTGGGTTCTACCTCTCTCAATTCTTCAACCATCTGTTCCAGGCCGTGACCGGAAACCCCTGGCTGGTGCGAGGGCTGCTAGGAGCCAACCTCGTGCTCGGAGCGCTTGTTCCCTCGGCGGCGCTGGCCTTCTTTCTCGAGTTTCTCGAGGTCAGTCCGAAGACCATTCGCTACGGCCGGCGGCTGGCGCTGCTGTCGGGAGTGCTCGGACTGGCCGTGGGCGCGACCCCGCTCGCCGAATTGCTCTGGGCCCGGGTGGCGGTGGCGCTGTGGGTGCTCAGCACGCTGGGCCTTTCGGTATCGCTGCTGGTGGGGAAGATGCGGCAGAGCGACTCGCGGATCGAGAGGGCGCGCCTGCGCTATCTGGCGATCGGCGCGGCGGCGGCGATCGCGTGTGCGGCGATCGACCTGCTCTCCCGGTTCGGTCTCTCGCTTCCGGCGCTGGGACCGGCCGCGGCCACCCTCTACCTTTTCTTCCTGTCCCAGACCCTGCTCCGGCTTCGGCTGATGGACCTGCACGAGCTGCTGGGAAAGTTCGCCTCGCAGACGGTGCTGGCGGTGATTCTGGCGCTGGTGTTTGCGTTGCTGACCGCGTGGGTCAATGGCAACACCTCGCTGTTCCTCTTCAACACCGTGATTGCCGCCTTCGTGATGTTGATCTTGCTCGAGCCGTTGCGAGCGAAGGTCGAGGAACAGGTGGTAGCGATCTTCTTCCGCGAGCGCTACGAGTTGCTGCGCGCGCTCGGGTCACTGCGGGCTCGAACCACGGCGATCATCGACCTCAGCCAGCTCTCGGCGATGGTGCTCGACGTCTTCCACGAGACCCGCCGCGTTACCCACGCATCGGTCTATCTGCTCGCCGACGACCGGCCGGGTTACCGGCTGCTCGACTTTCGAGGGCCTCCGCCGATCGCCTTCCTCGACACCGGTTCGGCGCGGGGGCTCCTTCATGCCGCGTCAGGAGGACAGAAGGCGTTGCTGCTCGAGAACCTCGACCGGCGAATCAACGAGCTTCGCGTCGACCCCGGAGAGGGCAAGCGATTCCGGGAGGAGCTGAAGCGAATCAACGACACCCGGGCGGCAATGGTGCAGATGAAGGCGGGGATCAGCGTGCCGCTGGTCGGCAACGACCGGGTGATCGGCTTCCTCAACCTCTGGGACGAGCGGGTGCCCGAAGCCTACGCCTCGGACGAGATCGCCCTCATCCTCGAGGTCTCGGAGCAGCTGGCGCGGGTGGTCGAGAATTCCAAGCTCTACGACAAGATGCGAGAGAGAGATCGACTCGCGGCACTGGGAGAGATGGCGGCGGGTCTCGCCCACGAGATCCGAAATCCGCTGGGGGCGATCAAGGGCGCCGCCCAGTGCCTCGACCCGGTGCGGCTGCCAGGAGAAGACGGAGAATTTCTCGAGGTCATCGTCGAAGAGGTCAACCGGCTCAACGGGGTGGTGACCGCGTTCCTGGACTATGCGCGGCCCCTGAAGCAGAGCTTCGGAGTCACCGACATCAATGAAGTGGTGACGCGCACCGCGCGGTTGATCCAGAACGAAATTCCCCCACGGGTGGAGCTGAGGCTGGAGCTGGCCGAGGGCCTCAACCGGGTCGAGGCCGACGCCGAGCAGCTGAAGCAGGTGTTGATCAACCTGGTTCAGAACGCGCTTCAAGCGATCGACGATCGCCCAGGGCTGATCACCGTGCGAACCCTGCGCCCGGAACGGTTCAGCGAGTTCCGGGGCAACGAGCTGGTCGAGGTGCAGATCACCGACACCGGACCGGGCATTCCAGCGGACCAGCACCTCAACATCTTCATTCCCTTCTTCACCACCAAGCAGAAGGGAACCGGGCTGGGGCTCGCCATCTGCCAGCGAATCGTGAAGAACCACGGGGGGTCGATCTTGGTGCAAAGCCGCGCTGGCGAAGGGACGACCTTCTTGATTCGCTTGCCGGCGTTGGCGGCAGACCTTCCCGCCGAGACCCCGTTTCCCGAAGGAAACCCCGAGCTGTCGCTCCCGGCCGAGCTGCTCAAGGCCGACGGCCCCAGTGAGCCCCGGGTGGCAGACAAGAAGTCTCGGCGAGACCGGAAGAAGCGTCGCGCGGGCTGATTCAGACTCTTGCGCCGCCCTACTCCCGTGTTCCTCCGAGAAGAAAGCGGACCACGCAGCCCTGAAGCCCGAGGTGATTGGGCGCCTGGGCCTGCAGCTGAGTTTGAACGCGGTCGCAGTCGGTGGGGTTGTCGATGAGGCTGAAGATGTCGGAGATCTCGAGGCTCATCTTGGTTTCCTGATCGGTCAGCAGCCAAGACTGGGTCACCTGCAGCTGGCAGCCTCCGGTGCCGATCGCGGCCTTGCTGTCCCGGGAGAAGTTCAGTTCGCTTCCGGCGATATCGAACACCAGGCCGGTGGTGTTGTCGCTGCAGGAGGTGGGGTCGCGGGTGTTGCAGTTTTGCACCGTCGCCCGCTTGCCTTCGCCATCGACCTTGTAGACCAGAAAGTTGCCCGCGTCGGCGGCGAAGACCGGCAGCTGACTGCGAAAGGCGGGGTCGTCCGTGCAGTCGGTGAACGTGGTGTTCGAGGCGTTGATCTTCCAGAAGACCGTCTCGCCCGCGTGGTTGGAAGGCTTGTGCGGACCGCACCCCGCTGCAGCGAGGCAGACCAGAAGTCCTGAGCAGAGTGTCCGATTCATTGCGGGCATTCGACCAAGTCCTCGCCCTCGCAGTCAACTCAGCTCAACGAGGCTGGACTCTAGGCGGTGGCGAGTGCTTCGAGCTCGGCCTGCACCTGTTCCCACTTCTCGTAGAGCGCCTCGAGCTCGGCCCTGGCCGACTGGTGGGCTCCCATGATTGGACGGGCCTTTTCAAAGTCGTTGTAGAGCACCGGATCGGCGAGCAGCGCTTCCCTGCCCTTCTGCTCCGCCTCGACCGCGGCGATTCGCACTTCCATCGAGGCAATCTGCTTCTTCAAAGGTCCCTCGATCTGGCTGCGTCGCTGTCGGGCCTCGGCCTCGGCCCTTCGGCGGTCCTTCTCGTTTCGACCTGCAGGGCCCTGCGGAGCTTCCACCGAACCCGGCTTAACCTCCGAGGTCTGGGCCGCCGCCACCTGCTGCAGATGGTAGAGGTATTCATCGAGATTGCCGGCGTAGGGAATGACCTTGTGGTCACGCACGTCCCAGACGTCGGTGGCGAGCTGATTGAGAAAGCTGCGGTTGTGGGACACGAACAGCAGCGTTCCTCCGTAACCCTTGAGCGCTTCGATCAGCGCCTCGGAGGAATCGAGGTCGAGGTGATTGGTGGGCTCGTCCATCACCAGCAAGTTGGCGGGCACCAGCAACAGCTTGGCCAGCGCCACTCGGGCCCGCTCACCGCCCGAGAGCACGCCAATCTTCTTCTCGACGTCGTCTCCTGAGAACAGAAACGCGCCCAGCACCGAGCGGAGGTAGCTCTGGGGCTTGTCGGGAACCAGCCGGCCCAGCTCTTCGAGGATGGTGGCGTTGCGGTCGAGCGACTCGGCGTGGTGCTGGGCGTAGTAGCCCATCACCACCCCGTGGCCGACGGTCACCTGGCCTGCGTCGGGAGCGATCTCCGACGCCAGCAACTTGAGCAGCGTGGTCTTGCCAGCGCCGTTCACTCCCACCACCGCCACCCGCTGGCCACGGAGCAGAGCGCCATCAAGCCCGTCGTAGACAATGTGCGTCCCGTAGGCCTTGCGAATACCCTTGAAGGTGGCCACTTCCCGGCCCGCGCGGGCGACCTCGGGAAAAGAGAAGCGGACCTGGGCCCGCTCCTCGTGGACCTCGATCACCTCTTCCTTCTCGAGCATCTTCATCCGGCTCTGGGCCTGGCGGGCCTTGCTTGCCTTGGCGCCGAACCGCTCGATGAACGCCTCCTGCTCCGCGCGTTTGTGGGCCTGACGCTCGGCCCGGGCTTCCAGCTGCACGCGCTCCTCGACCCGCAGCCGGCGGTAGGCGTCGTAGTTACCGGCGTAACTGCGCAGCCCTTCGACCTCGAGCGCGAGGACGCGATCGATCTGCCGGTTGAGAAAGTCCCGGTCGTGGGAAATCAGCACCATCGCCTTGCCCGAGCGACGCAGGTAAGCGTCGAACCAGGCCAGGGTGGGTAGGTCGAGGTGGTTGGTGGGCTCATCGAGCAGCAGCAGATCGGGGCCTTGCAGCAGCAGGGCTCCGAGCGCCGCCCGCATCCGCCACCCTCCGGAGAACTCCGAGGTGGAGCGGACCATGTCGGCGGACCCGAATCCCAGCCCGGTGAGGATCCGCTCGGCGTGATGCCGGCCGTAGTGCTCCTCGAAATGGTCGAGATCGGCGTGAAGGTCGGCCAACTGCTGCGCCAGCTCGAGCTGCTCTTCCGCTTCCTTCGCCTCGGCGAGGGCCTGTTCGGTCGACTCCAGCCGTCGCTCCAGGCTTTCGCGGCCAGGGACCGCGGCGAGCACCATTTCCAGCAGAGGTCCTGCAGGGAGGCTGCCCACTTCCTGGGGCAGATAGCCGGGACGGGTGGCTCGCCGAAATTGAACCGAGCCCGAGTCGGGGGTTTGCACCCCCGCAAGGATCTTCATCAGCGAGGACTTGCCGGTCCCGTTGTGGCCCACCAGCCCGATCCGATCATGAGGCCCGATCGCGAAGCCGGCGCTGTCGAGGAGCGTCTTCTTCCCGTATGCCAAACAAAGGTCCTGCGCGATCACCAGACTCATGGAAGGCGCTAGATGCCCCGGGGTCCCGGTGGGGTCAACGCCTTAAAGGTCGCTTGCCCACCGTCCGAAGCCCTTTCTGCCACCTTTCCCCACCGTCATGTCGGCCTTTTGATAATTAGTTTTCAGTTAATTCAATGACTTGAGCGCTGAAACCCGCCCGCCATTTACGCGTCAAACCCCTCGGGTACACTCACGACCCTTTCCAGACCCGCCATGATTCCCGCTACCCCGACCCCGGTTTTGTTTCGCGAAAAGGCCCTCACCGAGCCCTTTCATGGCGAGAGCACGCTTCCGATCGCGAGCCAGTCGCTGCTCCAGGCGCGGATCAAGGACCTCAAGCTTCACCTCTCGGAAACCCCGCTCGAGAAGTACATCCACCAGCTCTACCAGGAGCTCGACGCGCGCGGCCTGTCGCTGAAGCCGCAGTGCTACCTTTCGGATCAGTGGGGCTGTCCGTCGGGGGTGCCGGTGATCGGTATCCCCTTTTATCTTGCAGATCCTCACCTTCACTCCATCGAGGCAGAGCTGGGCGGCGGAGCAGAGAGCGACCGCGAGATCATGATGTACCTGCGGCACGAGGCCGGCCACTGCCTCAACTACGCCTACCGGCTTTACGAGGCCGACGAGTGGCGCCGGCTCTTCGGCGACTACTCCAAGCCCTATAAAGAAGACTACAAGCCGCAGCCGTTCTCTCGAAAGTACGTGGTCCACATCTCGGGCTGGTACGCACAGAAGCACCCCGATGAGGACTTTGCCGAGACCTTTGCCGTCTGGCTGACGCCCGAATCGGAGTGGGAGAAGCGGTACAAGGGCTGGGGCGCGCTGAAGAAGCTTCAGTACGTGGAATCGGTGGTCGGCCGGCTGGGACGGACCGACCCGGTAGTTGAGATTGACGACCGCGACCTCGAGGTCGACGAGATGGAGGAGACCGTGCTCGACCATTACCGGCAACGGGACCTGGAGGAGAAAGTGGACGTGCAGATGGGCGAGCACCTCGACCAGGATCTCCGCAATTTGTTCGAAGACCCGTCGTCGGCACCGGCGAAGGCCGAGACGCTGATCCGCGCGGAGCGGCAATCGCTGATCCAGGCGGTGACGCAGTACTCGGGGGTCAGTCGCGCGGTGGTGAAGTCGGTGCTCGACCACCTGCTCGAGCGGACCACCGTGCTCGCCCTCACGGTTCAGCTGGACAAGACCCGCGAGTACCTCACCCGGCTGACCTCGTTGCTGACCGCGCTGGCGATGAACTATCTCTACACGGACAAGTTCTTCGAGGTCGATTAGACGGCGGTCGCCGACGCGGCTTATCTTTCTGCATGGCCCAGGCGTTTCCAGCCCTGAAGATCGCGGTCCTGCACTACCAGCCGAAGGGTGAACCGCTCGATCCGGTGGTCACCCACATCTGCGAAGCGCTGACCGAGCTCAAGCACGAGGCGGTCACCGTCGCGGTGCACGACCGCGTCTCCGACATTCTGCAGCTGATCGAGAAGAGTCAATGCGACCTGGTGTTCAACGTCTGCGAGACCTTCGCGGACGACTACCGGATGGAGGTGAACGTCGCCGCGCTGATGGAGATGGCGCAGGTGAAGTTCACCGGCTCGGGAACGGTGGGTCTGCTGCTGGCGCAGGACAAGATCCTCACCAAGCAGTTGCTCGGGTACCACCAGGTGCCCACACCAAAGTTCGCGACCTTCGATGGTGAGACCTTCGAGACCAACGGGCGAATGACCTTCCCGTTGATCGTGAAGCCGGCGCGTTCCGACGCCTCGCTCGGTATCGGCGCCCATTCGGTGGTGAAGGACTGGGACGACCTCACCAAGCGGGTGCGCGAGATCCGGAAGGAGTTTGCGGACGAGGCACTCGCCGAGGAGTTCATCGTCGGAAGAGAGCTTTATGTCGGAGTGCTCGGTTCAGCGAAGAAGGCCGAAATTCTACCCGTGGTCGAGCTCGACTTCGGCAGCTGGGAGAAGGACCGGCCGAAAGTCTCGGACCGGGAAGTAAAGTTCGGCCCCGAGACCGAAGGCTCCTCGCGCCTGGTAATGGCTGCCAACCTCTCGGAGGATCTGAAGGCGCGGATCGAGCGCTCGGCGCTGCTCGCCTTCCGCGCGCTCAAGCTGCAGGACTACGCGCGCATCGATTTCCGGATTTCTGAGGAGACCAACGAGGCCTACATCCTCGAGGTCAACCCCAACCCCTATCTGGAAAAGCAGAGCGAGCTGGCGATGGCCGCGGGGAACCGGGGGGTCTCTTACACCCAGCTGATTGGCCGGATCGTCGACTCGGCAGCGAGCCGACACCGCCTCTCGCGCAAGGGAACGGAGAGCAAGAGCGAGGAGTCGGCGACGCCCTCGGCTGAGGAGTAAGCCGAACTGTTCCCCGCCCTCTCCCCCAGGAGAGCGTGGCCAGGCCACCGCCCTCCGTGC
>JAYUUC010000743.1:0-2745 GCA_043755105.1 Myxococcales bacterium
TCGGAAAGCAAATCTGCGGTCGCAGTCATCGCCCTCATGTGCCGCAGAGGGGCCCTTTCGGTCCAATCACTTATTCTGATCGATCCTCCGAGCGTCGCGTCGAAGACGCAGATTCGAGGGATGCCTTGATGGATGTCCGCCACATTCACGGCCCTCGACTTTGGCCTTACGGCCGATGCTCGGGCTGAACGGTTGCTTCTAGACCTGGCGACAGGGCTCCCGCTTCGCTACTGCGTGAACTTCGGCGCCTGCAGCGGCAGTCCCGTGAGCTGAGCAATGCGTGCGGCGAATTGGCGCAGTTGTCCGCTGTGGGGCTCGCCCTCTGCAATGGGTACCCGCCGGCCATCCCGGTAGACGGCGACGAAGAGCACGTCCGCGCCCAGTGAGCGCAGGGAAGGGTCGATCGCCAGCGCCTCGAGCGCCGCCACAGGATGGGTCTTTGTCGCCGCCGGACCGAATGCCCCGTGGCGCAGGATGCGGATCTCCGTCGCGGTGGCATCGACCTGCTCCCGGATGTTTCGGCCCACAGCGAAGGCCGCCCCCGTCAGGGCCACGCTCACCGCTGCACCCCAGAAGGCGAACTGCTTCAGCAGCTCCAAGGTCGTGGTCTCTTGCAACGCGAGCAGAAAGAGCACCGATAGCCCGAGCAGGTAGAGGGTGAAGGGCGCCGTGGCGAACAGCACACCCCTTCCGCGCCGCGCCTTCGGGTGCGTGGCGAACGACAGACTGCCTGCTGAGGAAGAGAGTTCGACGAAGAACATTTGAGGCCATCTTTATGGCACGGTCCGCGCTCTTCCTCACTCCTTCAGCCGGGAAACAGCTCGATGGGCGACCGCAGTGTTTCTGATCTCTGGATCTGGCTTGCCGCCATGGGCTTGGCGATCAGCACTCCCGCCGGCAGGCCCGAGATCGTTCCTGGCGAGTTCGCCGGGCAGGTCGCCGCCGGGGCGGCTTCCACGGATGCGGGGACGAGCCCCGACGCCGGTCACACTCCTTCCGCCGGCAGCTGGCTGTCCGTGGTCGGCAATCGCATCTACACCCCGGACGGCCAGGTGTGGCACGCGCGCGGCGCCAACATTCACGACACCCGGTCTTGCGACGCCTGTACCTGGGGGCCTCCCAACGTCGCCGAGGTGAAGAGACGCGTCGACGAGCTGGTGGGGTGGGGCGCCAATTTCCTCCGCCTCGACCTCGAGAGCTACGCCCAGACCGGCGGCCGTACCCATGGCCTGTCCGTGCTTCAGGATCCGGCCTACCTCGCAGACATCGAGGAGATCGTCGCGCACGTCGGCACCAAGCCCGGGGTGCGGCTGATGGTCTCGCTCTGGGTCGACCCCAGCTTCACCTCGATGGGGTGGCCCTCTGCCGCCACCGCCGACACCTGGCGGAAACTGGCCGAGACCTTCAAGCACGACAGCCACGTGCTCTTTGGCGTCTCCAACGAGCCCCAGGCGAACTTCAACGGCGCCTACGACCCGCAGGTGTGGACGGCGATGAACGACGTGGTAGCGGCCATCCGCTCCGTTGAATCGTCTGCGGGCACGCCTCCCCATTTGATTGCAGTTCAGGGGACCGGAGGCTGGTCACGCCGACTGAGCTACTACCAGACCCATCCGATCACCGCCGGAGGAGGCCAGAACATCGTCTACGAAGTCCACGTGTACGACCCAGCGAGCGCGTTCGCGGGCCTCTTCGGCAACCCTTCGGCGACGCTCGCGGTGGTCATCGGCGAGTTCGGTCCCGCAGCGGGGAGCATGTCCCTCGCCGATTGCACCGCGATGATGGACCAGGCCGAGCAACTGGAAATCCCCTATCTCGGGTGGACGTTCCACGGGCGCTGTCCTCCCAACCTGGTCGTCGATTTGTCGGGTGGCGGCTGCGGCGTGGGAATGCCGCTTCAACCCTCCAGCTGGGGCTCGCTGCTGAAGGCCCGGCTCGCCCAGCCCTACTGACGCGCGTCTAGACCGGCGCGATTTCCCTTCGCCGAAACGGTCGCTCGACTTTCTTGTTCCGACTCCGCTTCAACGCCCTCGCCAGCACCCGGCGGGTGTCGCGAGGGTCAATCACGTCGTCGATCATCGCCAGCGCCGCGGTCCGGTAGATCGAAATCTGTTCCTTCACCTTCGCGGTCAACCCGCTCTTGAGCGTCTGCGCCTCTTCCGGACTGCTCGCGCTCTGCAGCAACTTTCGGGCAGCGATCGACACCAGACCTTCAGGACCCATGACCCCGATCTCCGCATCGGGCCAGGCCACCAGCAGGTCGGGCTCGAACGCCCTGCCGTTCATCACGTAGTAGCCCGCGCCATAGCCCTTGCGTACCACCACGGTCAGCTTCGGCACCGTGGCCGAGGCGACCGCATAAAGCATCTTCGCGCCGTGACGGATGATGCCCTGCTGCTCGACCTTGGTCCCGACCATGAAGCCAGGCACGTCCTGAAGGAAGATCAGCGGGACATTGAAGGCATCGCACAGATTGATGAACCTCGCCCCCTTGTCCGCGGCGTTTCCGTCGAGCACCCCTCCGGCATGGAGCGAGTTGTTGGCGACGATTCCCACCGGGAAGCCCCCGAGGTGGGCGAGACCGGTGACCAGGTTGCGGGCGAACCTGTCCTTGATCGGAAAGAACCGACCCTCGTCCACCAGTGCCAGGATCAACTTGTGGACGTCGAAGGCCCGTCTAGGATTGTCCGGTACCAGCTCGAGCAGCTCATCGCTGCTGCGTCGTTCGAGCGGGTCGGGGGTGGG
>JAYUUC010000744.1:0-2740 GCA_043755105.1 Myxococcales bacterium
TGGGAGTCGTCCTCTCTGGAGAATCGGTCGACGTGGCCCCCAAGGCCCCGGGCGCGCTGATGGCGATCCGGGTGGAGCTCGGCCAGAAGGTGGAGATGAACCAGCTGCTCGCCGAGCTCGATCCCGCTGACCTTCGCCGGGCGCTGGAGGTGGGCCGGGCCCGGCTGCTGGGCCTCGAGGGCGAGTATGCAAGCGTGTCGATCAAGCAGAACAGCGCCGAGCAACGCCTTGCCCGGGAACAGCGGCTTGCCGAGCACATCTCGGCCGAGCAGCTCGAGGCGGCGAAGAGTGAGCTTCAGTCGGCCCGTGCCCAGCTGCAGGTAGCCGATGCCCGGGTGAAGGAACAGCGTGCCCATCTCGAAGAGCTGCGAGCCTCGATCGACGACGCTCGGTTGCGGGCGCCCTTCGCCGGCACCGTCTCGGAGCGATTTCTCGACCGCGGCGCCAGGGTCGGCCCGAACACCCCGGTGGTGCGCATCGTCTCCACCGAGGCCCCCCAGGTGCGCTTCGGCATCCCGGAAGAGGCCGTCGGACAGGCGGTGGTGGGCTCTGCGGTTCGGGTTCAAGTCAATGGGCTGCAGGCCCCGCTCACCGGGGTGATTCGCCACATCTCTCCGGAATTGGACTCTGCATCGCGCCAGCTGCTGGCGGAAGCAGAGCTCGATCGCTCTCCCGCCTCACAGCAGGTTCCCAGCGGGACTGCGGCCCGGGTGACCCTGGCCCCTCGCCCGGAAGGGATCAACCTCAGGAAGTAGAAGGGGTCAGGTTTCCGAAGGGGTCGGCGCCTTCCGGCCCTTCCGGGGTCGGGCGATGCCGTAGGCCTCGAGCCGGTTGACCAGAGTGCGCCGCGAGATTCCGAGCAGCTTCGCCGCCTCGGTCTGGTTTCCGGCGCAGCGCGCGAGCGCATTGAGAATTCGTTGCCGTTCGATGCCTTCGACTTCGCGCTTCACGGCGCTGCGCATCGGTCCGTCGGCAGAGAGATCGTCGCCATGTCGATCGAGGGTCGACGCCAGCGGCGGCGAGGCGCCGAGATTCGAGGGCGGAGCCGTCGGCGGCCGCCGGGGGACGAAGCTGGCGCTCATCTTTTCCACCGGAAGATAGGCCAGGGTGATCACCTCTTCAGGGCAGAGCACCACCGCCCGTTCGATCACGTTGCGCAGCTCGCGAATGTTGCCCGGCCAGCTGTAGCGCTGCATCAGCGAGAGCACCGGCGGAGCCAGCACCGGGACCTTGGCCCTCGCCATCTTCCGGGCGGTGTCGGCGATGAACAGCTTGGTTAGTGGTTCAATCTCGTTCACCCGCTCGCGCAGCGGGGGAATGACAATCGAGACGCCATTGAGCCGGAAGAAGAGGTCCTGCCGGAAGTTGCCGCGGACGATTTCCGCTTCGAGATCGCGGTTGGTCGCGGCCACGAAGCGGACGTCGATCGACCGGGACTTCAACGAACCCACCCGCAGGACCTGGCGCTCCTCGAGGACCCGCAGCAATTTCACCTGCGTGGACATCGGCATCTCGCCGACCTCGTCGAGGAACACGGTGCCCCCCTCGGCGCTCTCGAGCAGGCCCTGCTTGGTGGCGATCGCGCCGGTGAAGGCGCCGCGCTCGTGGCCGAAGAGCTCACTCTCCAGCAACGACTCGGTCAACGCTGCGCAGTTGAGCCTCAGAAACGGCTTCGTCGCCCGAGGCGAGAGCAGGTGCACCTGCTCGGCCAGCTTCTCCTTGCCCGCGCCCGTCTCTCCGAGAATCAGCACGGTGATCGTGCTCGCGGCGATTCGTTCGACCAGCTTGCCAAAGGGGATCAGCCCGACATCATCGATCGACGCCGCCTGGATGGGGCCCCCGGTCGGCTCGGCGTTCACCTGGTGCATGTCAACGCCGGCCTTCGCCGAGAGCGAGTCTCCGCTCTTGCCGTCGCTGGGGTAACAGGCCAACCCCACCCGCGCCGTCGGGTCGAGGCGAATCAACTCGGCAAAAATCCGGTCGCGCACCAGCTTGGCCCCTTCCGGGTGAGTGTCCGTGAGCAGCACCTCGTACTCGGCCGGGCCATAGGCGCCGACGATGTCCACGATGCGCAGGGCGTTGGAAAGAATGTCCTCGATTTCCCGCGCCTTCAACTCCGGGACACAGCGCACCCTCACCACCCCGAAGACGGTCTGGAACCGCTCGGCGCGAATGCACTCCTCCTCGAGCCGCGATTCGAAGTAGCCATGCGGCCAGATCCGCCGCGGAGGAGCGCTCGCCTTCCGCTGCACCACCAGCATCACTGCGCCGACGTGAATCAGGTCTCCGGGCTGCAGTCGCTTCGGTTGCCCGGGAATCAGCGCGGTCCCCACCACCCGGGTCCCCGCAGCGCTGCCTCGGTCCTCGATCGCGAACTCGTCGCCCATCTCGATCACTGCATGCAGCGGCGCCACCGAGGGCTCGTCGACCTGGACATCGCAGCTGCTCTCGCTGCCGATCGTCACCTGTCCCTTGTCGGGCAGCCAGTGGGTGGCGAAACCCTGCTCGCCGATCACCAGCAGACAGAAACGGGAAGAGGCTTCGGGCTTGGCCGCGTCGGAAGAAAGGTCTTTCACTCGTCCGCAGTATGCCCAACCGGAAGCGGTTGTGCAGTTCGTGGCTCTCGATGTGCTTGTTCTTTCGTCGGGTAAAGTCCGACCCGCGGCGCAGTTCTCCTACCCTTCCCGAGCTGAACCTTCACCGACGGGTTTCTTCGATCGAAGCAGCGCTGTGGCTAAGC
>JAYUUC010000745.1:0-2736 GCA_043755105.1 Myxococcales bacterium
GCCCGTGCCAGGCGAGGCGCCCGCAGTCCCCATGGCCGGATGACCGGCTGGCGGCTTCCCCGCCTGCTGAGCTGCAGACAACGGAGGTGCCTGCGCCCCCGTCCCGGGAGCAACCGCAGGGTGCCTCATCGGCATCGCTCCCTGCTCTTGCTCGGGGGTCAGCGGCGGGGCGACTCGGCCACTGCCCAGAGGCGGGTGACCGGGCGGAAGCGTCCCCTTCGTCGGGGCGACGCGCTCTCCCGTCGAAGAGGAAGGGACGGCGCGGTCCTGCCCGCGCGCGGCGAAGGCGGCGAGCAGGGCGGTGGCAAAGGCGGTGCGTGCCCGAAGCATGAGATTCATCCCGGTGCAGCGGACCACGGGAAGGGGTCGAGCTTGACCACGTCCTGAGGCCCGAGGTTTTGAAGGAGCTGCTTTACCTGAACTCCGAGCAGCGGGTGGCGTAACTCCGGTGCCAGCTCGCAGAGAGGCTCGAGGGCGAAACGACGCTGGTGAAGCTCGAGGTGGGGAATCTGCAGCCGGGGTTCCGCCACCACCCGCTCACCCCAGAGGAGAATGTCGAGGTCGATCGACCGCTCGGTCCACCGCTTGGCGGGGATCCGCCCGAGGTCGACTTCAATCTGCTGAAGGATGCCGAGCAAGCGCATCGGAGGCAGGCCGCACTCCAGCTCCACCACGGCGTTGAGGTAGCGCGGCTGCGGGGGGCCGACCGGCGCGCTGTCGTAGAGCGACGACACCCGGAGCACCCCGGCATCGTCGATGAGCCCGAGCGCGGTCACCGCCTCGCGGAGGAGCTGCTCCCGCTGTCCCAGGTTGGAACCCAGCCCGATGTAGACGCGTTCATTCACGAGCTCTGGGGGCGCGATCCTCCCGGCACCCAGCTCTCCACCGGATTGGCGAGGATTCCAATTCCTTCGACCTCGACCTCGACCACATCGCCCGGCTTGAGCGGCCCCACGCCCGAGGGGGTCCCGGTGATTACCAGGTCCCCGGGGAGCAACGTCATCACCCGGGAGATGAACGCCACCAGGGCCGCAGGCTTGAACACCATGTCCGAGGTGCGACCGTCCTGGCGGACTTCTCCATTGACCCGGCAGCTCACCCGAAGGTCGGCCGACGAGAGCCCGGTCCGGATCCACGGCCCCACGCAGGCAAAGGTGTCGTAGCTCTTCGCCCGGGCATGTTGAATCTCTCGCCGCTGGATGTCTCGGGCGGTGACGTCGTTGAAGCAGGTGAGCCCGAAAATTCCCGCAGCGGCCTCTGCCTCATCGACCCGATGCATGCGGGTGCCAATCACCAGGGCCAGCTCTGATTCGTGGTGGACCTCCTCGCTCTCCGGAGGAAGCACGATCGGTCGACCGGTCCCGTTGAGCGCGGTGGAGGGCTTGAGGAACAACAGCGGCTCGGTGGGCACAGGCTTGCCCATCTCGGCGGCATGCTGGCGGTAGTTCTGGCCGATCGCCACCACCTTCGAGGCCTCGCAAGGCACCAGCAGCTCGGCGCCGGCAGCGGGAATCCGCTCTTCGGTCAGGCTGCCCCCCGACCAGGGCGCGCCATCGAGCAGCAGCCAGGCATCTCCCTCGAGCTGGGCATACCGACCTCGACCGCCTACCTGAACGCGCGCGAACCGCATCGAAGGACTACCGCCTGTCATGGAGGCCGAGGACGTCGGCCATGTCGTAGAGCCCGGGGGCCCTGCCTGCCAGCCACCGAGCGGCCCGAAGCGCGCCCCGCGCAAACTGGTCTCGGCTGGTGGCGCGATGGGTGAGCTCGACCCGCTCGCCGTCGCCGAGGAAATGAACGGTGTGCTCGCCGACCACGTCGCCGCCGCGAATCGCCTGGATGCCGATCTCCCGACGCGGTCGCTCCCCCACTCGCCCCTGCCGGGCAAAGCGGTAGTTGGCGGGTGAGCGCCCCAGCGCCGAGGCCAGCTCTGCGGCCAACTTCAAGGCCGTTCCCGAGGGCGCATCTTTCTTCAGCCGGTGGTGGGTCTCGACGATCTCCACGTCGAAGTCTTCCCCCAGGCCGCGGGCCAGCTTCACCGCCAGCTCGAGCACCAAGTTGATGCCGACCGACGTATTGGGGGCGATGAGCAACGGAATCTTTTGCGAGCATTGCTCGAGCTGCTGCAGTGCCGACGCCGTCAACCCGGTCGTACCCACCAGCAGGGCCACGCCAGCCGCCGCACAGACCTGGGCGTGTTCGACGCTGGCTTCCGGCGAGGTGAAGTCGATCACCACCTCGGGACTGCCGACGCTGATCGCCCGGGCGAGGTCGTCGAGCACCGGGACCTCGAGCACCCCGTGGCCGAGGGCGAGCCCGAGATCGAGGCCCACCGACGCTTTGCCGCGGCGGTCGGTGCTGCCGACGATCTGCACCCCTTCGGTCTGTCGGGCGATCCGCACCAAGGTGCTGCCCATGCGTCCGGTGACTCCGGTGATCAGCACCTTGGTCATCGCTTGGCTCCCAGCAGACCCAGCCGACCGAGCTCTTCCTTCAGCTGCTGCCGCTCTGCGTCGGGCAGCGGGGTGAGGGGAAGCCGCAGCTCGGGACCGAACATTCCCATCAACTCGAGGGCGGCCTTCACCGGAATCGGGTTGGTCTCGACGAAGAGCAGCCGGTGGAGCGGGTTGAGCTCGACCTGCAGCGTGCGGGCCTTGACCAGATTCCCTGCCAGGACGGCTTCGACCAGATCCGCCATCTTCCGGGGAGCGACGTTGGCCGAGACGGAGATCACCC
>JAYUUC010000746.1:0-8066 GCA_043755105.1 Myxococcales bacterium
GAGCTTGCCGAGCTCGTCGTCGTTCAAGCTGGAGAAGAGGACGATCGGGATGTCCTGGGTGCCGTACTCGTTCTTCAGCGTCCGGCAGATGTCGGTTCCCTTGGCCTCGGGCATGTGAATGTCGGTGAGGATCAAGTCGGGTCGCCACACCTGGATGATCTTCTCGAACTCCACCAGGCTGGAGGTCGCCTTCACCTCGTAGCCGCGGGCCTCGAGGACCGCCGTCTCCATCGCGAGAGTGATTTCGCTGTCGTCGATGAGAAGGATCTTCCGCTTTTCCACCACTGTCTCCCGGCCCGGAGTCCAAAGGCCCTGCTACGCCTTAGCAAAGACCAGGGGCGTTAGGCGAGCATCGTTGACCAGTACCGCCCGCGAGCGTTATGAGGCCGGCCCCTTTTGCGGTCACGGCAGGAGCGTCTCTTGGTGGACCCGATCAAGCTTCCCCTCGAAGACCTGCTCTACCTGCGCCTCGGCCTGTTCTTCGACCAGCTCAAGGGCCGCAAGGTCCCCGACCTCTACCGGGTGCTGATGGACCAGGTCGATCGCGCCGTCCTCCGGCAGGCGATCGAGCACAACGAGGGCCAGGTTGGCGCGGCGGCCGATTTCCTTGGGGTGGACCGCAATACTCTCTCTCGCAAGGTCAAGCGGCTGAAGCTGGGCAAGCAACCGACGCCCAAAGCCCGCAGTGCGAGGTAGCTTGTCGCGGCGATGACCAAGCGCTTCCTGTTTTGTGCGGTGGGCCTGCTGCTGTGGGCAGGCTTCGCCGCAGCGGCCGACACGTTCAACGAAGGTCTCGGCGATCCGCCGATCGGCATCGAGCGGAGCACGCCGCTTGCCTCGGTGCAGGGCTTCATCCTCGACGTCCATTCCGGCAATTACGACGCCGCCGCCAACTACCTCAACCTCGACCACCTCTCGCCTTCGCAGCAGCCGATCGAAGGTCCGAAGCTGGCCCGAAGGTTGCGCTTCGTGCTCGACCGCAAGCTCGCGATCAACATCGCAGGGCTGAGCAAGGAACCCGGAGGTGATGCGGTCGGCCGCAACTACGACCTGCTCGGCACCATTCCCCTCGGGCAGACGGTGCAGCCGATCCGGATCGAGCGGCTGCGCCCCGAGAACCAGAAGCCACTCTGGGTGTTCAGCAAGGACACGGTGCTGGCGATCGACAAGCTCTTCGATCTCTACGGTCCGCCCTTCCTCGAGCTCTATCCTCAGCCGCTGCTCGAGCACACCTTCGCCACCCTCGAGCTGTGGCAGTGGGTGGGGCTGCTCGGGCTGATCGCGCTCTCCTGGGTGCTCGGCGCGTTGATCCAGCGGCTGTTTCTCGCCGTGGGAAGGCGGCTGGCCCGCTTCTCCACGCAAACCTGGGACGACCGGCTGGTCGAAGCGGCCGAGGGGCCGCTGCTGCTGCTTCCGGTGGGTCTGGCGCTCTCCGCGGGGGTGCCTACTTTGGTCTTGCCTCCGGGGATCTCGCACGCGCTCGAGGTGATCGCCCGCTCGATGGTGATGGGCTCCCTCGCCTGGTACTTGCTGCGCTTCCTCGAGCTCGCCTCGGCTTTCATCGAAGAGCGGGTGGCGCCGGACGGCAACGACGCGAGGGTGAGAAGCCTTCGTACCCGCCTCGGGGTGCTCCGCCGGCTGCTAGCGATTGCCGTCTGGGTAGTGGGGAGCGCCCTCTTTCTGATGCAGTTCGAGGTCGTCCGCAGCGTTGGAGTCTCGCTGCTCGCCTCGGCCGGCATCGCCGGTCTGGTGATCGGCCTCGCAGCGCAAAAGTCGATCTCCACCCTGCTCGCCGGAATTCAGCTCACCCTCACCCAGCCGGTGCGAATCGGCGACGTGGTGGTGGTCGAGACCCAGTTCGGTTCGGTGGAGGAAATTCGCCTCACCTATGTGGTGGTCCGCCTCTGGGACCGCCGGACCCTGGTGGTGCCGATCAGCCACTTCCTCGAAAAGCCCTTTGAGAACTGGACCCGCAACCCCGGCAACATCTTTGGCGCAGTGGACCTCGAGGTCGACCTGCTCGCCCGCGTCGATGCGTTTCGCACCGAGCTGCTCCGGATTCTCGAGCACGAAGGGAAGGACCTCTGGGACGGGAAGACCCAGTCGCTCGCCGTGACCAAGGCGGGCGAGAAGACGATGACCCTGCGGGCGCTGGTGAGCGCGCCCGACCCGGGAAAGCTCTGGGACCTGCGCTGTCTGGTCCGGGAGCAGCTGGTGGCCTTCTGGCAACGCTCGCGTCCGAACGCGGCAGCAGCGCTTGCCGCCGCGCCCGCCGTCAAACCTTTGCCTGCGGTGGACAACGACCTCGAGCGTCCGGGCGCGGCAGACCCCAAGAACCTTCCCTGACCACAAAGGGGTGGATTCTCAACGGTTTGTCCGCTTCTATGAATACCGCCCCCACCCGGTGCGTCGCTGCACCCAAGTTCTCGCCTTTGCCCAGGAGCTGTAGATGACCCTGAAAAAATTGTCTGGCCTGTTGTCGATGATCGTCCTGCTTGGCGCCCCGGCGTTGGCGGTGGCCCAGGAGCGCGGGCGCACCGACGGTCCCGAAAACTCGGAGTGGGGAAAGGGCGGCTACAGCCGTCCTGGCAGCAACCGCTTCTCGCTCGGCCTGGACTTCGGGGCCGCGATTCCCTCGAACAGCTTCGGAGCGGTCCGCACTCCGCTGTACGTGGGCCTCACCGCTTCTTACTGGGCGATGGACTACTTCACCCTCGATTTCTCACCTTCCTATTCGTTCGCCAATGATCAGACCAACCTGCTGCTCGGTCCCCGGTTCCGCACCGCGGGCTACCCGGTCAGCGCCTTCGTCGGCGTCAAGGCCGGCCCGATGTTGGTCCCCGGCGCGGTCTACTTTGGAATCAGCCCCAGCGTCGGCGCGGACCTGGTTCTTGCCGAGCACATCCTCGCCGGGCTCGCCTACAACCTCGACATTCCGTTCGGTGCGCTCGGGTACGTTCACCGCGTCGGCATGACCGTTGGATACAGGTTCTAGCCATGCTCAGCCACCTGCTCATTCCGCTTCTCCTCGCCGTCTCCGGTCAGCCCGCAGTCACCACTGCGCGCGGCGGACTCCCCACCTTGCCTTTCCCCGCCGGCGACACCCAGACCGTCAACATCGTGCAATGGGACGCCAACAGCTTGCCCAAGGTCTACGAGCGGTCCGATCAGCTTCCGCTCACCGACGACGAAGTCGCCAAGCTCGCCAAGGCCGGGTTCGAGCCCGAGCAGCTGGTGAAGATGATCCAGGAGCGACGCTGCGCCTGCGATGCCTCTGCCGAAGGGTTGATCAAGCTCAAGAACGCAGGCGTCAACAAGGCAGTGCTGGCGGCGGTCTCCACCCATTCGATCAAGCCCAACCGCGCGCTCGAACTCGCCGTCACCTTGGACTTCACCGGCGAGAGCACCGAAGCGCGCCAGAGCTTCCTCTACTTCTTCATCGACGATGGCGACACCACCCGCGTCTTCACCGCCAACGTCGGCGACCTGCTCGCGCGCAGGAACGCCCACGAGACCATGGTCGACCGGAGCGACATCTTGATTGCGAAGACAGTTCGCCGGATCCAGCTCGCGGGCGAGGTGCCGCTGAAGACCTACGGGAAGCACAATGTCCTCGTGGCCTCGAGCGCCAACCCCACCTTGACCCATCCGTCGCAGCTCTCGGAGATGGAGCGGAAGAGCGCTCAGAGCTACACCCTCGACTATCCCCGCGCGTCATTGCAGTCGGTCTGCCGCATCAACTCCGGCTATAAGCGGGACGCGGTGCTGACCTACAAGTGGCGGTTCATGGGCAGCCGTTTCGAATGCGAATGGAATTAGGAGCCACCCAGATGAAAACCCGGAACATCCTCGTCACTGCCCTTCTTGGTCTCGGTACCCTCAGCGGCTGCAGCGGCCCTCGCGCGTTCACGCGGGGCACGTATGAGGACCCCAACACCATCGAGATGCTGTCCGACCAGTTCAACGAGAACGACCTTCAGCTGATCGCGAAGAAGATGGTCGACTCGCTCGCCACCTCGCCGGCCTTCACCCAGATTCAGGGCCGGCCGATCATCGTGGTCGGCAAGATGAAGAACAGCACCTCGGAACACATCGACCTCAAGTCGCTCTCCGACAAGATCCAGGTCAAGCTCGGCCAGACCGGCAAGTTCGCCTTCATGGACAAGGGCGCCCGGGAAGAGATCGGCGAGGAGTACGAGTACCAGGGCTCTGGCTACGTGAAGCCGGACCAGGCCAAGGGCCCCGGTCAGCAGGCGTCGGCCGACTATCTGCTCACCGGCGAGATCTCCTCGATCATCCAGGAGGTCGGCGGCGACAAGCTGGTCTATTACAAGATGACCTCCAAGCTGCATAACCTCCGCAGCGGGATCATCGAGTGGTCGGACGAGAAAGAGATGCGCAAGAAGTTCCAGAAGCAGGGCGTCAGCTGGTAGCGCGGTTGTCCGGGAACGGGTGCGTGATGAAAAAATCAATCACCTGTCTCCTCCCTCTGTTGCTGGCCAGCCTGCTCACCGGCTGCGCCAGCGACTACGTGGCGCGCACCCGCGACGTTCGCCTCGCCTACGAGACCTATGACCACGAGCGGGCGGTGGCGTTGCTGGACAAGGACGCCAAGGACGCCGAGGTAGACAAGCTGTTGCTGTTGCTCGACAAGGGCATGGTGCTCCATGCCGCCGGGAAGTACCCCGAGAGCATCGAAGTCCTCGACAAGGCCGACAAGCTGTCCCAGCAACTGGACACTGTCTCGGTCTCGGAAGAAGCGGCCGCGCTGATCACCAACGAGCGCAACAAGGCCTACCGGGGCGAAGACTTCGAGAAGCTGATGATCACCGCGCTTCAGGCGATCAACTACGCAGAGCTGGGCAAGGACGAAGACGCGCTGGTCGAGGTGCGCCGGGTCAACGAGCGCATCCTCAAGATGGTTTCCGACGAGAAGAAGCCCTACGAGCAGCTGGCCATCGCCCGTTACCTCGGTGGAGTTCTCTATGAAGACCAGGGCGACCTCGACGCGGCGGTGATCGACTATCTCGCTGCCGGGAAGCTTCAACCGAACCTGGGCGCGCTCGCCGAGCCGCTGCTGCGGCTGGCGAAGAAGACCGGCCGTGATGACGCCTATGAAGAGCTGAAGGCCAAGTACCCGAAGGTCGAACATTTCCCGCTGCGTCCCGGTGACGGTCAGGTGGTGGTGGTGATCGAGGCCGGGCGGGCGCCCGAGAAGGAAGAGAGCCAGGTCGAGCGGGGCCACTCCGGAGCGATCCAGATGTTCGCCGTTCCCCGCTTCCGCACCCGCGGCAGTGGAGGTCAGGCCACGGTCAAGGCCGCAGACCAGGCGGTGGAGACGGTCACCGTGACCTCGATCGACCAGGTCGCCAAGGTCCACCTCGATGACCGGATCGGACGGATGGTCGCCAAGTCGCTCGCGGGCACCGCGGTGAAGGCCGGGCTGGCCGCCGGCGCAGGAGCGCTCGCCAAGAACGAGGCAGTGGGCGCCCTGGCGTTCGCACTCCTCTCGCTCAACACCCAGGCGGACCTGCGCTCGTGGCTGTCGTTGCCCGCAGAGTTTCAGCTCGCGCGGCTGCGGCTTCCTGCCGGAACGCAGAAGATCACCGTCGAATCCGGCGGAAAGAGCTTCGAGCGCACCGTGGAGGTGAAGGCGAAGCGGATCTCGGTGGTGGCGATCCGCCGCTATTAAGACGCCGCCGCTGGTCGCGCGAGCGTCGTCAGCGAGCTGAACCCTTGCCAGCGTACGGCCTCGGCTCGTGGCACCCGTCGCCAAGAAGGGTGGGCCGCCTTCGTTGAGTGGCGCAGGCCCGACTCGCTGCGCCTGGGTGAGACGTTTTTGCTGTCGCCAGAAGGGCGAGCCGACTCCGTTGCTTGGCGCAGGCTCGACGCGTTCCGCTTTGCTGAGACGCTTGTGCGGTGTTGAGCGCCGCGCCTCTCGAGGCTACTTCTTCAGAGAAGCGACCAGCTTCTTGAAGTCTCCCCGCGCCGCTTCCACCGTCCTGGTGGGGCCGGTCACCTTGAAGAACACGGCACCTTCAGGCCCTTCGACAATCGCCCCCAACAGCCGGTAGTTCTTCTTCGACGTCTTTGGTGCGGCGGGGTCCATCATCGGAGACATTCCCCCCGCGTACGTACCGGGGAGCTCGATGGAGGTGGCATTCATCGCCCCGACCTTCTCGTGGCCGATCTTCGCCGCCTTCGCCGACGGGCTGCCATCTGGTTGCTCGAACTGGCCAATCCAGCGGGTGAGGTTGGCTTCCACCGCGCCTCCCTGACCAGGGCCGAAGTAGAACACCGCGCACTCCGCCCCTTCGGTGTCGCCCTTGGCCGGGGCGACGGTGTAGGTCGCCGCCCTCATCGGCCGCTCGGGCTGCGCCACCCAACCGGCGGGAGCCTTCCAGCTCAGCCCTCCTGCGGACTCGGCGAAAGAGACGGCAGCAGACAGCATCACGACAGCAACGAGCAGATTCTTGGGCATGGGCAGCGATTCAGCAGGCTTTGCCCACGCTGGCAAGCCGCCCGTTTCGGCTATGGTGCGCGCCCCGATGAGCTCTACCACCGCCCACCTTCTGCTCTACTCCGCCTTCATCGTGCTCGGGGCGCTGGCCGGAGCCCTGGTGCCGATGATCGTCCAGGGAGAAAAGCGGCTGGTGATGTTTCTCTCCTTCGCGGCCGGAGTGATGTTCGGGGCTGCCTTCTTTCACATGCTCCCCGAGGCTTTCGAAGAGGGCGGTTACGCTGCCTTCACCCTGGTGCCGGTAGGGTTTCTGTTCCTCTTCCTGCTCGAGCGCTACGTGCTGGTCCACGCCTGCGAGGAGCCTCCCGATTGCGTCGAGCATGGGCATGGCAAGGCGCTCGGCCTGACCGCATTTCTCGGGCTTTCGGCCCACACACTCTTCGATGGGGTGGCGCTCGGTTCTGCGGTCACCGAAGGGGTGGGCTTCATGGCCTTCGTTGCCATCGCCGCCCACAAGGTGCCCAGCTCGCTGTCGCTGGCGGCGATCCTCAAGTCGGAAGGGAAGGGGAAGCGCGCCATTCTCACCTACGCCTTCGTCTACGGGTTGATGGTGCCGCTGGGGGCGCTGATCTACTTCGGCATCGCTGCGCTGGTGCACATCGAAACCTTCGCCGCCAAGGCGCTCGCCTTTTCCGCGGGCACGTTTCTCTACATTGCCATTTCCGACCTGCTCCCGAACGTCAACCGGCACGGCCGCGAAGGAAGGACCCGGAACATGCTTGGCCTCGGGGTCGGGCTGTCGATGATGTTCCTGCTCTCGCTCTACACGGGCCACGGCCATGGCAAGCGCGAAGCCCCCGTCGCCGCCTCGACGGCCCCCGCCCCTTGAAGAAAGAACCTTTGGTTCTGGAATGCGACCCCGTTTGCGTTGTTGTGGGCCCGTGGCGTAACCCCTAGATTCCAGGCGCTTTCACCGCGAGGGGCTATGAACACGGACATCAGGGCGCTGAGCGAGCAGGTCGCCCGCGAGAGCGGCTTCGTCGAATTGCTGGGGGCCGAGACCGGCCGGGTGATTGTCGGTCAGCGCTACATGCTCGAGCGGGTGCTGATCGGCTTGCTCTGCAATGGCCACGTGCTCCTCGAGGGCGTGCCTGGATTGGCGAAGACGCTCACGGTGCGGACCTTCGCCGACGCGATCTCGGCGCAGTTCATGCGCATCCAGTTCACCCCGGACCTGCTGCCGGCTGACCTGGTGGGCACGGTGATCTACAACCAGCAGAGCGCCAGCTTCGCGGTCCGGAAGGGGCCGATCTTCGCCAACATCATCCTCGCCGACGAGATCAACCGGGCACCGGCAAAGGTGCAGTCCGCGCTGCTCGAGGCGATGCAGGAGCGGCAGGTCACCATCGGCAACCAGACCTTCCCCTTGCCGAGTCCGTTCATCGTCCTCGCCACCCAGAATCCGATCGAGCAGGAAGGCACCTATCCCCTTCCCGAAGCGCAGGTCGACCGGTTCATGATGAAGTTGCGGGTCGGCTATCCGACCCGCGGCGAGGAGAAGGAGATCCTGCGTCGCATGGCTGGCGGCGACAGCATCAAGGTGTTG
>JAYUUC010000747.1:0-2725 GCA_043755105.1 Myxococcales bacterium
TCTGAAGAACGAGGACGGCGTTCCCGCGCTCTACTGGCACGAGTGGGTCGAGGCCTTCGTCGGCGAGTGGACCCAGCTCGACCCGACCTTCGGGCAAGAGGTCGCCGATGCCACCCACTTCGCGGTGGGCGAGGAAGGCAATGCGGCGATCACCCCGCTGATTGGGAAGCTGAAGGTACTCGAGGTTCCGTAGAGGTCAGGGCCAAGGGTTGTTGCAAGCCACCCTGAGAGCGGAGACCTACAGCAGCGCCTCGAACTGGTCGATCAGCGTGCTCAGCGTCTCGAAGCCCTGGCCCCAGAAACCGGGGTCGGTGAGGTCGATGCCCACTCCCGCGGCGAGCTGCTGCGGGGTCTTCGACGAGCCCGAGGAGAGCAGCTCGATGTACTTGGGAATGAACGCCGGGCCTTCTTGCTCGAACTTCCGGAACAGCGCCAGCACCAGCAGCTGCCCGAAGGAATAGCTGTAGCAATAGAAGCGCGAGTGAATGAAGTGCGGAATCGAGATCCACCCCCAGCGGTCCTGGGGTTGAAAGGCGACCGCGTCTCCGTAGAGCCGCTTCCGCTGGTCCATCCACAGCGCCGAGTAGTCCTCCGGCGGCACCACCCCGAGCGCGCGACGGGCGTGGGCCTGCTGCTCCCAGCGGGTGTAGGCCACCTGGTTGAACACCGTGGCGAGAATGTCTTCGATCCGCATCGCCAGCAGGTTGCGTCGGGTCAACTTGTCGCTCTCGCCTGCCGCCAGCTGCCTCATCAACAGCAGCTCCGCGAACACTGAAGCGGTCTCGGCCATCGGCGTGGTGGACCAGAAGTTGAGCGGGGTGTTGCGGCGCGCCAGGTAGAAGTGAATGCCGTGGCCGAGCTCGTGGGCCAGGGTGGAGACGTCCTCCAGTCGGTCGGCGTAGTTGAGCAGCACGTAGGGATGGAGCGAGGGCAACATCCCGGAGCAGAAGGCCCCGTCACGCTTCCCCTGCCTGGGGAGCGCGTCGATCCACCGCTTCTCGAAGAACTCGTCGGCGATGCTCGCAAAGAGCGGATGAAACGCCCCGAACGCCTCGAGCACCCACTTGCGCGCCTGCTCGAAAGGCACCTTCCGCTCCTCGGTGGCCAGCGGCGCGAGGACGTCGTGGGAGCCGAAGTCGGTGAGGCCCAGTGCCTTGGCCTTCAACTTCATGTACCGCTGCGCCAGGGGATAGTGGCGTTCGGTGGTGGCCATCAGGTTCTCCACCACCTCGGGCGCGAGCTCATCGGTGAGGAAGGTGGGCTCGGCGACGTTGCCGTAGCCCCTCTGGTTGACGTCGAGCGCGTGGTCCTGGAACAGCGTGTTGAAGCAGTAGTTGAGGACGTGGCTCTGGTCTTCGAAGCCCTTCATCAGGGCATCGGTGGCCCGCCGTCGCAGCTGACGATCAGAGCTGGTGCGCAGCGCCCGCGCGGTGGCGACGTTGACCTGCTCGAGCTTTCCGTTGAGCTCGATCGGAATCTTGATGCGCCCGCTCACTTCATCGTACAGCTGGGTGAACGCCACCCGACCGGTGAGGTTCTTGGTCTCGGAGAGCTTCTCCTCTGCTTCCGAGAGGGTGTAGGGCGCGAACCGCCGCAGCCCGGAGAGATGGTGCCGGTAGATCTCGAGCTCGGGCGCCTGGAGCAGCTTGGCGAAGAGGTCTTCCGGCAGCTTCTTCAGCTCGACGTCGAAGAAGGTCACCTGGTTGAACGACTCGGTCGTCGTCTGCTGGGCGAGGTTGAGCAGCGCTTGCGCTTTCTCGTCCGATGTCTGTCCCGAGAAGAGCAGCGAGGCGTAGAGGCTCGGTCGATAAGCACGATCCACCAGCTGCTCGAATTGCTGCAAGGCCTCGGCGAGCTCCGCAGCGGAGAGCATCGCCACCCGACCTCGATACCTGGCAGCGAAGGCTTCGGCCATCGCCCCGGCGCTGGTGAGGTCCGAGGCGAGATGCAGATCCTCCGCCGAGGCGTAGAGGTCTCCGAGGTTCCAGCGCAGCAGGTCGTTCGTTTCGTTGGCCATGGTGGCGGGCAGGCTACGTAAACCGGAGCGCCTTTTCGAGCGCTTCAGCCGTCGTCACCGGCGGCTGACAGGAAAAGCGACGGCAGACGTAGGCGGCCGCCTGCCCGTTCACCGCTTCCCTTCCCTCCATCGCGGCAGCCAGGAGCGTCGAGGCAGAACCGCTGGCTCCCACTGCCACTGTGGGCGCGAAGGTCCGGGCGAGGACCTCGAGGAACGGCTTCCACTGATCCTTCGGCCCCGCCAGAGTGACCTCCGCCGCTCCATCCAGCCAGGCATCCCCGGCGAGGAGCAAGTGGCCATAGGCAAACGGATTGCGAACCGCGTCCTCTCGCAGCTTGGAAAGATAGCGGCCCGCTTGGTCCAGGTACGCAGCCTTTCCCGTCAGCGCGGCGAGCGCCACCTGGGCTTCGGTGAGCGAGGACGCTCCCGACGGAGTGGCGTTGTCGTGCAGTGCAAAAGTCTCGCAGAGCAGGTCCTTCTGCCCGCGAGGCGCCGAGAGATAGGCCGACTTCCCATCGTCCCAGAACTTCACCACCGCTTGATCCGCGAGCGCAGCGGCGACCTCGAGGTACCTCGGCTCGAAGGTCGCCTGGTAGAGCGCGCAGAGCCCGGCGGCGAGGTTGCCGTAATCCTCGAGGAAGCCCTCGAGAAGGCGGTCTTCGCGTTGATGCGTTCGAAAAAGATTGTCATCGCGCCAGAGGTCTCGAA
>JAYUUC010000748.1:0-2717 GCA_043755105.1 Myxococcales bacterium
GCCCGCTCCACGGTCTCCAGGTCTGCCGCGAGAATGGTGAGAAGCTCTTCCTTCAATTCGGATTTGTTCATCGTGGGTTCGGTGTACGTCGAACTTGGGCCCTGACCTAGAGCTCTGAACGGCAACAGGGATGCCTGAGCTCATCGGACCTGCCTGCTCCCCCTCGTCTACGGCTTGGCGGGGAAGGGCTTTCCGGGAATGCCGCCGAGAGCGAGCAACGAGGCGCCTTCGGGACCGGTGACGAACTTTCGCTTCGTCGTCGCTCCGACCCGGATGATCGCGCCCTGCGACACCGGCCAGCTCTCACTGCCGCAGTGGAGCGTCGCCGAGCCGCGCAGGAGCACGTAGACCTCTTCCTGCCCGTCCTTGGCGTGGTCGTGCTCGGGGTAATCGGTGCAATGGGGAGCGAGGTCGATCACCGCCATTCCCCAGGCGGTGACGCCCATCGGCTTGGCGGCGGAGCGGAACTGGATGCTGGGAACGGCGTGCTCGCCGGCATAGGCCTCGAGCTCTTCCACGCGCTTCAGGGTGACGTCGGCCATCGGTTTCTCCAGTCAGGGGTGACGGCAGACTATGCGAACAGGGACACCTCTGATTCCAGCCTGTTCTTGCAGGGGAGGTTCACTTCGTCAGCACCCCGACCGCCACCAGGATGGCGATCGTGATTCCCATCAGGCTTTCGCCGGCGAGGAAGCCGGAGCTGACCGGAGTGATGGCGTCGTCAGCGAGCGCCGGGTTCTTCCGCCGCAGCAGCTCGGCGAGGGTGGCTCCGATGAAGATCGCGAGCGAGTTGTAGAAAGGAATCACCATTGCGATCCCCAGGCCCGAGGCCGAGGGAAGCCAGGACTTCACCCGCTTCGAGGCCAGCTTCTCCGCCACCGCCAGCCCGGCGCCGAGCAGAATTCCGACCCCCGCCGCGAGCCGCGCGGTGGGGTGAAGGTTGCCGATTCCATCGACCAGCACCTTGGTCACTCCCGCCCACACCTGCGAGGCCGGGGCCGGAAAGGTCTCGGTGCCCAGCAGGTCCGCCGAAGGGATGATCAGGTTGAACGCGGGCACGATGATCGCCGAGCCGGCCACCACTCCGAACAGCTGGGCGTAGAACTGCTGCCGCGGGTTCGCCCCGAGCAGAAAGCCGGACTTGAGGTCGGTGAGCAGGTCGGCGGCGTGCAGCCCCACCCCTCCGGTGATGTTGGCGCCCATCAGGTTGGCAGGAATGTTTCCCGGGAGCATCCCTCCGTAGACCAGCTGGGTCACCGGGCCGAGCGCCTTGGTCGGGGTGACGTCGGTCTCGCCAGTGACCCGGGCGGCGATGATCCCCATCACCATCGCCAGCGGAATCGAGACCAGCCCCGCCCACCAGGGAATGCCGAACATCTTTCCCGCGAGGAGGATGATCATCGGACCGAACAACGCGAACCCGAGCGGGAACCACCAGGCCGGGCACTCCACCGCTTCCATCGGGTCCACCGCCGCGCCGGGAGATTTTCGCCGCACCAGCTTGGCGAGCTCGCGAAACGCCTTGGCGATGCTTCGCCACTCGAACGCGAAGGAGACCAGCCCCGAGGCCACCAGGATTCCCGCCCCCGGCCAGAGGGTCCACTGGATGATGACCTTGTAGACCGGCTGCGAAATCGCGCCCTGGGCGAACATCGTCGGCGCCAGCACTCCCCAGGTCGCCACCGCGCCGAGCAGCATCGACCACCCGGTGCGGAAGCTCATCAGGCCTCCGGCGCCGACCATCAGCAGGCTCGGCTCCAGCGCGAGGGTGAACCTGGCGGCGTCCACCCCGGCGAGCTTGAAGGGGAGCTCGAAGTTTCCCGGAAGCAGCGGTCCCACCACGCCGCCCGCCGCGTTCTTCCACTTCAACCCCCGGGCGAGGGCGATCAGCGCGGTCAGGCCTCCCGAGAAGAAGAGGAAGCGCGACTGCCGCGCCGCTGCCGGGCCATGTCCGTGGAGCGCCCGGATCGTCTCCGCGGTGGCGGTGCCGGTCGGAAAGGGGAGTTGCTCGACATTGATCAACTGCCGCTTGATCGGAATCGCCGCGAACACTCCGAGCGTGGAGATGACCGCGAACCACGCCACCAGCAGGTAGGGGTCGGGGCGGGTGCCGGTGAGCATCAGCAGCGCGGGAATCGCCGCCATGTTCCCGCCCCCGGTCATGTAGCCCGCGGCCGAGGCCACCGAGCCCATCGCGTTGTTCTCGAGCGGGCTGAAGTCGTCCTTGACCAGTCGCAGCTTCCGCAAGATGCCGAACAGTCCATAGGCGAGGATGCAGGCGGTGATGGTGACCCCGACGCTCCAGCCGGTCTTGAGGATGACGTAGAGGTTCGACAGGCACATCAACATCCCGATCACCATTCCGGCGATCACCGCGCGCACGGTGAGCTGCTTCGCCCCGGGCTGGTAGACGGTCTCCAGCCAGACCCGCTCTGGGTCAAGGGCGGGCGCGGGGGCTTCGGGACGGGCGGAGTCGGGGGCGCTGGACATGGCGGCGAACCCTACGCCAGACCCCCTCCCGGGTGGCGCAATCGCCGCTGCCTTGAACGCAGCGCCTTCGAGAACTGAGCATCTCGGGCGCGGAAAGCGACCCGGGGCGGGCCGACGCTCCTGTCAGTGACCCCAAGAGCGAGATCACCCTGACGCGCGGTTGGACCGCCTGGACTCCTCGACTCGACCAGCAGAGCTTTGGGAGCGCATACGTTGCCTGGATGCCG
>JAYUUC010000749.1:0-2706 GCA_043755105.1 Myxococcales bacterium
CTGAGGGTCCAGGGAGCGCTGGTGGTGGCGGTGGCCGTGCCCGTTTTGCTGCTCCGGAAAAAAGATCTCGAACGGGAGCGGAGAGCACCTCCGCGCACAGGCGATGACACCCCTCGTCAACCCTGACATTCTGCGTTGGCTGAAAAGCAACCCGGGGCAGATCGAAACTACTTCCGATTCGTTTCCTTGAGGAAGCATGCTCGGAAGTCCGCTGGAACGAGGAGCACGACGCCTGAACCCAGAGCAGACAGACGAGCAGTTGATGCTCGCCTTCAAGCGCGGCGATGCCCGCGGGTTCGAGCTGTTGGTGAACCGGCACCGGGCGACGGTGTTCAACTTCATCTTTCGCCTGGCGGGCCAACGTCAGCGCGCCGAGGACCTGCTTCAGGAGACCTGGTTGAGAGTGGTGAGAGGAGCGCCTCAATACGAGCCCCGGGCTCGCTTCACCACCTGGGTCTACACCCTCGCCCGCAACCTCTGCATCGACAGCGCCCGCAAGGAGAGTTTCCGCCGCACCGAGTCTCTCGATGCGCCTGCCGGGCGCGAAGCCGACGGTCCGCTTCTGGGAGAATCGTTGCCAGATACCGCGAACCCGGGGCCCGAGCGGGGCGCCCATCAGGCAGGCCTGCGGCCGCTGCTGGAGCAGGCCTTGCGTTCGCTCCCCGAGGAGCAGCGCGAGGTCTTTCTGTTGAGGGAGTTCCATGGTTTTGCGTTCAAGGAGATCGCCGAAGTGACCGGAACGCCGGAGAACACGGTGAAGAGCCGGATGCGCTATGCGCTCGAGGGGCTGCGACGGAAGCTCGATGCGCTGGGAGTCGACGGTGAGCCGGTGGAAGACGCGAGGACGGTGAACGGATGAGCGCCCCGGTCCCCCACGATCCTGACGTGCTGCTCGACTACGCTTACGGAGAGCTCGCCCCCGCGAACGCCAGAGCGCTCGAGCTTCACCTTCAAGGCTGCGAGGCATGCTCCCGGTCGCTGGCCTCGATCAAGTCGGTTCGACAGACGATGGCGAAGCTCCCCTCGGAGGCGGTACCGGAAGCGGGCCTTGAATCGTTGCTCGCCTATGCGGGACAGAGCGCGCGCCGGGCTCAATCGGGCGACTCAGCGTTGCCGCGAAAATGGAGCGCGCTGTTCGCGCCCCTGGCCGGAGCCCTCGCCCTGGGACTGCTGGTGGTGGTCGGCGTCGAAGTGAGCAAGTCGACGGAGTTGAAGCGCTTCCCCCAGCATGAGCAGGAGGAGGCCGCCGCCACGCCGGAGCGACCTGCAGAGATTTCCCCAGCTCCGGAGGCGGCAGCCCCTTCGCCACCGGATATTGCGGGAGCCGACAGGGCCCCAGCGCCGAAGACTTCCGTCGCTAAAAAGCGTGCGGCGGAACCAGCGCCCTCGTCCGAGGCTGCGGGTTCTGAGGGGGGCTTCGCATCTTCATCGAGCGGGGCGGGTTTTGGTCGAGCAGCAGATTCCGCGCTCCCTTCGGTCTCAGCGGGCTCTGGGGGAATGGCCGCTCCAGCGCAATCGCCCCTCGCCGCCCGAGGGTCGCGGGCACCGTCCGCGAAGGAGTTGGGTTCGCCCAGCGTCTCCGACGACCGCCGCCCAGAACCCGCGGCCGCCCTGCGCTCTCGCGATTTCGCGGAGGCAACTCACAAGTCTGCTCGCACGGAATCGGAATCCGCGGCAGTCGCGAAGGCCGAGGCGCGCCGCGAGGACAGGGACAGCCTTGACATCGCGAACCGCGTTGAAGCCGAGGGCGGTGCCCCTTCTTCGGCTCTGCCTGCGTCCTCGGCTTCAGCACCTCGAGACAACCCACCGGCAGGACTCGGAGGAACCGCCTCCGGGATCTCGGCTCGTCGTCCCACCTCGGCCGACATCGCCCCACCTGCGCCTCAGCCCGCCACGGCTCCCTCGGCGATGCCCGTCCCTGAAACCCAGGAGGGGAGCGTCTCCTTGCCCGCGCTTCAGGGCGCGGCTCGCAGCGCGCGCCAACTCGGCCATCGGCCTGAAGAAATCTCGAAGTGGAAGGCAGTCCTGGCCGCCGGTGCGCGGGGCCCGGCGCGCAGCGAAGCCCTGGCGGGCCTGTGCGAAGGTAAGGCCGGTCCAGGCGGGCGGACCGAGCAGGAGGTTTTCTGCGGGGCGCTCCTCCGCGAATTTCCTCACCACCCAGCGGCGATGAAGTGGAAGGCGGAACAAGGCCGATAGGCTTTCGATGGAAGGCTGGGTACAATTGCCTGCCGTGACGACTTCTTCCTCTCAGCGCCGGATCGCCCGCCGTCGGAAGATGCGCGGGCAGGCGATGGTCGAGTACTCGGTGATCAACTGGCTGTTGATCGTCGGGCTGGTGCTGGCGTCGACGGTGCGGATGATTCCGACCGGCAAGGTGGGCGATCGGAAGAACCTGATCGAGATGTTCCTCGCTGCGTACCAGACCTATTACGATTCCTATTACTTCGTCCTCAACATGCCGTTCCCGTGACGTTCGAACGTCGCGTCGGCAGCACCCATTTTCAATTGCTGTGGCCTTGGGAGGCTCGAGCCAATGCTTAAGGGTAAAACCCCGCTGGTGATTGCGCTGGCGCTGGGTCTCGCAGCGGGCGTGGTTGCATTCATGGCGATCAAGAACCGGGAGGCTGCGGCGCGCCGCGGTTGGAACCTGGTGATGGTGCTCGTCGCCAGCAAGGAGATCGCCGAAGGCTCGGTGGTGACTTCCGA
>JAYUUC010000750.1:0-2701 GCA_043755105.1 Myxococcales bacterium
GGGCTCAGCACCGGGTAGGCGCGGCTCGCCCCGCCCTCGAGCGGGGTCAAGCGCACTGAGAAGTCGGTCACTCCCCGTCCCTGAGCATCGACCACTACCCCCTTGAGTGCGCCCCGACGCAGGGTCAGGAGCACCGGTTGGCCAGCCCGAGCTCGGGCGCGCGCGGACCCCGTGGGCCCTTCCGCCTCGACCATCAGAGACTCGTCGGGAACGCCCTCGAATCGGAATGCCCCGTCCGCATCGGTGGCGACCTGGGCCATCGCCGGACCCGCCCAATCAGAAGTGCGCCAGCGGACCACCGTTCCCGCAGCGGGGGGAAGGACCTTGCCCCACAGCGCTCGACCCGTCTCGAGCTCGACCGTCCAGGGAGCCCCGGGCTCACCGGTGAGCTCGAACGGGCCGCGCTGAGCGAAGGTCGAGCCCAGCTGGGCCTGGACCAAGTAGGTATCGGGAACGAAGCCCGTGAAGCGAAACCTTCCCCCGGCCCCGCTCACCGTCGCCACCACCGGCCGTTCGCTGCGCGCATGTACCAGCTGAAGTTGAACGCCCTCGCGGGGCGTGCCGTCGACCCGGACGACGCCGTCGGCCTCGATCTGTTGACCGAGCTCGAGGACCAGGCCTTCGCGGGTTGCGCCGTCGGCGAGGCTCACCTTGGGCCCTTCGACCCGGCCTCCTCCGGGCCCAGCGGCGGCGAGGTCAATCGTGCCGCCCTCTGCCGAGAGCTCGAAAGTTCCATCCGGTCCGCTGAGCACCGGGCCGAAGGTACGGCCGTCGCCGCCAAGGCCCACCGACTCGCCCCACACCGAGGCGCCCGCCACTTTTTCGCCCTGGCGCTGGACCACGCCTCGAATCACGCCCGCCGGTCGGAGGAACAGCTCCATTCCCCCGTGCTCGCGGGCGGCATCAAGGGTGAGCCACTCCATGCGGGCCAGGTAGTGCGCCGCCGAAGCTTCGATCCACGCTTCCCCGACAGGCAGGCCGACCAGGCTGAAGCGACCCGACGCATCGGTGACCGAGGTTCCGCTCGGGCTGCGCACCTGAGCGCCAACCACTGCCTTTCGGGTGAGCGCGTCGTACACCCGACCTGACACGGTCGCTCCCGGCAACAGCTCGAGCGTGAGGGTAGGCGCAGCTCCCCTGCCGTCGACGAAGATCGGTCCGACGACCATCGAGGACTCACCGCCGAGGTGAGCCGACATCAGAAAACGCCCAGGGGCAAGGCGAAGCGAAAACTGCCCGTCCTCGCCTGAACTTGCTTCTACCGACTGATGTTCGCCCTTGGCCACCACCTGGGCGCCTGAAACGGGCTCTCCATGGCGGACGACCTTGCCGGAAAGAGTTCCCGGCGCGGGGGCGCTGGAAGGCCTTTCGCCCCGAGCGATATCTGATTCCGGGGGGCGAGTCGTCCGAGCGGGCTCAGGCTGATCAGACGCTGGCGCGGCAGGAGGCGTTGCCGTGGGCCATAACCACACCAGGGCGACCAATGCCAGGAGTCCGACCAAACCCATCAGGGCCGTGCGCTTCACCTGCCCAACCTAACCGACCGCCGGAAGTGAAGCATGGTTCCCGGGCAAGACTTCACGATCGCGCTTCGCAGACCTTCGAAACGAAGGTCCGGGTCAGGGCTTTCTGGGCGGCTTCGGGTCTTCTGGCAGCTCGACGTCGGTGAGGATCGAACCTTCGACCATGTCGTCGTCCTCGAAAGGCTCGGCATCGGAGAGCTCTTCGACGTCGAGCTCGAACTCGTCGCGCACCGGTGGAGACCGCGGGAGCGATGCTTGCTTCTGGGAGGGAGCGCCCTTGCCGAGGCGAAGCTCGTTCGCGGCCTGGGCCAACTTCACCTCGAGCGCGCTCTTTTCCGTGGCGAGCTTGTCGACCTTGCTGCGTAGCCGGGCATGCTCGTCTTCCAGAACCAGGGTGCGGTTGCCCGCCTCCGTCCGCAGCCGGCGTACCTCCGACTTCAGCAATTCGAGCTCCTGGAGAAAGCCCGACCGCTCGGCCTCGAACTTCTCGATCTGGTCCACCAGCCGGACTCGATCGTCGTCCAGGATCTGCTTCTCGACGCCGAGGGTGTCGGCCTGTTCCTGCAGCTCGGGCATCAGCGCCAGCTGCTTCTGGCTCTGGGCGAGCTGGGCCTCGAGCGCTCGCTGTCGCTCGGCGTACCCTCGAACGTCGGCGCGCGCCGCTTCGAGGAGCCGCCGCTGCTCGTCGGTAGCGCCTACCACCTGAGCCACTTCGGTCAGCTCGCCCCGCGTCTGGTGAAGCGCGCTCTCGAGCTCGGTGCGCGACTGCTGGGCCTCGAGCGCCACCGCCTGAGCGCGCTCGAGTGATTCGATCATTCCATCGAGCTCGGAGGTCAGCTGGGTGCGAGATTCGCGAAGGGTCTCGATCTCCCCGAGCGCCTCGTCCAACCGCTGCTGGGTGACCTGGGCCTGCTGGCCCAGCTGCTCGTTCTCGGCTTGCCGTTGCTCCAGCGTCAGCTCGAGGGCTGCGACCCGCTCCGAAATTTCCTTTGCGCCCTGAGCCGAGCGTGCGTCCACCGCCTCGCGGGCCCGCTGAGACTCTTCGACCTGGACCCCCAGGGACCGTCGCTCGGCAAGCGCAGTGCCCAGCTCTTTGCGCAACAATTCCGAATGTTCTGCGGCGGCCCGTGCGGCCTCCCGCGTCAGGTCGAGCTCACGCGAAAGCTCTGACTGTCTTG
>JAYUUC010000751.1:0-7972 GCA_043755105.1 Myxococcales bacterium
ACCAGCCTCGCTGCGATGCTCGGCAGCACTTCCGGCCCGTGGTCGCGGAGCTGATTCATCAGCAGGTCGAGGCCAATCGACTGGTCGAGGGTGAAGGGCCCGCTCTTGGTGCGCCTCAGTGACTTGAGGTGCGCGCCACAGCCCAGCGCTGCTCCGAGGTCGTGGGCGAGCGAGCGGACGAAGAAGCCCTTCGAACAGGCCACCGAGACCGAAACGGTGGTCGCGGTGAAGTCGCGCACGGTGAGCGCATGCACGGTCACTGCGCGGGGCGCCCGCTCGATCTCTTCCCCGGCGCGCGCCAGCTCGTAGAGCCGCTTCCCCCCGACCTTGATCGCCGAGTACATCGGAGGGGTCTGCAGAAACGGGCCCCGGAACGGCTGCAGCACCTGTTCCAGACGCTCCGCAGACAAGGTCGGTACGGGGGCTTGCGCAATCACCTTCCCCGCCGCGTCCTGAGTATCGGTCTCGGTGCCGAGCTCGAACACCGCGTCGTAGGCCTTGTCGCCCTCGGTGATGTAGCCCGCCACCTTGGTCGCTTCGCCCAGACAGATCGGCAGCACCCCCGTGGCAGTGGGGTCGAGGGTGCCGGTGTGGCCCGCCTTGGGGGTCTTGAGCAGGCTGCGCACCCGCCGCACCACGTCGAACGAGGTGGGACCGGAAGGCTTGTCGATCACCAGCACGCCGTTCATCGAAGCTCCCCTCCCCTCACGACACCCTTCTACCAGCCTTCTTTGTCTTTCACTTCGCGGAGCAACCGGTCGATCTTGTCACCCTCGGTGAGCGAGCCGTCGAAGGTGAAGAAGATCTCCGGCGAGACCCGAAGCTTCACCCGCGCAGTCACCTCGCGGCGGACGAAGCCCTTGGCGGCCTCGAGGCCCTCCTGGGTGTCGCGCTTTTGCGCCTCGTCGCCGATCATCGAATAGAACACCTGCGCCACCCGCAGGTCGGGCGACATCTTCACCCCGGTGAGGGTGATGAAGCCGATGCGGGGATCGCGCAGTAGCCCGCGCGCGAGCACCTCGGCGACCGCGGCCTGAACTTCCTGGCCGACCCGCTCGGTGCGTGCATGGGTGGTCATTTTTTCTCCCAGTCGCGGGGGTTTCGCAACGAGCGAGCCTTCACCCGCGCCTCTTCGATCGACAGCTTCTTCTTCGCCCGGGCCCGGGCCTCGCGGTCCTTGGTCGCCCGAACCGGCACCGCGCGGCCGTTGGACACCGACTTCTCCTCCGCGGGAACTTGATGACGGGCTTCCCACTCCGCCATGCCTTCCGCCTCGGCGAGCGAGCGCTGCCCCTTGGGAATGGTCAGGCTCTCCGGCCCTCCAGAGGGGGCCGAATCAGAGAACAGCTCGTTCCCGAATGAAAGAATCTCCATCTCCCGGCTCACCAGCGGAGCCACGTACATGTCGTCGACGAAGTGGATGATCTTCTCCATCTGCTCGTTGACGTGCCGCCGGTCGTTGCCCACCACCGCCATCGCGATGGTGGCGCGCTGCCAGAGGTCGCTGTCTTCGACCTCGGCGACCGCCACGTTGAACTTCGCCTTCACCCGGTCGGTGACCCGGCGGAGAATGTGCCGCTTCGCCTTCAGCGAACCGGACTCGGGAATCTCGAGGGTGAGGCGACTGACGCAGACGAACATGACGAGACCTTTTCTCGGGGCTTCACAGAAGCGATAGGCAGCCGGAAGAAAAAATCAGTTCAGGCTCGGGCGGGTCTCCTCGATCTCGTAGGCCTCGATGATGTCGCCGGGCTTGAGGTCGTTGTAGTTCTCGATCCCGATGCCGCACTCGAACCCCTGCGCCACTTCGCGGACGTCGTCCTTGAACCGCCGCAGCGAGGCCAGCTTGCCGGTGTAGACCTGCTTGCTGTCGCGCATCAGCTTCACGATCGCCGACCGCTTGATGGTGCCGTCGATCACCGCCGCGCCGGCGATGGTGCCCAGCTTGGGAACGTTGAAGAGGTTGCGCACCTCGGCACGACCGAGCCGCTTCTCGGTGCGGATCGGCTCGAGCAGCCCTTCCATCTCGTGGCGAACGCCGTCGAGCAGCTCGTAGATGATCGAGTACATCTGCAGCTTCACTTCCTGCACCTTGGCGGTGGCTTCGGCGCCCGACTCCGGCCGCACGTTGAAGCCGATCACCAGGCCCTTGGACGCGGCCGCGAGCATCACGTCGGTCTCGGTCATCATCCCCACGCCCTTGTGGACGATCGAGACCTTGACCTTGGGGGTCGAAAGCTTCTCGATCGATTGGGCAACCGCTTCGAGCGAGCCCTGGACGTCGGCCTTGATCACCACCTTGAGGTCCTTGACGTCGCCGCCCTTCATCCGGCTGAACAACATCTCGAGCGATTCCTTCGAGGTCTTGCCCAGGTCGGCCTGCCGCAGCTTCATCCCGCGGTGCTCGGCGATCTCCTTCGCTGCCTTCTCGTCCGCCACCACGTGGAGCGTGTCGCCCGCGGTGGGCACGCCGGAGAGACCGATCACCTCGGCCGAATAGCCGGGAAGCAGGGTCTTCACCGATTCGCCGCGCGAGTTCACCATCGCCCGCACCCGACCGTAATGGGTGCCGGTGACCACCGCATCGCCGTGGTGAAGCGTGCCTTCCTGCACCAGCACCGTCGCCACCGGGCCGCGGCCCTTCTCCAGCTTCGCTTCGATGATCGCCCCCACCGCCGCGCGGTTGGGGTTGGTGCTGAGCTCGAGCACTTCAGCCTGAAGCGCGATGTTCTCGAGCAGCAGCGCAATGCCTTCCTTCGTCTTCGCCGACACCGGCACCATGATGATGTCGCCGCCCCAGTCTTCGGCGAGCAGGTTCTTGTCGGCGAGGTCCTTCTTCACCCGGTCGAGGTTGGCGCCGGGGACGTCGATCTTGTTGATCGCCACCACGATCGGAACTTCAGCCAGCCGGGCGTGGTTGATCGCCTCGGTGGTCTGGGGCATCACCCCGTCGTCCGCCGCGACCACCAGCACCACGATGTCGGTGACATTCGCCCCGCGGGCGCGCATCGAGGTGAACGCCTCGTGGCCCGGAGTGTCGAGGAAGGTGATGTCGCCCTTGGCGGTGGTCACCGTGTATGCACCGATGTGCTGGGTGATGCCGCCCGCTTCGCCGCCCGCCACGTTGGCCTGACGAATCGCGTCGAGCAGCGACGTCTTGCCGTGGTCGACGTGTCCCATCACCGTCACCACCGGGGGACGGGGGCGCGCGTCTTCGGCGCGGTCCTCGACCTCGGGGAGGTGGTCTTCAACCTCGAAGCCGACCTTCTCGATCTTCCAGCCGTAGTCCGCCGCAATCACTCCCGCGGTGTCGGCGTCGAGCATCTGGTTGGCGGTGGCCATCTTCCCTCCGGACATCAACTTCTTGATGATGTCCGAGGTCTTGATGCCCATGCGCTGCGACAGCTCGGAGACCGAGACGGCCTCCTGGATCTTGATCACCTTTTTGTCTTCGGCCATGACGGTAATTTGGGTCTTCGCGCCCTTCTTGGTGGGCTTCTTCTTCTTGCCGCGAATGGGGATGGTGACGCGGCCGAACACCAGTGCCTTGATGTCTGCCTGGGTAACTGCTCCGTCTTTGGTGTCCGTCCGCTTCTTGCCGCGGTCGGCCTTGTTCTTCGAGACGTCGACGAGCTCACGGCCGCGCCCGAGGTGATCCGGCACCACCTTGAACTCGCGGACCTCGCCGATCGCCTTCTTGCCCGGGGCGAGCGGAATGTTCTTGTGCGCCGACGACGACGGGGTCACCCGGCGCACCTGCACCAGCGGGCGGCTGAGCACCACGGCCTGGGTGGCGGTGGGGCGCTGCAGCTTGGGGTCGATCGGAGCCACCGGAGGCCGGCCCGCCACCGGGGCGCCTGCGGCCTGCATGCCCGGGGTGGTCGGTCGGTAGCCGACGGTGGCAGAAGGAGAACCCCGGAGACCCGGGCTGTAGGTGCGGTTGGGCGCCAGCGGTTGGCGGGGAGGCTGGGTCATCGGAGCGGTGGGGGCAGCGACAGGGGCCTGGGCAGCAACGGGCATCGGCTCGGCAGCAAGGGCAGCCATCGCGGGAAGCTCGCGAACTCCCTCAGCGGCGACGGCGGGCTCGGCCTCGGCCTCGGGCACGGGTGCGGGCTCGGCCGCAGCCATCAGCTCGGGCGCGGCTTCGATCACCGGTTCGGGGGCGGCCACTTCGGCAACGGGCGCAGCCTCCACCTCGGCCATCACCACCGGCTCGGGCTCGGCGACCGGCAGCCGCTCTTCTCGAGCGGGCTCGACGTGCTCAACGGGAGTCGCAGGGCCGACCTTACGGCGGACCACGAAGCCCTTGGCCATCACTGCAGGAGCAGGGACCTTCGGCTTACGCTTATCGAGAATCTTCTGAACCGCCGCGACGGCCTGGTCGTCCTCGAGCGAGCTGGAGTGGCTCTTGACGTCGTAGCCGAGCGAGACGAGCTCGCTGACGACCTCTTTGTTGTCGAGCTCGATGCCGTGGCCCTTCAGCTCTTTGGCGATTTCATGAACGCGCTTCTTGGACATGGACAACCCTTTGCCTGATTCCGACCTGCATCCGGCAGGTTGGACAGTGCGTGTAATAGAAATGCCCCTTCTACGGAAGAGGCGATGCACGAAGACTTGGCCCCCGCGGGGGCGTGGTTTGCGCCAACGATGTTTCCAGCCCTGCTGCTTCCGCTCCCCCACCCCGTCCCCGGAAGGCCCGCGGGAACGCCTTGCGCTTGACCGCCGCGCTCAGACAGCCTGGGCCGCAGAGGTAAGCACCCCGGCCAGGCGTCTGCTGCCGGGAATCAAGCCGCGGTTGCCCGTCGATCAAGGCCACCCGGTAAAGCGCTCCCTTGGCAGCCTTGGTGCCGCACCCAACACAGGTGCGCACCGGACCGGTCAGTGCCGCCGACAAATCTGTGGAGTCGGGGCGATGCCCGCCACGTCTTTTCAGGCCTTGGCCTCGGAGCTGGCCGCGATGGCCGCGGGAGGAGCAGGCGGGTTGAGCAACCCGCGCTCGGCGTTGAGCTCGGCGCGAAGCTTGGCCTCTTCGAGCAGGTAATTCTCGGCCGCACTCTTGATCTGCCGGGCCTTCTTGATCCCCACGCCCGGAGCGTCGCCGAGCTTGGCGATGTCCTTCTCGTTGGCAATCTCTTCCACCGTGGTGTAGCCGCCCATCGCCAGCTGCTCGATGGTCTTCTCGCCGACGCCGCGAACCCGCGCGAGCCGCTCGGCCTGGGTGAGCTCGTCGGGGTGGCGGCGAGCTTCGACCATCCGCTTCTGTTCCCGCTCGACGTCCATGCGGGTGAGCTCGGTCGCGTCGTCGACCATCTGGCTCTTTGCCTTCTCCTGGATGGCCGGAATGCGCGCCGGGTCGAGGCCCGGAATCTGGACCAGCACCTCGGGCGAGGCCTCGGCCAGGTCCTTCGCCTGACGGAAACCGTGGGCGTAGAGGGTCTCGATCAGCATCTCGTTGATGCCGGGGAGCGCGCCGAGCGAGCGGGTGGCAAACTCGCGCATCTCCTTCACGCGGGTCTCGCTGTTGATGTCCAGCTTCCAGCCGGTGAGCTGGGCAGCGAGGCGCACGTTCTGACCGCGGCGGCCGATCGCCAGCGACAGCTGGTCGTCGGGGACGATCAGCTCCATCGCGTGGTTGGCCTCGTCGATGATCACCCGGCTGACCTCTGCCGGAGCCAGCGCCGAGCAGACGAACCGGGCGGGATCTTCGTCGTAGTTGACGATGTCGATCTTCTCGCCGCGCAGCTCCTGGACCACCGCCTGGACCCGGCTGCCCTTCATGCCGACGCAGGCGCCGACGGGGTCGACGTCCGAGTCGCGCGAAGAGACCGCAATCTTGGCGCGGCCTCCGGGCTCACGGGCGGCGGCTTCGATCACCACGATGCCTTCGGCGATTTCGGGCACCTCCATCTCGAACAGCTTGGTGAGCAGGTTCACCGAGGCGCGAGAGAGGATGATCTGCGGCCCCTTCGACTCGCGAAGCACGTCGATCACGAAAGCCTGAACCCGGTCGCCGGCGCGGTAAGTCTCGCGCGGAACCTGCTCGCGGACGGGGAGCACCGCCTCGGCGCGGCCGAGGTCGACAATGATGTTGCCGCGCTCGAACCTGCGCGCAATGCCGGTGACGATCTCGTTCTTCCGGTCCTTGTACTCGTTGAAGACGTTCTCGCGCTCGGCGTCGCGGGTGCGCTGAAGAATGACCTGCTTCGCGGTCTGGGCGGCGATGCGGCCGAACCCGCGACGGAAGGTCTTCAGCTTGAGGATGTCGCCGTACTGGTCGTCCTGCGCCTTGGCCTCGGCGGCGTCCTCATCGCGGTAGAAAATCTGGAACACCAGCTCGTCGCCGGCCTCCACTTCCATGCCCTTCTTGCGGGCCTCATCGAGGGGGAGCTGGTTGACCGCCTGGACCGGGTCGACGATCTCGGTAACCACGGTGATCGCCTGGAACAGCTCGACCACGCCCCTGTCGGACTCGTACTTGGCCTCGAGGGTGCGGTCCTGGCCAAAGTGCTTCTTGGCCGCGGTGGTCATCGCGTCTTCGAGGGTGGAAACAAGGATGCTGCGCTCGATGCCCTTGTCCTTGGCCACTTGGTCGAGGACGAGGTTGAGGTTGACGACGGGGGCTGCCTGGGTGGCCATGTGTGGTTTCCTTGTCCACGGCCTTCGCCCTCTACAAGGACGAGGCCTGTATGTTTAGAACTCGAACTCCAGATTCGCCTTCGCAATGTCCTTGAGCGGGATGTGAAACTCCCCCGCTCCTTCCACTTCCACCACCACTTCATCGGGGGCAAAGCCCTTGAGCACCCCGCTGAAGTTCTTCCGCGGAGGCTCGCCGATCGGCCCGTAGGTCTTGACCTTCACCTTCTTGCCCTGGGCGCGCTCGAAATGCTCAGGCTTGGTCAGCGGCCGGTTGAGGCCCGGGCTGGAGACCTCGAGGTGGTACTCGTGGGGAATGACGTCCTCGACCTCGAGCGCGGTGTCGACCGCGCGGGAAGCGGCGCTGCAATCTTCCAGCCCCACCCCGCCCTGCTTGTCGATGAACAGGCGCAGCACCCAACCGTCGCGCTCGTGAAGAAACTCGACCTCGATCAGCTCGATTCCTTCCTGGGCGAGGATCGGCTCCACCAGCGCCCGGGTCTGATCTTCAATTTTCGCCTTCGGAGGAGTCTCGGTCATCGCAGCGTGGCCAGTTCATGGCCCCAAAAATAAAAAAGTGGGCACCCATGGCCCACTTTTCGAAACGGCTCGAAAAATGTCGGTTGCGCTAGTACTACACGAGCGCCCTGCGAGTAAAGGCAGCGATGTCGCCCGGGAGCAGGGCTGTCAGGAGCATTTACGATGCCGATGCTGGCCGCCGTGCAGATGACCTCGGGGGCCGACAAGGCCCACAACCTTCGCCGCGCCGAAGTGCTGGTGCGCGCCGCCGCCGCTCAGGGGGCGAGGTTGATCGGCCTGCCTGAAAACTTCAGCTGGATGGGGCCCGAGACCGAGCGGTCGGCGGCGGCGGAAGGGCTCGACGGCCCCGCGTTGAAGGCGATGGGAACCCTGGCGAAAGAGCTTCAGGTCTTTCTTCTTGCCGGCTCGGTGCTGGAGACCGGAGCGCCCGACGGACGGCTCTACAACACCAGCGTGCTCTTCGGGCCGGACGGCACCGCGCAAGCGCGCTACCGCAAGATTCATCTCTTCGACGTCGACGTCGGCGATGGAGCGACCTACCGCGAATCGGCGGCGGTGGCTCCGGGGACCGAAGTGGTCACGGCCGAGCTGGGCTTCGCGCGGCTGGGGATGTCGGTCTGCTACGACCTGCGCTTTCCTGAGCTCTACCGACTGCACGCCGAACGGGGCGCTACCTTGCTCGCGGTCCCGGCGGCGTTCACCTTGATGACCGGGAAGGACCACTGGGAAGTGTTGCTGCGGGCCAGGGCGATCGAGAATCAAGCCTATGTGATTGCCCCCGCGCAGGGCGGCCGGCACT
>JAYUUC010000752.1:0-7964 GCA_043755105.1 Myxococcales bacterium
GTCGGGCCCAAATCGGAAGGCGGCTGCCAGCAGCTCGTTGGCGCCGGGACCCGAGGCGTCGCCGCTGAATGGCCGGGGCGGGGCCTGGGGGTCGGAGAAATAGGCGAGCCGTTCGGCCTCGATCTCCGCCAGCGCCGCCGCCTCTTGCAGCCAGCGTTCCTGTCGAAATCGGGCCGAAAGCGCTGCCGCTCCCAGATCCAGTTCGGTGCTTCGAAGCCGCGTGGGAGCCAGCGTTTCCAGCGCCACCCGGGCTCGAAGCTCGGACTCCGTCACCGCCTCGTCCAGGGGGCGAGGACAGGTGCTGGGGACCTTGGTGGGCGTCAGCCCGACGGCTCGCTCCAGCTCGGTGAAGAAGGGCGAAGCGGCGACCTCTCGCCCACTGCCGTCGGCCCGCGAATGAGACACGGTCACGGTCCGGACGGCGGCGGACAGCCCGAGGTGGAGGAGCAGCCGGTCCTCCGCCAGAAGGGACGGAAGCTTTCCGTCGATCTCTCCGGACGAGAGCCGGAACACGCCCCGCCGGGTGTGCCGGTTCACCTGAGCGCGGTCCTCGTCGGGGAACAGAGGGTTCGAGCTGGGTCGAAGCGGGAACCGGCCCTCGTTCCATCCGGCGAGGTAGACGTGGGTGAACCGCCGGCCCGCGAGCTCGCGAAGGTCCAGCACCCGGACCGCGGCGCCCCGGTTGCCCTGAGACGGGAGGTTGAAATCCAGCGCCGCGTCGAGCAGCCAGCGCTGGAACACCCGGCGGTCTACCGGCTCCCGGCTCGCCCCCGCGAGCGCCAGCCCGGCGCGCAGCTCGGCGGTGAGCTCCTGCAACGCGGAGAACGCCGCCTGGTCCCGGGCGAGGGCGCGGATCACCGCGTGGCCAAACGCGGTTCCCTCCGCCGTCCGCGGCTCACCGCGTCGGACCGCCGAGGGAAGCCCGAGCTTCTCCAGGCACCGCCACCAGCGACTGAGCATCTCGGCGGCGGGCCCCTTCTCCGGAAGCGCTTGGGCGGAGTCGATCAACAGCTCCACTCGACCCTGCATCTGACGGGCGGCGCGGGCCAGACCCGGGTTACCGCGTTCTTCCGAGCGGTCGGCGAGGGCCTCAAGCCGCACCTGATAGGCACCCCGTTCGCCTTCGGCCCCGATCCGGTTGTCGCGGATCGAAGCGGCCCGGAAGATCGCCGCCGGGGTCTCGTGCGAGTGGCTGGCGAGAGACGGCAAATACCGGCTCTCGAGCCAGCGCGAGACCTGCTCCACGGGAAAGCCGTCGTCGACCAGCAAGGGCAGCTCGAAGGCCAACCGCCCCACCGCGGTGGAGGTGATCGGCGCCCCTCGCCGCAGCCGCGCCGAGAGCCCCGCGTCTTCCAGCGCCTCCGCGACCCGCTCTGCCTCGTCGTCGAGCCCCCGGTAGGCGATCGCGATCTCCTCGGGCGGGGTTCCTTCCCCCACGCGAGCGCGAATCCTGCGGGCCAGCTCGCGGGCCTCGTCCTCGGGGCTGCCAACCGTGAACGCCTCGAGCCCTCCTGCGGCGGCCCTCTCGGGTGAGACTTCGCCTCGAAACAGGTGCGCCGCCAGACCCGCCAGTGGCCGATCCTCCGACGCAAGGTCCTCCTTCAGGGCCTCGACCTGCAGCTCGTCCCAGCGGCGTTCAAACTCTGCCAGCAGCGGATCGACCAGGGCGTCGATCGCCGGCGCACCGGCTCCCGGAAGCTCGAGCTGGAAGCTGATCTGCTCACCCTGACACCTGCGGGCGAGCGCGATCACCAGCGTCAGTCGCAGCGGGCTGAAGTCGTAGAGGTGGCGAATCTCCACTCGACCCACGCCCTGGAGCAGGTCCAGCGAGGGTTCTTGATCGAGCACCTCGACCGCGCCGGCGAGCAGGTCCTCTTGATCCGCCAGCTGACGTGTCCGCAGCTGGGCCTCGTAAGTGGCGAACAGCCGGGCCAGAAAGGTGGCGCGGGCCTGCCGGACGCCTGAGATCGAGCTCACGGCGCTCTCGAAATCGGCAGGGCCGCAAAGGCCAGACTTGAGTTCGAAGAACAGTTCCTGGGCGGCGCGGGCGAAAGCGGGCTCCTGCACATAGGTGCCGAAGGGGCCCGACGGAAGGCGCCGGGCTGCCGCCGAGAGGAGGGTGCGAGACGCGAGCGGCGAGCACGGCCTTCGCTGCAGCCGCCTCGCCGGACCGAGCCGTTCCACCAGCTGGGCAAAAGTGATGAAGTCCGTCGCGACCACGAAACCTGAGCCCTGCTCCGCGGCGTCGACCAGCGCCTGCTCGACTCTGTCGGCGTCGGGAAAGACCCGAAGTGTTCGTCCTGAAGCAGTCATCTCCTCCAGTCTAGGCGCTCGTCCGACACTCACCTAAGGTCGAACGGTGCTCGCCCCCACCACCCTTGCTGTGCTCACCTGTCTGGCGGCGTCGACCGGTGAGCCGGTACGCGCGGCAGCGCCTCATGCCCTGGTTCATCACTCGCTTGTCGACGGGGTCGTTACCGGTGCGTTGATCGGCACCTGGATTGGAAGCGAGGCTTTCAAACCCCAGCTGGCGCCCGCCACTTGCCGCTGGTGCGACACCGGGCCGGGGGGCAGCGACGCCCTCAACGCCGTCGACCGCTGGGGCCGGGGCATTCGCGGGGCTCCCGAGCAGCTGATCGCCTTTGACACCGCCAGCGGGGTCGTCGGCTTCGCGGTGTTGCCACTGTCGATGATCGGCGTCGACTTGCTGATCAGCCACTCCGACGGTGCCTTGAATCAAGCGCCGGTGGACCTGCTGATCATCGCCGAGGCGGTGGGCTCGGCGATGGTGGTGAACCAGGGGGTGAAGTTCCTCGCAGGACGGGAGCGGCCCTTCGTCCACGCGCTCTGGCCGGAAGAAAAGGCGCTCACGGGCAACCCGGCGGACAACAACCTCAGCTTCTTCAGCGGCCACACCACCTTCGCCTTCGCGGTCGCGGTGGCCACGGGGACTGTCGCGGAGCTGCGCGGCTACCGGCATGCCTCTCTGGCCTGGGCGATCGGGCTTCCGGTGGCGGCCGTGGTGCCGCTGTTGCGAATGGGGGCAGACCGCCACTACCTCACCGACGTGCTCGCCGGCGCAGCGGTGGGAGCCGCATTCGGATTCGGAGTGCCCACCCTGTTCCACCCACGCGAGGGGACCGACAGCCCTCTGGCCAAGGTGCGATGGGTGCCGATGCCCGGGGGCATCGCGGTCGCGGGAGTGCTGTAGGAACGCCCTCCCCTCGCCCTCCGTGCTTGAAACGAGGCTCTCAAGGTGGTCGATTGCGCGCCCTTTGCAGACCCCGGACCTGATGATCGACACCGTTCCCTTGAAGGTGATGCCCCGCGTCGGCTTGACGGCCCTGTTCCTCGTCCTCACGGTGGGGCTGGATCAGATCACCAAGCGGATCGCCACTCAGGCACTGAAGTTCTCCCCCGGACACACCTATCTGGGCGACACCTTCCGGCTGCAGTACGCCGAGAACCGCGGCGCTTTTCTTTCGCTCGGGGCCGCGTTGCCCGATCGGGCCCGGTTCTGGGTGTTGACCGTCAGCGTCGGGTTGTTGCTGGGCGGCATCCTGCTCTTCGTGCTGCTCAACAACCGGCTGACACAGATCCAGGTCCTCGGCTACACCTTCATCGTCGGAGGCGGGCTTTCCAACTGGGTCGACCGAGCGAGCCATGACGGTGCCGTGGTGGACTTCATGAACATGGGCCTGGGCTCTCTGCGCACCGGGGTGTTCAACGTCGCCGATCTGGCGATCATCGCCGGAATCGTGCTGCTGGTGTTCGGTGGCAGCAAGCCTGCCCGGAGCCCGGCCTGAACAACGGTGCCGGGCCGCAGCACCCGAAACCCTCGACGCGCTCGACCCCGGTACGGCTGCGGACCCTGCACCTGCTGCACGGAGGCGCCCTCGGATTCGTCGCCCTTCTCACGATTCCGCTCTCCTGGTTCATCGGCGGTGAGGTCGGGGCCTTCCGCAACCCGCAAATCGGCCTCAACGCCCTCTTCTTCGCAGCCTGGCTCTGGCAGCGAGGCTTCGAAGTCGATCCGCGCACGCTGCGGCTGCCCCGCTGGCTGTTGTGGGGGACCGCGCTCGCAGCGTTGATGCTCTTCTTGGTCGGAAGCCTCTGCCGTTTCCTGGCCTTCGACATCAGCGCGGTGGATTTCAGCGTCTTCGACGGCATGCTCTACAGCTCGAACCACGGCCGCTTCATGTATGCGCCGGTGTTCGACCTCGACCACTTCGGCGTCCACCCCAGCTACGCGATGATTCCGCTGGTGCCCCTGCATCGGGCCTTCGAATCACCGCTGCTGCTGGTGCTGTTGAACCCGCTGCTGCTCTGGGCGGCGGCCTGGCCGCTGTGGAAGCTGTCGATGCGGCTGCTGCAGAGCGAGGCCTGGGCTTTGCTCACGGTGGCCGCCTACCTGAGCTGCCCCTGGACGGGCTACCTGCTCAACGACGGCTTCCGGATCGAGTCCTTCTACCCACTCTTTGGCTTTTACCTCGCGCTCACCTGGGTGCAGCAGCAGCGAGGGCCCTTTCTCTTTTCCGCGCTGGCCTTCGGGTCCGTGAAGGAAGACGCCGCGCTGTACCTGGGAGCGATGGCGGTAGGCGCACTGCTGCTCGAGCCGAAGCGGCGAAGGGAAGCCTTGGCCTTGCTGGGAGGAAGCCTGGCCCTGTTCCTCTTCAATACCCTCTGGGTGCAGCCTCACTTCCTGCATGGCGCCGGCAAGCTGCCCGAGGTCTACGGCAAGGCCTGGGGTGAGTACGGCCACTCGCTGGGGGAAATCGCGGTCGGGATGGTGAGCTCTCCGGTTCACTTGCTGCGGCAGCTGCTCACCTCGGGGTGGCCCAAGATCTTTCTTCCCGCGCTGCTGCTGCCGCTGCTGCCGGAGCTGCCGCTGTGGCCGATGTTGACGGCGCTGTTCGTGCTCGGCTCGTCGGCCTACGCGCCGATGCACGACTACCGCTACTACTACCCGGTGGTGCTGATGCCGTTCCTCTTCTGGGGACTGCTTCAATCGGACCATCGGCTGCGGCGCTGGAAGCTTCGGCCTGAGCTGAGGCGAAGCTGGCAGCTGGGGGCGCTGCTGCTCTTTCCCCTGGTCGGCGTGGGCTACTTGAAATTTCACCGGCCGAACGACGCGGCAATTCGAGCCCTGAATCAGGCACAGGCCGCGCTCGAGCGGGGGTCAGGGCCCCTCTGCACCCAGGCGGTGATCTTCCCTCATCTGGCGTATCGGCTGCAGCCGCAGCTGCTCACCCGCACGTGCCTGCAGCGCCCCGGCGCGAGGCTGTTGATCAACCCCGACCTGGTCCCCTATCCGCTCGAGTCCGAGGAAGTGTCGGCGCTTCTCGAGAAGGCAAACGCATCGGGCAAATCCACCCCGCTGGGGGAGAACTTCACCTTGGTGCAACAGAACTGAGCTTCAGGTCACGTCGCAGGCTCAGCGGGAGTCTTGCCCTCATCCCACACCTCTCCGCGCTGCCAGGACACCTCTCCGGTGAGCCCCCAGCCGGCGCGGACGGGTTCTTGGCCTTCCCATTCGAGCCAGAACAGCGCTCCTTCAGGGCTTGCTGCCTGGTCCAGGCAGGCGACCCGGGTGATCTCCCCCTCACCGAAATCGATGCTCGCGGCGTAAGCGACGTGGGAGTGCCCACACCACAGCCACCGGGGCCGAACGCTCTTCACTACCGCGCGGGTGACCGGGTTGCCGATCCACGGGAAGCGATGGGCCCGCAGCGGCCGCGCCGCCTTTCCCCGTCGCACCAGCCCTCGGGGCCACTCGTGCACCAGCATCAGCCCGAGGCTGCGAACGCCCTCGAAAACCTTGAGCTCGTCCTCGCAAAAATAGCCCGCCCGCTTCTGCAGCTCGCGGGTGGTCGGGGCTTCGAGTGGGGTGCCGAAGTGCTTGGGCGCGTAGATGCCGGAGAGAAAGCCCACCTCCAGCCCACCGACCCGGGTCACCCCTGCCCGACCGAGGTAGTCCGCTCCGGGAATCAATGGCCCTCCTGCCTGCAGCGGGTGAAGCGGCTCGAAGTCTTCGTTGTTTCCCCCGATGAAGTGAAAGGGCCGGGTCAACTTCCGGGTACCGGACACGTACTCTGAGAACTCGGCAGGGAGCAGCTTCTTGGCGGCCTTGCGACGATGGTCGTCGGCGGAGGCGAAGGCCTCGACGTCACCGACCGCGAACACCGCATCGACCTGCCGCCCGAGCGCAGCTTCGAGCGTCTCGAGCCAGGCTTGAACTCGCAAGAACCGGCCATGGATGTCGCCGATTCCCACGGTGAGCAGGCGCTGCGCGGACGGCGAACGGGGCATCAACAACCCAGAGGGTAGGTCACTTCGATGGACTCTCCGGCCGCCGGAGCGGAGGTCGGATCGAAGACGATGCTGTTCGAAGCCGGGTCGTAACTCCAGCCCGCGTTGACCTTCTGACCGTTGACCTTCACCACAATCTGCTGGGCATCGCTGGGGGTCTCGATGAGGACGAAGCGGTGCCGGGGCGAGAAGGCGTTCGCCGAGAGGTTCTGTAGAGACGCTGCCCAGTCCGCGGTGCAGATGCTTTCGGTGATGCCGCCGGTGGCCGCGGCGACCTGCTGGTAGCGGCTGCCGAAACCGCTGGCGGTGGGGCAGGTGCTCAGGTCCTGCGGTCCGATGATCGCCGAGAAGGCGAGCAGGGAATGGTCATTGTTCTTCAGCGCCTGAAAGAAGGTCCGGTAGAACGGCACGGTCTGGGGCGAGCTGTCGTCTTCGTCGGTGACCACGATGATCGCGAGCTTTGCATCGTCTCGGAGGAACCCGGCGTTGCCATCGTCCTTGAGCGCGGTGGAGAGGTCGTCGCTGCTGTTAACCAGCGGCGCCGAGAGCGCACGGTAGGCGGCCTCCAGCCCTTGCTCGTCCCAGTGGCACCAGCCCACTTTGACGTTGTGAGCGAACACCTGGGCAGCGTTGGGAGTGGACGGGGTGATTATCCGAATCGAGCTTCCGTCGGCGGGAAAGAGCCGACCCGCCTCTCCGCCCTCGACGCCTCCCGGACAGGTGGCCCACCCGCCTGGGGAAGGCTCGATGCCGGTGGTGGTGACCCCGATGTGGTAGTCGACCCCGGCCGCTTGCGCCGCACTGAGGATCGCCGCGAAGTTCTGCGAGAGGCTCTGCTGCTCTTCCATCATCGAGCCGGAGTTGTCGATCACGAAGAGCAGGTCGACCTTGCTCTGGGTGTCCTGCACGAAGGAGTCGGTCAGGGTGGCCTTGGCGAGACCCTCTCCGAGGAGCCCGGCGGTGAGGACCTTGCCCTGGCCGAGATCGATCCGCAGCGCGGCGGTGTCCAGTCCATCGTCCACCGGCTGGTAGTAGACGGTGAAGTCGAGCCGGTCGCCCGAACCGACGACATGGGGGAGCGGAACACCGGGCGCGACCGAGTACTCCGACGATGTCGCCTCCCCGATGGCCGCTCCCTGCACCGTCACCGAGGTTGTGCAGGTGTTGATGCCGGTGACCACCCGGGTGCGGAGGCCGCACGCCAACCGCCGCGCCCCGAAGTTCACCGTGGCCGGCTGGAGCTGGAAGCAGCCCTGCACCCCCTGACCGCTGAGCGCCCAGGTGGGGTGACCATTGTTGGGTTGATTGACCCAGGCTTCGGCGAGGCCGGTGAAGGCGCCCACCGCGCCGGGCTTGAACTTCAACGCCAGCACCGCGGTCTCGCCCGGCGCGATCAGATTCGACTGCACTCCCTCGGAGCTGAAGGCGCTGTCCGAGCCCGAGGCCAGCTGCATTCCGGCGACGAAGCAGCTGTCGGTGCCGGTGTTGCGCAGCCCGACCCCGAGCGTCACCTCGCTGCTCACCTGCACCTGACCAAAGTCGAGCAGGCCGGGCACCTGGGTGAACTGGCAGGGGGCGAAGGCGCGGGTCGAGCCGGTGAGAGAGACCTGCCCCGACGCGCGCGCGTTCCCCTGCAGCACGCCGAAGCTGAGCTC
>JAYUUC010000753.1:0-2695 GCA_043755105.1 Myxococcales bacterium
CCGCAGAGCGCGTAGACGGTGAGCACGGCGAGCGAGCTGCTCGTGCCTTTGAACCAAAGCCTCGCCGGGCTCATCATGTCGTGGGGCCTCTCAAGGACAGCTCAGCGGAGCGGGCGTCGACTGGCTGAAGCCGGTCAACACCAGGGTCTGGTTGTTCGACAGGGTGACGTCCTTGCCGACCACAGCGCCGTAAATTTTCGCGTTGTTGGACAGCACCACGGGTGCAGCCGGCGCGTAGAGCAGCAGGGAGACGTCAGCGTTGTTCTTGAGGTCGACGTCGTTGGCCGCCGTCGCGCCCGAGACGACCAGCATCGGAGCGCTTCCCACCGGTCCGCCGAGCGTCGCGTTGTTGCGCACCACCACCGAGCCCTGGACGAAGAGCTCTACCTGCGCGCCCGGCGCCGTCGTCAGGTGGGCGTTGTTCTTCACCTCGAGCGACGTGAAGAAGTAGCGGCCCGCCGCAAGCGTCAGCGTGGCGTTCTGCTGAACGGTCAGCACGCCATTCACCAGCGCGGGGTTACCAGCGAGGAGGTTGTTGCTATTGGCCGCAGCCGCCGCCGAGAGCGCAGCCGCGACATCGAAGCCGCACTCACAGGGACTCGGCGCCGGGCTCACCAGTTGGTGTCCTCCCGCAGCGAGCGCGCTGTTGGCGAGGGTGAAGGCGCCGCCATGCCAGACGCGGCCGTCCACGAGCGCGTTGTTGGTGAGCGAGGCGGCGCCGCCCGAAACGACTGCGCCGGTGATGCGGGCATTGTTCTTCACCGAGAAGGCGCCGTTCGCCGCGACCGAGGCGACTGCGCCGGGCGCTCCCTCGACGCGGCTGTTGTTCTGAATCGTCAGCGAGCCGAAAGCACAGACGGCGAAGTGGAAGGCCGGCCGACCGGTGGAGCTGCCGTTCACGACGAAGTGCACGGTCTGCGACGCGACGTTTCCCGCGCCGTCGACGGCCGTGACGACGAGCGTGTGGCTGCCGGCCGCGGATACGGTGGTGCCGCTCGCGAAGCCTGCGCCATCCAGCGTGGCGCTCACGGTGACGGCGTGCGCGTCGGTCGCGGAGAACACCGGAGTGAAGCTCGAGCCCGCGGCGCCTTCCGTAACGCCCGAGAGCTGAAGGACCGGCGCGGTGAAGTCGAGACTGAACGGCACACTCGAGGTGGCGCTGTTGCCCGCGAGGTCGGTCGCCGTCACCACCAGCAAATGGTCTCCAGCGCCGCTGACCGTGCTGCCGCTGAGGAAGCTGGCCCCGTCGAGCGTCGCGCTCGCGCTCCCGGGGTGCGCGTCCGAGGCGCTGAAGGAGATGGTCACTGGGGTATTGCGCAGCGCGCCCGAGGTGACGCCGCTGACGGAGATGACCGGAACGACGAAGTCGAGCGCGAACGACAGCGTGCGGACGGTCGAGTTCCCTGCCGCGTCAGTCGCGGTGACGACGAGTGCGTGCGCGCCGGCCGAGGCCACAGTGCCCCCGGAGCTGAAAGCACTTCCATCGAGGGTCGCGGTGACGGTGCCCGGGTGAGCGTCGCTCGCCGTGAACGTCAAAGTCACCGCGCTGTTCCGCACCGCTCCGTCGGTGATGCCGCTGATGGTGATGACCGGAGCCGTCAGGTCGATGCTGAACGGAACGCTGCGGGTTGCCACGTTTCCAGCGCTGTCGAAGGCCGTGACGACGAGCAGATGGTCACCTGCCGCGCTGACGGTGCCGCCGCTCGCGAAGGCGGTTCCGTCGAGCGTGGCAGAGGTCGTCGCCAGGTGGGCGTCCGCCGCGCTGAAGGTGATGGTGGCGGGCGTGTTGCGAAGTTGTCCGGCGGCGACGCCGCTGATGCTGATGACGGGCGCCGCGAAGTCGAGCGCGAACGGGACGCTCTGGATGCTGACGTTGCCCGCCAGGTCGCTGGCGGTCACCACGAGGAGATGGTCTCCCGCAGTGCTCACCGTCTCGCCCGAAACAACCGGCACTCCGTCGAGGGTGGCGCTGAGGGTGCTGGCCCCGGATGCGGACCAGGTGAGAGTGACCGGCGCGTTGCGCACGGAGCCGGCAGTGACTCCGCTGATGAGAATGACGGGCGCCGTGAAATCGAGGGCGAAGTTCACCGTGCGGCTGCTGGTATTGCCCAACACATCGGTGGCAATCACGACCACCTGATGGTTGCCCTCCGTTCCCACTTGAGAGCCGCTTGCCAGTGGCGCACCGTCGAGCGTCGCGGTCACCGTTCCCGGGTGAGCGTCGGCCGCGCTGTAGCTCACCACCACTGCGTGGTTGAGGAGGTCTCCATTGCCCACCCCGGACACGGTGATGACCGGCGGTGTGCCGTCGAGCGTGAAGGTGCGGCTCCGACTCGTGCTGTTTCCCGCCGCGTCGACGGCGGTCACCGTCCAGACGTGGACCCAATCGGCGCTCACCGTCACACCGTTCGCGATGCTCGAGCTGTCGAGGCTCGCGTTGACCGTCACAGGGCTCGAGTCGACGGCGGAAAATCCGAGCGTCGCCGGGCCGGCAAGCAGCGCTCCGTCGGCCGGGCCCGTCAACGTCGGGACGGGAGCGGAGCGGTCGATAGTGAAGTGAATTATCCGCTGTGCCGAGTTCCCCCAGACGTCGGTCGCCGCGAGCGACAACGTGTGCGGCCCCTCACCCGAGACGACGTCGCCGTTGGCAAACGCAGCGCCATCGAGCTTGAAGGTAGTGGTGAAGGCGCTCTGG
>JAYUUC010000754.1:0-7960 GCA_043755105.1 Myxococcales bacterium
AACTGAACTGCCCGCAGGTAGGTGCCCCACGCGAAGGCCTGCACGCGACAGAAGGAATTGACCGCAAGGAGGATCGCCCCGCTGGGCGCCACTTCGACCCGGTCTTCGTGTGTGGTTTGAACGGTAAGCAAGGGGGGGAGCCCTTCGAACAAGGGGTCGCTTCTGCCTTCGGGAGTGAGGGTCACCTGCACCGTTCCAATTTCCCGGCCGTGGGGATTCCGGGCGACCTGGACGCCGAGCCGCTGAGCGATCAGCTGCAGACCGAAGCAAACGCCGAGCACCGGGACCTTTTTCGCGGCAGCCTCGAGGAGGAAGTCGCCTGCCCCCGCCATCCACGGTTGCGGCGAGGTGACCGAGAGGGGCGAGCCGGTCATGATCACTGCGTCGTAATCGCGTGGGCGCGAGGGGACCCGCTGGCCCCGGTGGGCCGCGACGAGCTCGAACCGATGACCTGCGGGGCCAATCGACTGAACGAACCAGCGGTCGTAGTCGCCCGCGGTCAACTTCACCGAAGTGGCCACATCGCCGGCCTTGAGGAGGAGCACCCGCTTCATGTCAGTTATTGCCCGACCCTCAAGCTGTGCCTAGAGTCCGACGCCTCCTCTCGCTCCTGGTGAACCGAAGATGGTGGATCCCCGTAGCCTGACCCCGAAGTTGCCGCCGCTCAAGCTGTTCATCGACGGGAAGTACGTAGACCCCATCGAAGGCAAGACCCTGGCGGTGGTCAACCCCGCCACCGGGGTGGAGATCTGCCAGGTCCCCGCGGCGACCGCTCGCGACGTCGACGTGGCGGTCAAGGCAGCCCGTCGCGCCTTCGAGAGTGGGCCCTGGAACAAGATCAGCCCCACCGCCCGGGGACGGTTGATTCGACGATTCGCCGAGCTGCTCTGGAACCGCCGTGAAGAGTTCGCTCTGCTCGAGTCGATGAACAACGGCAAGACCTTCAAGGACGCCATTCGCGGCGACGTCGGGCCGGCCTCGGCGACGCTCTCGTACTTTGCTGACTGGGCGAACAAGATTCGCGGCGAGGTGTTGCCCGTCGCCGGCCCCTTCCTCACCTATTCGCTGCGAGAGCCGCTCGGGGTAGTGGGGGCGATCGTCCCCTGGAACTACCCCACCTGCATCGCCGCCTGGAAGCTGGGCCCCTCGCTGGCGGCGGGGTGCACGGTGGTGCTCAAGCCTTCCGAGTTGACCCCGCTCACCGCCTTGAAGCTGGGAGAGCTGGCGCAGGAGGCGGAGTTTCCTCCGGGCGTGCTCAACGTGCTTTCTGGCTTTGGCGACCCCGCGGGCGAAGCGCTCGCCCGTCATCCCGATGTGGACAAGATCAGCTTCACCGGTTCGATCCGCACCGCCCGCCGACTGATTGCTGCTTCTGGCGAGACGAATTTGAAGAAGCTGACCCTGGAGCTGGGCGGCAAGAGTCCGCAGATCATTTTCCCGGACGCGGATTTCAAGGCCGCCGCCGAGGCTTGTTTCTGGGGAATCTTCAGCAACAAGGGTGAGATCTGCAACGCAGGCTCGAGGGTGCTGGTGCATGACAAGGCCTACGACGCCTTCGTCGAGCAGCTGGCGGGCAAGGCGAAGAAGATGGTGGTGGGCGATCCGCTCGACCCGAGCACCGAGATGGGCTCACAGGTGAGCGCTGCACAACTGAAGACCGTGCTCGGCTTCATCGACAGCGGCAAGGAGCAGGGCGCCAAGGTCCTCGCGGGGGGCGAGCGCGATACCGAAGGCGCGAAGGCGAAGGGCAACTTCATTCGCCCCACCATCTTCGGCGAGGTGAAGCCGACGATGCGGATTGCTCGGGAGGAGATCTTCGGGCCGGTGCTGTCCTGCATGCGCTTCACCGACGAGGCGCAGGCGCTGGAGATTGCCAATGGCACTCCCTACGGTCTGGCAGCGTCGATCTGGACCGCCGACACCGCTCGGGCGCAGATGCTGGCGAAGAAGGTGAAGAGCGGCGTGGTGTGGATCAACTGCTTCAACGAGTTCGACGATGCAGCGCCGTTCGGCGGCTACAAGGAATCGGGTTGGGGGCGTGACCTCTCCCACCACGCGCTTGACGGGTACCTTCAGGTGAAGGCGGTCTGGACCAAGCTTCCCGAGCAGGAGTGACGATGGCGCTGAAGAGCAAGACCGTCGCAGTGGAGCCGTCCGCCCGAGCGGTGCGAAGCCAGCGCCAGAAGCCGCTGCTTCGCGAGCCTTCGGGCGTGGACATGTTGAAGACCTGGTTCACCGAGAAGGGCATTCGCAAGGTGAAGCTGGGAGGGGTGGACATCGACGGGGTGTGGCGGGGGAAGTACGTCTCGCTGGAGAAGTTCTACTCCGCGGCGAAGGGGGGGCTCGGCTTCTGCGATGTGGTCTTCGGTTGGGACCTCGGCGACGAGCTCTACGACAACGCCAAGGTCACCGGATGGCATACCGGCTATCCCGACGGGCAGGCGCGGGTCGACGTCTCCACCGGGCGGATCATTCCCTGGGAGCCGGACACCGCAGCCTTCTTGCTCGACTTCGTCAACGCCGATGGCAGCCCGTTCGAGCCTTCCCCGCGGCAGCTGCTTCAGCGGGTGGGACGCCAGGCCCGGAAGATGGGCTTTCAACCCAAGTTCGGCTCCGAGTACGAGTACTTCATCTTCCGTGAGACGTCGCAGTCGCTGCAGGAGAAGGGCTTTCGCAACTTGAACCCGCTCACCCCGGGAATGTTTGGCTACTCATGGTTGCGCAGCTCGCAAAATGCCCCGCTGGTGCATGCGCTGGTCGATGGCTGCAACGCCTTCGGCATCGAAGTGGAGGGGATGCACACCGAGACCGGGCCCGGTGTCTACGAGACGGCGATTCGCTACGACGACCTCGAGAAGGCGGCGGACAAGGCGGTGTTGTTCAAGACGGTGGCGAAGGAGATCTGCTCGCGCCATGGGCTGACTGCCTGCTTCATGGCAAAGCCGAACGCCAAGCTGCCGGGCTGTTCCGGCCATGTGCACCAGTCGTTGTGGACGCTCAACTCGGACAGGAACCTGTTCTTCGATGCCACGGCACCGGGGCAGAGGAGCGAGACTCTGCGGCACTATCTGGGGGGCCAGGTCGAGCTGATGCCCGAGCTCACCGCGCTCTACTGGCCGACGATCAACAGCTACAAGCGCAGCGTCGAGAACACCTGGGCCCCGACCACCGCGACGTGGGGAATCGAGAACCGGACCACGGCGATCCGGGTGATCGGAGACAGCTCGAAGTCGATGCGGATCGAATACCGCCAGCTCGGCGCGGACATGAACGCTTACATCGGCATGGCGGTGTCGCTGGCCGCGGGACTGTGGGGCATCGAGAACGAGGTCGAGCCGCCTCCGCCCTGTGCCGGCAACGGATATCAGGCGAAGGCGAAGCCACTGCCTCGAAGCTTGAAGGACGCGGTGGAGCTGCTCCGGAATTCGAAGCGGGCGCGCGCGATTCTCGGAGAAGGGTTTGTCGATCACTTCATTCGCACCCGCGAGTGGGAGATCCGACAGTTCGAGCGTGCCGTGACGAACTGGGAGCTGGAGCGCTACCTCGAGTTGATTTGATCGCAACGATTGTGGAGGACACCCGATGAACCTGTTCGACATGCCCACCGAGGCGCGCATCACCGAGATGTCCTACCCGACCAAGGTGGTGTTTGGTCCGGGGGCGCTGCAGCGCCTGCCTGCTCAGGTCGAGCGACTGAAGATGAAGCGCCCGCTGGTGGTGACTGACGCCGGAGTGGTGAAGGCGGGTCTGGCGGCGCGGCTCTATCAGGTGCTGAAGGCGGCCAACGTCACCTTCGAGGTGTTCGATCGCGTCGAGCCCAATCCCACCGAGCGAGATGCCGAGCTCGGGGTGGCCTTCTACAAGGAGAAGAAGTGTGACGGCTTCATCGCCATCGGCGGAGGCAGCCCGATCGATGCGGCGAAGTTGATCCAGGTGCTCACCACCCATTCGCCGCCGCTGTCTCGCTACGACGATGCCACCGGTGGCGACCAGCACGTGCTCGACAACATGCCTCCGTTGATTGCGATACCCACCACGGCGGGGACTGGATCCGAGGTCAGCCGCTCGGGCGTGGCGACGTTGAAAGACACCGGGCGCAAGACGGTGATCTTCAGCCCGTTCCTGATGCCGAAGGCCGCGATCTGTGACCCCGAGCTCACCTTTGGGCTCCCTCCGGGGCCCACCGCGGCGACGGGAATGGACGCGTTCACCCATTGCCTCGAGGCCTATCTGTCCAACGGCTTTCATCCGCTCGCCGATGCGGTGGCGATCGACGGCATTGCCCGGGTGGCGCGCTCGCTGCCCACCGCCGTGAAGGAGGGGAATGACCTCCACGCCCGCAGCGACATGATGGTGGCCGCGATGGAAGGGGCGATGGCATTCCAAAAAGGCCTTGGCGCCTGTCATGCGCTGGCGCACGGAATGACGCCGATCTCCAACGTCCACCACGGGCTCGCCAATGCGATCGTCTTGCCCGCGGTGATGGAGTTCAACCGCGGCGCCACCACCGGCCGGCTGGCGCGGGTGGCGGTGGCGATGGGCGACAACTCGCTCTCGCGCCAGGAAGTGCTTGCAGGGAACGCGATCGAACGGGTGCGGAAGCTCAATGCCGAGATCGGTATTCCGCTGCACCTGCGCGACGTGGGGGTGAAGGAGTCGGACCTGCCCCTGATCGCGAAGAAGGGTTTCGAGGACGCCTCGCACCTGTCGAATCCACGCAAGTGCACCGAGGCCGACCTGCTCGCGATGGTGAAGGCGGCGTTATGATCGGCTGCTGTTTCTAGAACGCCCAGGCGGTTGAGAAGAGAGCGCTTCCTGAAGCCGGCAGCGGCGTCGACGCCGGGACTGCATCAGGAAGCGGCCGATGAAGCAGGTACGGAACGCCGAAGCCGATCAGAGCTCCCATCAGAGCGCCGACGAGAACGTCGGTGAGGTAATGGCGATCGGCGGCGATGCGCAGATAGCCGGTCAGCAAGGCGGCGGTCAGCCCCGTTGCCCAGACGAGGGGCGCAGCCCGGTAGCCCCGCAGCGAGCACACCGTCCCTGCGCCGACCGCGAGTGAGAAGGTGAAGCTGGTGTGACCCGAGTAGAAGGACACATTGTTGTCCCAGGGGTCCGCCGTTTCCGTCTTGGCCGACTCCGGGAGCGCATGGACGAAGGGCCGCTCTCTGCCGACGGCGAACTTGACCATCTGATTGAGCAGGCCCGCGATCGCGACTCCTTCCGCAAGGGTCGCCGCGTCGGTTGGCCAGTTGCCAGCGTGGTTTTGGTCGATGGCCGCTACACCGCTCAGGCCCAGGGTGAGAATGGGAACCAAGCCGTAGGCACTCAGATTGCTGAGCAGATCTGCACGGGCGGGGTTCGACCAGAGCAAGGCCTCCCGGGCGTTGCGATCGAGCTCGCCCGGCTCGCACCAGCGGCAGTTTTCGGGCGCGAGGTGGGGCTTGAGCAGCTCGGAACTGGCCCAGATCGTGCCCGCTCCCAGCATCAACGGCAGGTCCAGGGTGGGCTGGTACCGAAGGGGAGCAGCAGGTGGCTTGGCGTGAGCCACGGGAAGGAACAGCAGCGTGGCCAGAAGCACGCTGACAGACGCGGCAGCCTTCATGGCACCGCTTCCCACCCGAAGACCGACCACGGCGACAGCCTCAACCCCATGGTCAGCGAATGGACCGGAAGATCGACCAGCTGTGGAACGACGAGGTCCTCGGGCCGATTTCGCGCGTTGGTGAATTCGAGGAACAGGGTGGCGACGGGGACTCCGACTTGAAGGCTGCCTCCGAGCTCCCAACCCCAGGCGCCGGAGGAACCCGTGGTCTGTTCGAGGTATCGCCCGTGAAAGTACGAACCTCGCGCCAGCGCCCGCAGGTCAAACCAAAGCGGTCCCTTGGGCGCGACGCTGCGACCGATCAAGTCGTGGAGCGATGCCGCCGCTTCTGCTCGAACGAACCGAAGCCGGGGACCGATGAATTCGGGTGCGACTTCGAGAGCGACCCGGGACGAAAGGCTCTTCTGCTCCAGAACAGAGATACCCAGGCCCAGGGCTGAATAGACCTGCTGCTCACGACTCAGCTGGGCGACTTCCCAGGAGACATCGAGGGGTGAACCGGAGAGGGGAATTCGGCTCATCCCAATGGCTGCCTGCTCGATCGAGATGACATCGCCACCGAAAACGAAGAGGGAGTGCAGGCGGTACCGAGGAATTCCAAGGGACAGGACCGGATGGCCCCCTTGGTTCTTTCCGAGGACATCCGGTCGCGTCACCCCGGGGACATGGCTTGATGCTCCGGGCGAGAGGTAGCCGGCGCCCAGGGAGATCCATCGCTTCCAGTGAAATTCGCCCAGGACCAGTGAGCGAGAGTCGCCCAATTGCTCATGTGCGGAGGTTCCAGTCGGGCGCCCCTGGGCATCGAGAAAGGAGTAGAAGCCGCGGGCGGAACCGAAATAGTAGCCGCGCAGCCCCCAATCGGCTCGGGTGTCGTCGAGCGAGAAGGTCAAGCCGGCCCAGATCGAATTGAGCTGCGAAGGGATGTCGGTAGAGTCCCTGCAGAGCGTGAACCCATCGACCCTCTGGTCGTGCAGAGTCAGTCCGATGCTGGAATGGATCCTCGGACCCCGGATCGGTCCTTCGCGATACGCCGAGTACAGTTGTGCCTGGTCCCAGTCGGTCAACTGCCGATAGTCCGACCAATCACGGGCGACGGAATGGGCGGCGTTGATCCCGGTGAGGACCTCGGCAAGGCCGCCGTTATCGTCGAGACATGCGGCTTCGGCTGTACGAGTGACGACCAGTGAAAGCCACAGAGCGAGACCAATCGACAGTTGCTTCATTGCGAGCACCCGAAGCTTCCTACGTGAATGCGCTGAGCAGCTAAATCACCGCCTCTGGAACACCAGCACCTGAGGCGTTTCGTCGAGATAGAGACCGAAGACCGGCTTTTGCGTCCCGTACGCTTCCCAGAGGTTGAACTCATTTTCCCGGAACTCCTGGTGGTACTGGTACGCCGCGAACTGGGAGTCAGCCGGACCGCCGGCAGGGACCAGGTCCTTCCGCAGCATTCCGTTGCGCTGATAGTCGCGGAAGGACAACCCGTTGACCTCGTGCAAGTAGACCCGTGCCCCCGGCGGGGCGTGCTCGTTGAGGTAGGGGAGCACTCCCGTCACGTTCGCAGACCAGAACTGGCGCTGCATGCCCAGTGAGGCGGCACCGGGCAACCCTCCCGCGAGCTCGGAATAGAAGCTGGTGCCGTAGGGGTGGTTGCGCCAGGTGTCGACCGCCGCCGGCAAGAGCAGCAGCGCGAACAGGGTCGCCGTCACCGCCGAGTTGCTCCAGCTGCGGGCAACGCCGCGCAGCACCCCGGTGGCGGTCCGACAAGCGCGGTCCACGGCGTCGCCTGAAAGCAGCGCGAGGAACGGCATCGACGGCAGCCAGTGCTTCACCCCTCCGAAGTGGGGAACGTCGGGGTGGCTGATGATCGCAATGGCCGCGACGGCGTTGACGCCAATCAACATCTCGGTGAAATCGGGCCTCCGGAACCAGCGTCGGGTTCGGGGTATGGCGCCGAGCACGAGTCGGGCGGACAGCGCGACAAACCCGGTGACCATCGGCACCCCCAGCGAGGTGGGCACGGTGAGCGCGGTCTTCACCAGCACATAGCTGAGCGGGAAGGGCGGCTCGCGGAGCAGCTTGCCGAGATAAAACCAGGTGTAGTGGTTGTGGGTGGCGTGGAAGGCGAGGTACCAGGCCGTCCGGTCCACCGGGTGATGCCAGAGGTAGGGCCAGTGGAGATAGAAAATGACCGGTCCCAGCACCGCCATCGCGGCGATCGGCGCCAGGGCGAGATAGGCCTCGAGGTTCTCCGCCTCGAGCTTGCGCAGCAGCCAGACGCTCACCCCGGTGAGGCCAACGAAGAGCGCGAGGTGTGGGCTGAGCAGCTGGAACTTGTCGACGAACGCGGTCGGC
>JAYUUC010000755.1:0-7957 GCA_043755105.1 Myxococcales bacterium
GACGAGCGGGACCTGTGGAAGGACCACGCCTTTCCGGTGACGGTGCTGGTCGCCACCGAGCACGCGATTCGCGCCCATCGGCCGCAGGTGGAGGCGATCGTCAACGCCCACCGGGAGCTGACCGAGCGATGGGAGACGGACCGCGAAGCCTTTGCGCTGAAGGTGAACCAGGCGTTCGAGAAGGCGACCTCGAAGAAGCTGAAGCCTGAGGTGCTCCGGCAAGCGTTCAGCCGGCTCAGCCTCACCAACGACCTTCTGTCGGAACAGTTGATGGAAGTGGGTCGGCGCACCGCCGCCCTCGGCTACATTCCCGCGGAGGACCTGAGCGGGCTGGTCGATAGCAGCTTTCTCGGCGGCAGTGACGCCGGGCCCCTTCCGACAGTGCAGTGAGTAGCCACCTTTCGCCCCTGGACGTCCGCCCTGCAACCGGAAGGGCAGACTAAAATTTGACCTCACCCGCTTCGGCATCTCTGGTGCTTTGCTAGGATTAGGGCTCTGGCTTCAGGCTCGACGTCGACCGCCACAAAGGACACCATGACTGGGAACAAGGGTTTGCTGTCGGCCGCAGCGTTGGCGTGCCTGGGCGGAGCGTTGCTGGGAGCCGCGTTCAACTGCGCAGGTCCCGAGACCACGACGGTGTCGCGCTGTACCGGGGTGGCGGACTGCCCGGGTTTGGATTCCGAATGCCAGACCCGCACCTGCCTCGCGAACCTGTGTGGGGTGGTGAATGCTCCATCGGGGACTGCGCTCTCCCAGCAACACGCCGGCGACTGCAAGGGGGTTCAGTGCGACGGCGCCGGTCAGACCGCCGAGCTCAACGACGACGCCGACCTACCGATCGACAACAACCCCTGCACCGCTGATGTCTGCACGGCAGGCGTGGCATCCAACCCTCCGGAGGCGAAGGGCGTCTCCTGTGGAGGATCCCAGAGCTGCGACGGCACCGGTGTGTGTGTCGGCTGCCTCGACGCCTCGACCTGCCCCGGACAGGATTCCGCCTGCCAGTCTCGCACCTGCGTCGCCGGCTCTTGTGGACTCAGCTTCGTCGCTGCAGGTACTCCCATCGCTGCGCAAACTGCGGGCGACTGCCATCAGCTTCGCTGTGACGGCGCGGGAGGCACGGTCGCCGCATCGGACGACGCCGATCTCCCCGACGATTCGAATGCCTGCACGCGCGACGCCTGCAGCGGAGGCACGCCTTTCCACGCTCCGCTGAGCGAAGGCAATCCCTGCAGCCAGAACGGAGGCAACACCTGCAACGGTCAAGGCGCCTGCGTGCAGTGCCTGGTGGCGACCAGCTGCCCCGGCCAGGACAGTGACTGCCAGACTCGGACCTGCACCGCCGGTGTCTGCGGCCTTCAATTCGCGGCTGCAGGAACAGCGACGTCCGCGCAGACCACCGGCGACTGCAAGGTCCAGCGCTGCGATGGCGCCGGAGCATCCGTGCTGTTGATTGACGATGCTGACCTTCCCGAAGACAACAACCCCTGCACCCAGAATGTCTGTTCTGCCGGGGTGCCGTCCCACCCGCCGGTGGGGAGCGGGGCCTCTTGCGGAGGGACGCAGGTCTGCAACGGCAGCGGAGCCTGCGTCGGCTGCGTCACCGCCGCCACCTGTCCGGGACAGAACACCGAATGCCAGACCCGCACCTGCAACACCGGCACCTGCGGTTTCACCTACACCGCCGCTGGGATGCCGGTCTCTGGACAGACGCAAGGCGACTGCAAGGTGCTCACCTGCAACGGCTCGGGAGGCACCGCCACCGCCGTCGACAACACCGACCTGCCCATCGATAACAACGCCTGCACCGCGGATGTCTGTACTGCCGGCACGCCTTCTCATCCGCCCACCGCCGCTGGAACTGCCTGCAATCAGGGCGGAGGAACGGTGTGCAACGGCGCCGGCGCCTGCAAGCAGTGCATCTTTGCCCCCAGCTGTCCGGGGACGGACACCGAGTGCCAGACCCGGACTTGTGTCTCGGGGAGCTGCGGATTCTCCTACGCCCCGGTGGGCACCCCGGTGACCTCGCAGACCACGGGCGATTGCAAGAAGAACATCTGCAACGGTTCGGGGACCCCGGTCACGATCGTCGACAACACCGACTTGCCAGTGGACAACCTCCAGTGCACCAACGACTTCTGCAGCAACGGGACACCGTCCAATCCGCCAAAGCCGGCGGGAACGGCCTGCACCCAGAACGGAGGGACCTTCTGCAGCAGCGGCGGGTCCTGCGTGCAGTGCGCCCACCCGAGCGATTGCCCCGGGCAGGACACCGAATGCCAGACCCGCACCTGCAATCAAGGCGCCTGCGGCTTCGTGTTCAGCCCTGCGGGGAGTGCTGTTTCCGCCCAGACCGCAGGGGACTGCAAGAAGAACAGCTGCAATGGCTCAGGAGGAATCACCACGGTCACCGACAACACGGACCTGCCGACCGACAGCAACGCCTGCACCTCGGACCTGTGCAACAACGGAGTGCCCTCTCACTCGCCGGTTGCCGCGGGGACGGCATGCAATCAAAACGGCGGCAGCATCTGCGACAGCTCGGCCAGTTGCGTGCAGTGCCTCAGCCCTACGACCTGCCCCGGCCAGGACACCGAGTGCCAGACCCGGACCTGTTTGTCGGGTGCGTGCGGCCTTTCCTACACCGCAGCGGGAACCGCCACCACGGCCCAGACCGCGGGGGACTGCAAGAAGAACACGTGCAACGGGGCGGGAAGCGTGGGCGCTGTCAACGACGACAGCGACTTACCGGCGGACAACAATCCGTGCACCGTGGACATGTGCACCACTGGAATTCCGTCCCATTCTCCTGAGCCGCTGGGCACGCCCTGCAACCAGTTGGGTGGCACGGCTTGCGACGGCTACGGAACGTGCGTGCCCTGAGGAAGGGGCTTCCTCGACTCTGCCTTCGACGACGCTCGGAATGAACGGGGGTTCGCCTCAATTGGGGGGCCTCCGGAGTTGTGGCTAGAGCACTTCGCCCACCACGTTGCTCATCTTCTGGCCGAGCTGGTCGAAGAGGCCGCGGTGCTCCCACCCCTCTCTCTGGATTTCGGCGGAGTGTGTGGTGTCTTCCTCGAAGGCCTTGGCCATCGCCTTGTTCAGCGAGGGGTCCTCGGCGACCAGTGAACCTTCCTCGAGCTTCTTCATCGAGAGGGGGTCGATGTTCACCGAGCCCACGACCACCAGAGAGTCGTCGATCACGATAGTCTTCGCGTGCATCATCGACGGCTGGTACTCCCAGATGCGCACTCCCGCGCGAAGTAGCGGCAGATAGGTGTTCCGCTGGGCGGCCCGCACCGTCCTCCAATCGTGGACCCGGCCCGCGGCGACCACCTTCACGTCCACCCCCGCCTTGGCCTTGGCCACCAGCACTTCCACCAGCGCGTCGGAAGGAATGAAGTAGGCGTTGGTGATCCAGATTCGTTTCTTCGCGGCAGCAATCACCACTTGAAGCATTCGCTCGGCGGCGGTCAGCCCGCTCGTGGCGGTGCTCGAAACGAAGGCCGCGCGGGCGGTCGTCTCGGTTCGGAGCGCCGCCACTTCCACCGCGGTCCCGTCGTCGACCTTCCGACCAAAGGCCGTCTTCCCCTGGTCTTCGTTGACGAAGGCGTTGGAGGGCAGCAGCGGTCCACCCACTTCCTGCCAGTTCTGGGCGAAGGCCAGTTGCATGTCGCGCACCGCGGGCCCCCGAACCCGAACATTATTGTCGCGCCATTCGTGCTCGGACATCCCGTTTCCGAGCCAGTCGGAATAGATGCAGTAGCCGCCGGTGATCGCCACGCTGCCGTCGATGATCGCGATCTTCCGATGGTTGCGATTGACGGCCTTGTGCAGCGGCCCGTCGGCGAGCGGCCGGAACAGCCGAACATCGCAGCCACCGGCGGTCAGCCGCGGCTTCACCTCGAGCTCGAACCCCTGGCTCCCCAGGGAGTCGACCATGATCCGGCACTCCACCCCTTGAAGCGTCTTGGCGAGGATCGCGTCGACGAGGCGGTCTCCGGGCTGCCCCGGCTTCCAGATGAAGGCGACGATGTGAATGCTGGTCTTCGCCCGCTCGATTTCGCCGACCAGCTCGTCGAACACCGCCCCGTTCTTGATCAGCTCGATCTGGTGACCGGGCTTCATCGCCACCCCTACCGACTGGTAGAGCGCAAGCGAGAAGCGGTCACCTCCGGCGGGGATGTCGTCCCGGATCCGGAGATCGCTGTGGGCGTTGGGGCGAAAGCAGCCAGCGAGAAGCAGGGGAGCGAGGAGGTGAAGTCGTTTCATTGCGACAGCAAAGGTAGGCATCGCCGCTCAAATGGACAGACCTTTTGTTCACTATTTGAACCGTTCGCCGAGCTCAGGGTGAGGCGCGAAGGAGGTCCGCTCCTTCGCGCCATCGTCAACGGTCAGGCAGGTTTCTTCAGGGAGCGACGAGGAAGGACGACAGCGTCGAAGCTCGGGAACAGGTTCCCAGATCGTAAAAGGGTCGGCTCTGCGGATCGAAGGTACCGGAGGAGACCTGAAGTGCCTTCACGTCGAACACATACGAGAGTCCTGACTGGAGAACCCCGGGCAAGACCACCGATTCCAATTGGTTGGTGATCACGCGGTACAATTCCCTGCCCAACGTCTGGGAGCCGTTAACGCGGAGCTCGATGATGGTGACCTCGTAGGCAGTAGGCGTCTGACCATTGGGAAGCGCCCACTGAATCCGAGGGGTCAAGCTCGAGAGGGTCTGCGGTGCGTACGCGGACTGCCCTCCGACCAGAAGATTTCGGGGAGGATTCACCCGGGGACCGATGTGGCCGGCTACGAGATCTTCGAGCGAGGTCGTGACATCGATGATTCCAAAGATACCGGTGCTATTCGTGCCTGGCAGCAACTCGGGGTGGCGAAATGCGGAGTAAGCAGTCAGCCACCGGGCCCAAGGAGCGGGAAACGGGTCTTGATAGCTCACTGAACGGGTGAGGTCTGCTTGCGGATTTGCTGCCTTGTAGTCGACGAGTCCTGATCCAAAGCCAACCCAACCTTCCGATGCCGGTCGCACCGAGGGATAGATCAAGAAATTCGAAAATTCCGCAGCCCCGAAATTGGGGTGGATCTGGGAGGCCCGAGCGGAAAACTCCGAAAGCGACCATTGGAAGTCCAACGTCTTCGTCGGTGCAGCGGAGAATGCCGCTGTGAAGCTGGTGGCTGAGCTCGGAGGAAGTGAAAAGTCGGTGCTCGCCGCAAAACTGACGATGGAAGTGTAATTCCCTCCGTCCAGATTAACGAACGAAGTCTGCGAAACGTACGCAGTGTCGCCCGTTGAGGTGGCCACCATTCCTTCGACAGATAAATCGTAGTACGTTGCCACACCGGTATAGGTTGTATTGCCGGATGTGTAATAGTTGAGGTCGAGAGCGCCTGACAAGCCTGTCTCTGGAGACATCACCTGCAACGTGCCCGCAGAGGGGTCGGACGACAGTCCAGTGAGGGCAACATTGAGTGACTGGTAACCAGCGTCGAGCGGTATCGAATCATGTCTCCCGATAAAATTGTGTGACAAATCAACCTGGCGAGCCGAGGTGTCGACCCACTCCTTTCCTGATCCAACGTAAATGCGCTCACCTGCTGGAACGTCGACCTGGTACAGCCCTGCGTCCACCTGGCTGACCGGCGTCGGCTGAAGCACGCCCGCCACGATCTTCAAGGCAGTCGGCGCTGGCCCGATGGGGACTTCCACCGTCCCGTTGGCCTCGAGGTACCGGGAGAATTTTCGAATCTGAATCGAAGTCGAGATCGGCCCTCCATCGGTTCCGCCGTCTGTTCCGCCGTCTGTTCCGCCGTCTGTCCCCGCGTCGGGAGTGATGACCACGGGCCCTCCATCATTTCCGGCATCTCCAGTGGCGGTAGACCTTGGGGGGCTAGGACACCCTGCAACGAGTAAAACGGCGGACAGCGCAAAGAGCAGTCGCTTGATCATCAGGATTCCTTAGTTAGAAGGGGCGATACGAGGTCTGGTCGGACATTCGACAGTGTACGAGAGGTTCCCCAACACTCGACTGCCGATATCCCTCATCGGTTAGCACGACTCCTTTGAAAACTCCTGCTGCGAGGGCGCGATCGATCATCTTCGGCGCCCGTTCTGGCTTCGTCTTGAACGTCACTTCGACCCGCACGCGCGCCTCTTTGCGTCGAACCTCGTCTCTCGTCCACGTCTCTGGGAGGTAGAACTCAAAGTCGATTCCGAGATGGTCGGACCTCGTCGCCACGCCCAGGCTCGCTGCTACCTGGCATCGAGCATTCGCGCCTCCCGTCGAGTTTCACTGAAGGTTAGGGAGCCACCAGGCAGGACGAAACGGTCGAAGCATAGGAATGGTTTCCCAACCCGTGGTAGGGCCGGTGATCCCCGGGCTGGTGCAGCGAGGATCTGTTCCCGAAGTTGCTTCAACTCTGCCGTCGAAGAGAGCACCTGAGCGGTCGAGCTCGTCGAGAAAGCTCTGCGCCCAGCGATGGACATCAAAGCCGAACACCCGGGCCCGGAGCGCCTCCATTCGAATGCCCTGTTCTGTCGTGCTCATCGAGAGCGCGCGCTGGACCGCGTCCCCGATGCCGTCGACGTCGCAGGGATTGACCTCGAAGGCACCGCGATCTGGACCAGCTTCACCTGTCGGCCCTGGAATTCGACGCCGTCGTTCTCTGCAGGAAATCCGAGCAGCCGCCGCAATGAGGAAGCGAAGTTCTGCGCGTAGGGGAAGGCGTGGAAGCCGATCAAATCGGCGCCGAGAAGCCCCTCGAGCAGCGCGTTCCGCCATGGTAGCGCCTGAAGAACATCGGGGGCGGGAAAGGGAATGTGAAGGAAGTAGCCGATCCTCGCTCCGGCAGCTTCTCTCGCACCATCGTCGGCACCAGGCAGAGCCGGTAATCGTATACCCAGATTCGATCGCCTGCCTGGTACTGCTCCCATTCCATCGCCTGGAGGCGAATCTGGTCGAGAAGGTAGTGGAACAGCGGCCACAGCACCTGGTTGGAAAATCCTTCTTAGTCGCCCTTCAGCTCCTCGCGACTGTGCGCAATCGGCACCACGGATAGAGCCACAAGCCCGAGGACTTCTAGTGCGGCCCCTTGAGCCCGGTGGCAGGGCCTCCGGCGCTGGGGCGAACCGAAACCTGGCCGCTTTCCACACTCACCGGCAATCGATTCGACACCAGAAGTAGCCACGCCATGCGCCAAGCTGGGCACCTTCGTCTTCGCCCTCGACTGGCTTCCAGGCCGACGCGTCGCGTAACCAACGCTGGACCCCACGGAGCTCGGCCCACGGGCCGGCTCATGGTTCAGATAAGTCCATCGCGATCGACAGACGGATCCCCGGCCGCGCCAGTGATAGGGTACCCGCCCTTTCAATCCGCAGCCGACAGGACGACGACATGGCTTCGACGCAAGCAGTGAGCCCGGCGGAACCCGCCCCGACCCAGAACAAGACCTTGAACGAGTGGGTCGGTCAGATGTCAGCGCTGTGCAAGCCCGACCGCGTGGTGTGGTGCGACGGCTCGGAAGAAGAGAAGGTTCGCTTCACCGAGCAGGCGGTCAAGGCCGGCATCTTGATCCCGTTGAACCCCGATAAGCATCCCGGCAGTTACCTTCACCGCAGCAACCCCAACGACGTGGCGCGGGTCGAGCATCTCACCTTCATCTGCACCAAGACCAAGAAGGACGCCGGGCCGACCAACAACTGGATGCCTCCGGATGAGGCGTACACCAAGCTCCGCGGGCTCTTCGACGGCTCGATGAAGGGCCGAACGATGTACGTGGTTCCCTACGTGATGGGGCCGCTCGGCTCGCCTTACTCGAAGGTCGGCATCGAGCTCACCGACAGCATCTACGTGGTGCTCAACATGCGGATCATGACCCGCATGGGTAAAGCCGCACTGGAGATGCTGGGCAACTCCGACGGGTTCAACCGCGGGCTCCACTGCAGCGGCGACCT
>JAYUUC010000756.1:0-7943 GCA_043755105.1 Myxococcales bacterium
GCGGTCGAGGCGAGGCTTGCCACCACCGGTAAGCCCAGCTCTTTTGCTCTTGAAAACAGCCTGAGCACCCCAGGGGCGAGCGCAGGATCGTTCCTCCAAATGTTGGTCCATCCGCCGAAGATTTTGGCCATACCCCAGACTGTGAACATCTTCACCAGGGTGGCATCTGAAACACCGAATGACGCTGGGTCACCGCGATGGAACGCCATCCACACGCGATCGGGTGAAGAATCTCCTTCGAACAAGGTGACCGTCCCCAGTGGGCGACGCAGCCTGGACAGAGCCAGCTCCCTCGCGGTGAGCACGTCTGCATCGCCTGCTTCGCGACCGGGACGGTCAGACCGAACTTCGACGTTCCCAAGAGGCTGCGCCGAAACCTCCCCCGCGGTCACACTGGCCATCAAGAGCGGGCGCAGGTCCTCGGGAACAGAGACCGAGTCGAGAAATCGGGTGATGGCCCCTGACCCATCGCCGAACCGTTTCAGCAGAACCTTTGCCGCGCCCAGGCTCGGGTAGTAATCGAGCAAAGTAGAAGCAGGGTCGACCTTGCTCCCGACCTCCCATCCCAGAGCCTGCTCGACGTGTTCGCTGCGCAGGGCCGCGAGACATCCCTGGGCTCTGCTCTGCTGTGCCTCCGGGTCAGGGTTCATGCCGGGCGGCTGGGAAAGGCCGCGCCGAACCCGCTCATAGGTGTCACCTGCGGCGCGAGTCGATTTTCCGAGCGTAACCTTCTTGGGAGTGGTGGTCTTTGTCGAACCGGGAGGGGTCAAACCTTTACCAGCGGAGGGGCGAACGCGGCTCATGGCAGTTTAGCGGCGACAGCGATTGGTGACGGCAGGGCTGAGGCTGTGCCGGTGGTAGAGGGCTTCGCGAAAGCCCCAGAGCTGGTCGTCGGCGCTGGAGTCCACCTCCTTGCCCGGCGCGGGCAGCGGGACGTCTGCCTGCCATCCGAGTCCCAGGGTGCCTACCACCAGCGTCTTCCCGGTCGTCGCCACTTCGCCGTTCAGCTCGGCCCCGTTGGGGATGAACCACCGCTTCGCCTGATTGGGGAAGTCGAAGCGTCGAGAAGGGAGTACTCCACCATCGACCCCGGCCGGCGCCAGGCGGACACTGGCGACGAATCCCAGTAGCCCATGGTCGTCGGCCTGGGGAAGGTTGTTCTCCAGTTCCAGCATCCAGCCGCCTCCGGGAGTATCCTCGCTGTTTTCAACTGCCCACAAGCGCAGTCCGGGCGGATTGAAGCTCGAGCGCTGAATGGCCTCATGGCCACGGAACACCTTAGGTTCGATCGCACCGTCCAGGGGTTTGCCTCCGACGAAGAATTGCACCCGCTCACGCTTCTCTTCCCGCTTTTCCACCAGGCTGTCGTGCTCGAAATACTCCGCCGACATCGACGAGGTATCGCGCTTGAATTTCTTCACGTCGATGATGAGGTTACCTGACGACGGCAGCTCCACCTCGGTCCAGGCGTAGCCTCGCACGCCGAGGCGCAGCTTCTCTCCGGGCTTGGCAATCACTCCATAGTTTCCCATCGACTCGATGCGCTGCATCGCGGCGTCGCCCTTGTCCGGGACTGCCATCGATTCCAGCCCCTTGCCGTCGTTCTTGTTTCCCTTGGAGAGCGACACCGTCCCGATGAAGCCCTGGTCCGAGTGGTTGTCGAACCAGACTTCCCAGTGAGAGAGAATGTTTCCAGGTCCGCTCACCGCGACCACCCGCGCTTCTCCCTCACACCTCACCCCACCGCGCGCTTGCGCCAGCAGCGTTTCCACCTTGTCCAGAATCTCTCCACCGCTCACGTCCGAGTGATGGGGGGCTGAACCTGGCCAGTTGGTGCTATTGCCCGCGGCAGTCTCGGGAGTCCCTCCGTACCAATTGAAGTCATTGAGATCGAGTTCCACCGCGCCGCCGTCCATGTCTGGAAGCACCAGCGTGTGGTACGCCAGACCCCGCAGACCCAATCGAAGGATGCAGTCGCCGGTCAGCTTTCTGCCGTTGTAGGTCGAGCCCTCGATGAATTCCTGGTAGCTGGTCTTGCCTGGACTGGTGAGCAGGCCATGGCCGTTCACGAAGTGGTCATCGTGGACGTTGAGGTCCGGCTGCCCCGGAGGCAGGACGTTCTGGGTGATCGAGATCGGAACGGTGCCTTCGTTCTCCACCACCACTGCCCAGCGTCGTTCAGCCGGGATGGGAATGACGGTCAGCTTTCCGGCGATAGGCATGGGCTACTCCCTGCAACCGTCAGTGAATTCGTGGGTCAGGTTCTCGCGGTTGACCTGGTCCGGAAAGAACGCCCAGTGCTCGGGATTCTGCGCCGTGTCCAGCACCTGCTCCGGACCGGGCAGAGGGAACTTGGCCGCGAAGCCCAGCCCTCGGGTGCCGAGCCGCAGCTGGGCTCCGGGCTCGGCGACGAGGTTGCCAATCTTCGCGCCCTCGGGAAGGAACCAGCGCTTGGTGAGCCCCGGCTCCTGGAACTTCTTCGGAGCCAGCACCGCTGCGTCAACCCCCTCGTTCCCCAGAGACAGCGTGGCCACGAAGCCCAGCGAGCCGTCTGCATCTTCCGCCGGCAATTGATTGGTGAGCTCGATGGTCCAGCCCCCGCCCGGCGTCTCTTCACTCTCTCCTGCCGCCTGAATCACCACCCGCGGTGGACTGAAGTCACTCTCTGCCAGCGCCCGGGCCCCGTGGTGGACGACGCGCTTCAGCTCGCCGTTGATGGCCCGCCCGTTGTCGAAGAACTGGACCTTGGGTTCCTTCACCGCGCCCTTCTCGGCGCGCTTGGCCAGCACTTGCTCGAGGTCGAAAAACTCGTCGCTCGCCTGGCTGCTCTCGCGTCGCATCGAGTTCAGCGGAACCTCGACGCTCCCCTGCCGCGGCAACTCCACTGGAGGGTCGGTGTATCCAAACCCGCGCACCCCCACTCGAAGCCGCGCGCCTGCAACGGCGGGAAGCCCATAATTGGCATTGGCTTCAATCCGCTGCAGCGCTTCCGAGCCCTCGTTCGGCACTGCCATCGACTCCAGGCCCGCTCCGTCTCGTTTGTTTCCGCCGTCGAACGCGATGGTCCCGATGAACGGCACTTCTCCACCGTTCTTGAAGCGGACCTCCCAGTGCGACACCGCGCCTCCTGGGCGCTGCACCGCCGTCACCGTCGCCATCCCCTGAGGACGAGCCGCCTGCGGTTGGCCAAGCAGGGTTTCGACCTGGCGAAGCATCTCGTCCGCCCCGCACTCGTCGACATTGAGGTGTCGCTTCGCCCCTTTCTCGTAACTCCTCATGTGGGGCAGGACGTTATCCATCCGAGCAGTTTCGGGGCTGCCGCCGTACCAGGTGAAGTCATCGAAGTTCACCACCACCGGCTGACCGTCGAGAGGAGGCAGAGGCAGGGTGTGGTAGGCCAGCCCGCGCAGCCCAACTCGCAACGTTGAACCTTCCCCAATCACTGTCAGTGCGCCGCCACCGCCAAGTCCGTAGGTATCTCCTTCCTTGAAACTCACCGAACTGGCCCGGTTGGGATTGGCCACCAAGCCATGCCCCGCGTACATATGGTCGTCGTGGCTGCGGTCGCCTCCCGGGGGCAAGATGTTCTGGGTCACCCCGATCGGCACCGTTCCCGTGTTCGCGACCTTCAGGTCCCAGGTACGTGTCACCGGGTTGGGCTGAATGACGACGGCACCTTTGATCGGCATGTTCGAAACCTCCTGCTCAGATTATCGAAACCCGAGAACGGAAGTTGCGCACATTCGAATGGCAGCGCCGCGCACAAGACGCCCCCCAAGGCATTGAATTTACTCGTACATTAGAATGACGACGACACCCTTGATCGGCATTTCGAATCTCCCTTGCGCTGCGTTCTAGGCATTTGCAGCAGCGAGCAACTTCAGCGCTTCCGTGACGTTGGCTTCGATGTCGCTTCCCCGCGCGAGGACCTTCACCAGTTCATCCATCGCCGCGTACTGCGAGGCCTCGGGCGCGTCGAGCAGCCGCTGAACCCCTGCGGTCACTTCCAGGCGGTCCTTCTGCTCCAGTCTCTCTGCCCACCCCTCTGGAAGGCAGGTGCGCACGAATTCCCCACTGACCTGTTCGTTGCTGACCTTGCTGGCGAGAAAGTCGAGCAGCTCCGTTGCGGTTCGACTCGACAGGTCTTCCAACTTCAGCCGATCGCCGACCGCCGCAACGAAGCTGGCGGGATCTGCGCTGGAGAACAGGGCCTCGAGCGACACCTTCTCGGAGGGAAACGCCGCCAGGGCCAGACGCAACTCCAGGTCCACCCAATCCAACGAGGGATCGCCTGAGCCCTCCACCGAGCAGACGAAAGAGAACTCAGCCGGACGGAGCTCGCCCAGCCGACGCCCCACCTCCGCCAGCGCTTTCGCTTCCGCCTCAGAGCAACCCTTCTCCTTCAGCAATGCCTCGAGCGCACCGGCGGGAAGCTTCATCGTCAGTCCGGCCAGCACCGCCGTCGCTCTCAGGTTCGTCCAGGGTTCGAAGGTCGCAGTCAGGTGTTGCTCGACCTGCGAGAGCGGCCACTCCCGCAGGTCAACCGGAGCAACAGTCCCCGCGCTCCGGCCGGTCGTCAGCGCGGCGCGCAGCTCGGAGAACTCGTGCCGGGGACCATGGTCGAAGAGCAAGCGCATCACCGCATAGGCGCGTTCGATCGGCTGTGCCGACAGCGCGGGGTCCAGGAACTCGAGGTCCTCCGTCAACGCCGCGAGCAGCTCGGGGCCCGTCTCTCCCGGGGTCTCGAATCCCAGAACCGTGGCTTCAGCGGCTTTCGCCCGTCGCACGGTCAGCGCGGGGCCGCTCTCTTCCGTCGGGTACCCCCGCGGCTTGTAGTCGGAGAGCCGGAAGTCCCGATCGCGCGTCGCCTCTGCGTCCCAGCCCTTGACCCGTGCCAACCGCCGGAGCGCACCGGACGCTGGCAGCGGGTCTCCCGTCGGCAGCCATCGGAACGCATCGTAAATCTTTGCATCCCCCTCGAGGCCGAGCTCGCCCGCCCGAGCCAGCAGATGAAGGACACCGCACGCAAACCCAGGGGTGGGAGCGGGATAACTGTTGAACAAAGAAAGGAGGTCTTTCTCGACGCGGGCGAAGTGAGTACGCAGGGTCGCGTCGGTCACCTGAACCGCGGCCGGGTCTTGCCGGCGCAGCGCCTGGAGGAAGGCCTCGGAGTCGCCCTCCCCTTCGAAGGTCGCCACGGTCCCGAGCGGTTTTCGCAGGGGATACATCGGCCCTCCTGGCTCGATGCCCAGTTTCAAAACGGTGAGCTCCGAAAGCGGTTGGCCCTCAAAGACAATCTCGTCGGGCCATTTATTGACGGCCTTCGCCAGCCGCAGCATCAGCCCGCGGGACTCGTCGCCGGGGGGAAGCGCGCCCCCGAGCCGCTCCCAATCGGAAATCTTGGGCCGCGCCGCGTACCGCATCTCAGCGATCCGGGCGTAGAGGCGGACCAACGCCACCAGTGGCTGCCCGCTCACCTGCCCGAGGTAAGCGCAGGGGTCTTCGTTCAGCTCGGTTCCAAGCTGAAGCCGGGCCACGCAGGGGTCCGACAGCTCCAGATTCATGGGTGGGTTCAACCATCCCTTCAGCTCGAAGGGGCCGCCCGGAGAGTGACTTCCGAGGGCACGCTCGCGCTCGCGCCCGGGCGGGTCATTGACCGTCGACGCCACTCGGTTGCGCAAATCCTCTGGAACCGGCAGCGCTGCCAGCCACTCGACGAGCGCGTCGTCGTCGCCGACGATCCGCTGCAACAGCGCCTGGGCCTTCTCCACCCCAGGGTATGCCCGAAATCGTCCTTCCGAGCTCGAGCCATACCGGACGGTGCGGTCTCCCCGGGCCCGGCAAAGGAGCGTCCTGCACACGTCGGCAGGGTCGGTAGGTTGAGAATACTCGTCGCCTCGCGCACCGAACCGATCCGCCCCGGAGAGCCGCGGGCGCTCGAAATAGGAGGACCGTGGCGTGGTGCCTTGGGCCGGGGAGTTCAGCGGGGTCCGTGCCGGGGCTGCCGGCCCAGGCGTCCGCGTGGGAATCGACGCAAAATTTCCAAAGGTTCGCGGAAGGGTGGTCACAGCAGCTCCTCTCCCGAATTATCGACGGGCGAGAAACTGAAGTTGCCGCGATCCGGACGGAACCGTTCCTAGAGAGGCTTGCGCACCACCGCTAGCTGGTATTTCACCGGGTCCTGGGAGTTGCCCTTGTCGTAATAAGCGATGAAATTCGAGTGCTTGAGGACCTGAAGGTCCATGCCTCGAAGCGAAGCGACCACCGCCCGGGGAGAGTTGAGCACCGTGTGCTCGGCAAAAGAGCGGGCCTGGGTGGGGATGTAGGTGAAGGCCAGCGTTCCGCCCGGCTTCAGCGCCGACACCAGCTCACGCAAGGTACCGTCCAGGTCCCGGGCAAAGTGCAGTGTTCCGCAGCTCACCACCACGTCCATCGTCGCCGGCTTCACCCCGGCCGTCCGGAGCGGTTGATTGATGTCGTACTCGGCGAGCCGACGATAGGGGAGCTTCTTCTTTCGAATCTCGTCGAGCATCGTCGCCGACAGATCCAGCCCGGTGACGTGAGCGCCGCCTTCGACATACGGCTGGGAGGCGAGCCCGGTGCCCACTCCCACGTCGAGCACTTTCTGACCCCGCTGGGGGGGCGCGAACTCGGCCAGCGCGGCGAGCAGCGTGTGGGGCGCACACCAGCCGTACTGGGAAGTCTCCTGGTCATACTTCGAGGCCCACCGGTCGTACTGCCCCTTCGGACCCGAGCGCGGGCGCGGGGCACCCGGTGGAGACGGCGGTATGGAAACGGCCACGGGATTCCCCTGTGAAACGAAGGACTTCTTGAACTATCGCATTCTCAAGCGCTGAAGTTGCGCCCCCCGCCTCCGGGACTCTGGGTTTCAGTCCTCCGCGGAAGGCCGCGACTTTCTCAGCTCGGCGAAGGGCTCCTGGTTGCGCTGTTGCAGCTTCTTCCAGTTGCTCTGCAGCTCCGGGGTGAGGAAGGGCTCGATTCCGGGCGAAGAGCGGTAGAAGAACGCGGGCCGAAGGTCCTTTCCATCGGGAAACTGGTCGGACTTCTTCTGGAATTCGAGGCCGTCGAGCGAGATGCGGCGCTCCCCTCGGGTCCACTCCTGAACCGCGACGGTGTTCGTCTTGGGGTCGTAATCGTAGAACACCGGGAAGTGGAGCCGGGTCCAACCGGAGCGGGGAATCTTCACCCGCACATCGGCGAAGGCCAACCCTTCTTCCCCTTGCGACTGCACCGCCTGCGCGAGGTCGTTGCCGTCCTTCAGCTTGAAGCCGTAGCCGTACTTCACCTCGCGGCCGGTCAGCTTCGACAGGCCCACCGCGGTGGGGTCGCAGATCTTCGCAAACCGCTCGAGCGGAAGCTTGTCCACAGGGGGCGCCAGCTGATCGACGATGGCCCTCAGAAAGCCGCGCTCGTACCCGAGCTGAGCGCCGGGGAGATCATCGACGTCATCGACCGGGCCAAACCCGGCATTCAGGTCCCCCATCGGCTTCAGCTGGCGGCGACCGTCGCCTTCGTAGACCCCGTGAACCGCCAGCGGGACCTCCTTCCTCGCGGCCTCGATCATCCGCAGCACCAGCCCCGGGTGGTTGAACACGGTGTTCATCGCCGTGCACACCGACATGCTGTAGCCGCCCCGTCTCCAATCGAAGCGGCGCTCCGCGACCCGGTTGATGAACTCTGCCAGCCCCGGCAGATCTCTTTCCCGCAGCAGGCCTTCGTCGAGGAAGGTGAGCAGCTGCGCAGGGAAATTGACCCCCATCACCTCGTCGTTGCCGATCAACGTCTGAGGCCGGGCGGTGGCCAGCTTGGCCAGCGCGGGGCCGATCGACGGGAGACGGGCAATCACCGCTTCCACCGAAGCCCGCTCGGCGTCGGGGAGCTTGGCGATCGCCCCGGGGTAGACCGCGATCGGCGCAGGGACC
>JAYUUC010000757.1:0-2688 GCA_043755105.1 Myxococcales bacterium
GGTCCCGAAGGCAGACTGGAGCAGGTGGCGCAGAGCACCTCGGCGCCTTCGAGCACCGAACGCACTGCCTTTCGCTCGAGCGCGCGGGCATCGTCGAGCATCTTCTTCGCCTCGCTCGACGACGAGCGGGCGTTGGAGAAGCGGTCGCGGCTGCGACCTTGAGCACGCTGGCGCCGCGCGTAGCCAAGCAGCTCGTAGGCTTCGCGAAAGAGCTCGAGCGAGAGCTTCCGGTCCGGGTGGTCCTCGACCACGATGTCCAGGGTGTGCTGCTGCAGATGGGGGAGCACCCGCGCCGGGTGCCCGACGCGAATCGCCTTCAGCCCGCGGTCGAGGCAAAGCTCGAGCAGGTGGTCGACGCCGGTGTTGCTCGCAGCGGTCCCCAGCACCCGCTGTCCCCGGGCCACCGCCTGCACGGCGATCTCCGCCAGCACCGTGCTCTTGCCGGTCCCGGGAGGGCCATGCACCAGATAGAAATCCTCGGCCGCGAGCGCGCGGACCACTGCTTCTCGCTGCTCCGGATTAAGGGTCAGCCCTTCCGGCAAGGGGAGAGATGGCCCGAAGCGGGCTGCTTCGTCGCCGAGGAGCACCTGTCGCTTGTGCCGTGCCTGGCCCCGGTCCATCGCCGCCACCTGAGTGAGGGCAGTGCGGGCACGGTCGTAAGTGACGTCGTTGGGGACCAAATCCACCCGCAGCCGACCCTCGCCGATGAAGTCTGGAGGAGGGCGCTCGAAGGCCACCTGGACCTTCATCCGGGTGGCGCGAGAGACGATTCCGCGCGCCGGCTCGACGTCTTCCGACTTGCGAGGCCGAACTTCAACCAGGTCCCCGGAGTGAGGCTGGCTCGGCAAAGGACGTCCATCGGAGCGGGCGAGGGTGACCAGAAAGCGACCGCCGAGGCCGACCGACTCCTCCACCGGTTCAACGTCGAGGAGCAAGAGCCCGCGGTCTTCCTGTTCAGAGAGAGAGAGCGACGCCTTGGCCTCGAGCAGTCGGGCCCGGTCCGCAGCCCGCTCCAGGTCGAGGAGCCGGCGAAGGGAGTCGAAGAAGTCGAGGTCGCGGGCCAAGGCGGAACATTTCTAGCAGCAATGCCGAACGTTTCCCGAGTATCCCCCTCGTTCATCCCCCTCCGTTCATCCCGAGCGTGCCGAAGGCGGAGTCGAGGGACGACCCTTGGCCCTTTCCAGAAGATAACCCTCGTCTCGACCCGGAGACGAAGCCAGGGTAACCGCCTTGCCGGGTTTCACCCGGGCGACTAAACGAAGCCAGAGCCATCCAGAAAGCCCTTTCGTGGTCAGGAGCCCTCCGTGAGCTCGCAGCCTTCGCCTCCCAATCGTCTCGCGCAGGAAACCTCGCCGTACCTCAAGCAGCACGCCCACAACCCGGTCGACTGGTACCCGTGGTCGGAGGAGGCGCTGGCGAGGTCGCGCACCGAGGACCGGCCCATCCTCCTCTCGATTGGCTACTCCGCGTGCCACTGGTGCCACGTGATGGCCCACGAGTCTTTCGAGAACCCGGCGGTCGCGCAGCTGATGAACGAGGGGTTCATCAACATCAAGGTCGACCGCGAAGAGCGCCCGGACCTCGACCAGCTCTATCAAGGCGTGGTGCAGTTGCTCGGTCGCGGCGGAGGCTGGCCGCTCACGGTCTTTCTCACTCCTGACTTGCGCCCGTTCTTCGGAGGCACCTACTTCCCGCCCGAGGACAAGCATGGCCTGCCGGGGTTCAGCCGGCTGCTCAAGGGGCTCTCGGAATCGTGGATGAAGCAGCGCGCCGAGGTCGAGGCCCAGGCGGACCAGTTCCGGGCCGGTCTGCAGCACCTCTCCGGGTATGGGCTCGACTCCAATCCTGCGGAGCTCACGGCGAAGGACGTGGTCGAGGCGGCAAAGCGGCTCGAGAAGGAGGTCGATCGGGTGAACGGAGGCTTCGGGGGTGCGCCGAAGTTCCCCAACCCGATGAACGTGGCCTTGCTGCTCCGAGGCCATCGCCGCAGCGGGGACACGGGGCTGCTCAAGGCGGCGACCTTCACTCTGGAGAAGATGGCGCTCGGGGGAATCTACGACCAGCTCGGGGGCGGCTTTCACCGTTACTCGGTCGACGCCCGCTGGCTGGTGCCCCACTTCGAGAAGATGCTCTACGACAACGCTCAGCTGCTCCACCTCTACGCCGAGGCCCAGCAGCTCGAGCCGCGGCCGCTGTGGAAGAAGGTGGCAGAAGAGACTGCGGCCTACGTTCGCCGCGAGATGACCAGCCCGGAAGGGGGCTTCTACGCGGCTCAGGACGCAGACAGCGAAGGAGAGGAGGGGAAGTTCTTCGTCTGGAAGCCTGCGGAAGTAGATGCCCTGTTGCCTCCGGAGCTGGCCAGCCAGCTGAAGGACCACCTCGGCATCACCCCTCTGGGAAACTTCGAACACGGCGCCACCGTGCTCGAGGTCACCGCCACGGCCGCCGAGCTCGCCCGACAGCAGGGGAGGACCGAGGCAGAGGTGGAAGCAGATCTCCTCCGCGCCCGGACGTTGCTGCTGGCTGAGCGCGAGAAGCGAATCAAACCGATGCGGGACGACAAGCTCCTCGCCGGCTGGAACGGGTTGATGATTCGCGGGCTGGCCTTCGCCGGAAGGGTGTTCCAGCGGCCAGAGTGGGTCGAGCTGGCGAAGGGGGCGGCAGATTTCGTGCTTCGAGACCTCTGGC
>JAYUUC010000758.1:0-2682 GCA_043755105.1 Myxococcales bacterium
CTGCCTGCCGCTGGTCGATGGCGAGGGGACGCCGCTCGACAACCAAGAGGTGCGGCTGACGCTGCTGCACACTTCCGACATCCACTCCCGGCTGGTGCCGTACGAGTTTTCGCCGCTGAAGACCGACGTCGACCTCGGGCTCATCCCCGAAGCGGGGCCGTTCGGCGGGGCGAGCCGCCTGGCAGCGCTGATCAAGCGCGAGCGCGCCCGAAGCACCCGGGTCCTGCACTTCGACTCCGGCGATGTTTTTCAGGGCGCGCCGATCTTTAATGTCAGCGCCGGAGAAGCCGAGTTTCGGTTCTTCTCCAAGCTTCGACTCGACGCCGCGGTGGTGGGCAATCACGAGTTCGATGCCGGGCCGATCAACTTCGCCAATCAGGCGCGGGACAACGCCGTTTTTCCACTGCTCGCCGCCAACTACCTCTGGGAGAGCCCCCGGGAGCCCGGTAACAACCAGACTGCCCTCTACACCTCGCCCTACACCATCCGCGTCGTCGACGGGGTGCGGGTGGGCGTGATTGGAATGGCGAACATCTCGTCGCTGAACTCGATCGTCGAGGGCGGCAACTCCTTTCAGCTCACCCCGCTGGAGCAAAACGAAGCCGCCCGCTCGTATGTCGAGCTGCTGAGGCCGGTCACAGATCTGATCGTGATCGTCAGCCACCTCGGGCTCACCGAGGACCAGGATCTGGTCCAGGGCTACCAGGGCTTCTACGAGTACGGGCGGATCAAGAGCTACCTCGAGCGGCCCACGGACCCCTGGCAGGTGAAGCAGTGGTTCGGGCCCGAAGGCGCCGACAGCTCGGTGGTCGAGGTCCATATCCCCGGCGTCTCCGGCATCGACGTCGTCCTTGGCGGCCACCTTCATGTGGTGTTGAACCCGCCGCAGCAACTCACCGATCCTTCGGGCCGCAAGGTGGTGCTCTCTCACTCCGGCGCCTTCGCCAAGTACGTCGGCCGACTCGACCTGGTGCTGAAGATGCCCGCGGGCCCAGGCACTGCCAACGGCGCCGAAGTGCAGAGCCACGAGTACCGCGTCTTTCCGATCGACTCGCTCTGGTGCGACGAGGCGATGCACAGCTTCTACAAGTCGAAGTTCTGGAACCCCGGCGAGTTTTCCCGATCCCCTGGGGTGCCCGAGGCGATCGCCCGGTGCACCGAGCAGGAAGACAAGGAGACCACCCAGCTGCTCCAGCCCTACATCCTCGGCATGGACTTCTCTCTCGCTCTGACCTCGATCTTCTCGTACGCGCCGCGGGACATCGCGCGGCGGAACACTTCGAATGGAGGCGACTCGCCGCTCGGAAATCTCGCCGCCGACTCGATGCGCACCCGACGCCGCGTCGAAGCCGAGGTGGCGCTCACCAACTCGCTCGGCATCCGCGACAACCTTTACGCCGGGCCGATCACGCAAGAGTCGATGTTCAACGTTTTCCCCTTCGAGAACACCATCAATCTGATGTACCTCTCGGGCAGCGAGATTCAGGAGCTCTTCGACTTCGTCACCGAGAAGAGCGCGGGTCGCGGTTGCCTATCGCAGGCGCAAATTTCCGGGGCGCGCTTCACGATGGACTGCGCCCAGGTGCAGCTGAACGACCTGCGGGTGCCCTGCGACCCCCATCAGACCGGGGACAGCCTGGCTTCGGAGTGTCGAGCGATTGACCCAAGTCGCGACCCGGTGAAGGCCCCCTGGCAGTGCCTCGACGACGTGGCTACCGGCGGCCGTTGCTGGTCCCACTCGGGAATCGAGATCAAGATCAACGGCAAGGCAGTGGACCTCAACGCCACCTACCGGGTTGCGGTGAACGACTACATCGCCAAGGGCGGCTCGGGCTTCAAGGTCCTCAAGCGCAACACCACCCGCCTCGAGACCGGCATCAGCCTTCGCGACTCGCTGGTGGGTTACATGCAGGGGTTCTGTTCCTGCGACGATATCCTCGCCGGCAAGCTCGACGGCGACGGCCTCCTGGTGGCAAGAACGGCCGACGCTGTGGCAACTTTCTCGAAGGCCGCTGGCAGGTCGATTCCCAGGTGAACAACTTCTGCGCGCTGGCGCAGACTTTCCGCCAAGAGCTCGAGGCGCAGGTGGGTGACTGCTCCTGCAAGCAGATCCTCGCCGGAGATGCGGCAGCCTGCGGGCTCACGGAGATTACCCCCGCGCTGCTGCAGGAGTGCGTCAACCGTGTCCCTCCCGGGCCTGCGGTGGGGCACTGCAGTTGCCGCGATGCACTCGGAGGAGATCTAGCTGCATGCGGCCACGTCACCCCCCAGCTGCGAAGCTTCTGTGAGCACCCGACTTCGGTGGGCGTGGCGATGGGCATCGAAGACGGCCGAATCTCCCGGAGGGTAAAGTGAGTCAGCACAAGCGCAGTGCCGCATTGCTCCTCGTTCTCGCTGCGAGCTGCAGCGTCCCCGCGCCCACCGTTCCTCAGGGGCTAAATTCGTTCCAGGTCGCGGTCGATGGCCTCTTCAGCTCGCCCACCGGAACACGAAAGCCGCTGCCGGTGATCACTCCCTGCAATGCGAAGTACGGCGGAGAAGCCAAGGTCCCGCCGGCGGTGAGGGGAACCCGGGACTGTCCCTTCCAGTTGCCCCGGGGCGAAGTCGAGCTGGACCTCACCGTGACGGCGCTCGATCGCACCGGCGCGCCCTTTGCCGGCTTCAGCGGCCCGATCGCGTACC
>JAYUUC010000759.1:0-7926 GCA_043755105.1 Myxococcales bacterium
TGAAGGCTGGTGCAGGCACCGCCGCAGGAGGTCTGTCCCACCGAACAGCTGCAGCTCCCGGCGATGCAGAAGGTTCCCGGGCCGCAGCTGTTTCCACAGCTGCCACAGTTGGCCGGGTCGGACTGGAGATCCTGGCAGACCCCGCCGCAGAAGCTGCTTCCCGCGGTGCAGTAGCAGGTGCCGCCCGCGCAGAGCTCGCCGGCGCCGCAGCCGTGATTGCAGCCGCCGCAGTGCTGCGGGTCGTCCTGAAGATCGAAGCACGCGTTGCTGCAGGAGCTCTGAGCCGTGCCGCAGCTGGATTGGCAACTTCCACTCGAGCACACCTGACCGGCAGCACAAGCCAGATTGCAGCCTCCGCAATTCTGCGGGTCGGAGTCGGTCTGAACGCAGGTGTTGTTGCAGAGGGTTTCGCCGTTGGCGGTGTTGCACTGGCATTGGCCCCCCTGACAGCTGTTGCCCGAGCCGCAGCTATTTCCGCACGTGCCGCAGTTGCTGGCGTTGCGGTTGAGCCTGACGCAGGTGCCGTTGCAGGCGGTCTGTCCGAAGAGGCAATTGTTCAGGCAGGTGAACAGCGTGCAAACCTGGTTCGAGCCGCAGGCGATTCCGCAGCCGCCACAGTTGTTCGGGTCGGTCGAGATTCGAACGCAGCTCGAGCCGCAGAGGGAGTAGCCCGCGGCACAGCTGCAGCTGCCGTTGAGGCAAGAGGCGTTGGCGCCACAGGCGGTGCCGCAGGTTCCGCAATTCTGCAGATCGCTGACGGGATTGACGCAGAGGCCTCCGCAGCGCAGGTAGCCGGAAGGACAAGGCGCCTGACAGGAGCCAGCGACGCAGCTGCTTCCTGCGGCGCAGGCAACTCCGCAACCGCCACAGTTGGAGGTACTGGTCGACGTATCGACGCAGGAGCCGGAGCAAAGTGTCTGCCCGCCGGGACACGTACAGCTGCTGCTGACACAGCTGCTGCCGCCGCCGCATACCGTGCCGCAGCCGCCGCAGTTGGAGCCGCTGGTCGAAGTGTCGACGCAGGCGCCGGAGCAGAGCGTCTGTCCGCCGGGACAAGCACAGCTGCCACTGACACAGCCGCTGCCGCCGCCGCATACCGTGCCGCAGCCGCCGCAGTTCGAGGCGCTGGTCAGAGTGTCGACGCAGGCGCCGGAGCAGAGCGTCTGCCCGCTCGGACAAACACAGCTGCCGTTGGCGCAGGAAGTGGTTCCGGCACAGGTCACTCCGCAGCCGCCGCAGTTTGCGCTGCTGGTCTGGAGGTCGACGCAGGCTCCGGAGCATAGGCTCTGACCGAGGGGACAGACGCAGCTGCCGTTGATGCAGGATGTGGTCCCGGTGCAGGACACTCCGCAGCCGCCGCAATGGGTGTTGCTGATCTGGGTATCGACGCAGGCACCTGCGCAGAGGCTGCGGCCGGCGGGGCAGACGCAGCTGCCGCTGGTGCAAATCGAACCGTTGCCGCAACTCACCCCGCAGCTTCCACAGTTGGAGTTGCTGGTGAGGGTGTCGACGCATTGTCCGCTGCAGAGGCTCTGGCCCGCGACGGGACAGGAACAGATGCCCTGACTGCAACTCGAGTTCGGAGCGCTACAGCTCACCCCGCAGCTGCCGCAGTTTCCCGCGCTGGTGGCGAGGTCGACGCACGTGCCGTTGCACATCATCTGACCGGCATTGCAGGCGCAGGCGCCATTGAAGCAGGTGCTGCCTCCGCCGCAGGTCAGACCACAGCCGCCGCAGTGGCCGTTGCTGGTCTGGGTGTCGACACAGAGTCCGTTGCAGAAGGTCTTCCCCGACGGGCAGGTGCAGGCTCCCGCGGCGCAGCTGACGCCGATGCCGCAGGCCAGACCACAGCCGCCGCAGTGGCTGTTGCTGCTCAGGGGGTCGACACAGAGGTTGCTGCACAGCTGTTGCCCGGCGGGGCACTGGCAGGTGCCCGAGGTGCAGGCCTGTCCCCCCACGCACTGCTGGGTGCAACTGCCGCAGTGCGCGGAGTCGGTGTCGAGCGGGACACACTGGTTGTTGCAGAGGCTGGTCCCGGGCGGGCACTGGCAGCTCCCTGAGGTGCAGCCCTGTTGCGGAGCGCAGGCGGTGTTGCAACTTCCACAGTGCGCAGGCGAGCGAGTGAGGTCAATGCAATTGCCGCCGCAGAGCGTTTGACCCGCGGGGCACTGGCACGCTCCCCCGACACAGGTCTGGCCCGCGGCGCAGGCCTGGCTGCAGCCTCCGCAATGGAGGACATCCTGTTGCGGGTCGACACAGGCACCGCCGCAGCGGGTGAGCGAAGGATCGCAGCTCGGACCGCAGCTGCTTCCCGCGCAGACCTGAGCGCTGCCGCAGCCCACGCCGCAGCCGCCGCAGTTCGCCGGGTCAGCGTTGAGATCGACGCAGGCGCTACCGCACCGCAGCAGCGTTCCGGTGCAAACGCAGCTTCCCGACTGACAGCTGCTTCCGGAAGCACAGCGATTGCCGCACCCTCCGCAGTGAGCGTTATCGGTGAGGCGAGCGACGCACTGGCCCGAGCAGAGCAGGCCAGCGGCCGGGCATTGGCAGGTTCCCCCGGAGCAAGAGGTGCCGCCGCTGCAACTCTGGCCGCAGCTGCCGCAGTTGCCGTTGTCGGTGAGCAGCGACACGCAGCTTCCGTTGCAGGCGGTCTGTCCGGTGGCGCAGGGCGAGAGGCAGTGGCCCAGCTGACAGCTCTCTCCGGCCGCGCACATCGAGGTGCAGCCGCCGCAGCTCAACGGGTCATCGTCGAGGTTACGGCAGCTTCCGTTGCAGGCGGTCTGACCGGGAATACAACGGAGCTGGCAGTGACCCGCGCTGCAGCTCTCGGCGGGGCTGCAGCTCTGGCCGCAGGCGCCACAGTGGAGCGGATCCGATCCAAAATTTCGACAGGCGCCGTTGCACTCGACCTCACCGGTGGGACAGGCGCTGACGCATTGACCCTCGCTGCAGCTCTGTCCGGGCGCGCAGCTCTGTTCGCACTTGCCGCAGTGGGCGCGGTCGGAGTCGAGGGAGACGCAGGCGCCTCCGCAGTTCACCTTGCCGGAATCGCAGCCGACGACACAGGCTCCATTCTGGCAAACCTGACCGCTGGCACACGCCTGACGGCACGTCCCGCAGTTGGCAGGGTTGGAGGCGAGGTCGATGCAGCCCTCATCGCAGAAGGCCTGATTTTCCAGGCAACCGGCGTCCCCTGCAGCGGGCCCGGGAACGCAGCGGCCCTCGACGCAGTAGGTGTCCTGGGGACAAGGCAGATCGTCCACCTCGCCGCAGAAGAGCGGAGAGGTTCTCGCGCAGCCCGACAGGGCCAGGGCTGCTGCCATCAGCAGCAGGGGGCGCATCGACGTGGTCATAGTCCCTTCGGCGGAGGGCAGCGGCGGCCGCTCGACGTCAGGAAGTCTAGAGTCAATCTGGGGGGTGATCGAACTCCCGGCTCAGCTTCGGCCCTCGCAGGTAGGCGCGGCAGCTACCCGGACCTCCCTGTCGCTACTTGTGGTACGGCTCACCTTTGAGCACCGTGAAGGCGCGGTAGAGCTGCTCCACCAGCACCAGTCGCGCCAGTCGATGCGGCAGGGTCATCCGAGAGAGTGAGAGGGTGAGCTCGGCTCGGGCCAGGACGCCGGGGGCGAGGCCTTCGTCTCCGCCGATGACGAAGAGCAAGTCCCTACCGGCGCCCTGGGCTTTGCCTACCCAAGCTGCGAGCTCGAGCGAGCTGTGCTGCTTGCCCCGCTCGTCGAGAGCGACCAGCCAGTCCCGCGACGAGACCAGGCCGAGCAGCTGCTTCTCTTCCCGGGCCTTCGAACTCTCCGCCTTCAGCTTGGAGCCCTTGGCTTCCGGCAGCTCGACTAACTCGAAGCGGGTGTAGTGGGCGAGCCGTCCGGCGTACTCGGCCACTCCGGGAGCGAACAGCCCGGAGCGGTCCTTGCCGATCGACGCGAGTCGAACTTTCAGGCCAGCGCCTGCGCGACTGCGGCTTCGGGGGCTTCCCGGGGCGCGTCGGCCCACAGGCCTTCGAGGTCGTAGAACGCGCGCACTTCGTTGAAGAAGAGGTGGGCGACCACTTCGCCGTAGTCGAGGAGCACCCACTGGCCGGTCTCCTGGCCCTCGGAGCCAATCACCCGCACGTTCTTCTCGGTCTTCAGGGTCACCTCGGCGTGCTCAGCCATCGCTGCCACCTGGCGCTCCGACTCACCGGAGGCGAGCACGAAGTAGTCGGCGTAGGAGGTCTTGCCGCGGACGTCGAGGATGACGACGTCGGAGGCCTTCTTGTCCAGCACCAGCTCGGCGAGGCGATGCGCGAGCGACCGTGCGCGGGCGTTCTCTGCGGGGGCGCGCTGGGGCGGCCGGCCGGCGACGCGTTCCTTGCCCTTCTTCTTGTCTACCGGCGCCGCAGACTTCCGCCCCGCGCGGGCAGCGGTCTTCTTCTTCGGCGAGGCCTTCTTCTTCTTCGGGGCGGCAACGGAGCGCTTCTTCTGTTGTTGGCGGAGGGTCATGAGGCTCGAATCGGTGAGGGACTAGCGCACCTGGCCGGTGCCATGGAGGACGTACTTCTGAGCGGTGAGCTCGCGCAAGCCCATTGGGCCGAAAGCGTGGAGCCTGGAAGTGGAAATGCCGATTTCGGCGCCCAACCCGAGCTCGCCGCCGTCGTTGAAGCGGGTGGAGGCGTTCACCACCACCGCGGAGGCCGAGACCTCGCGGGTGAACCGCTTCGCCACCTGGGCGCTGCGGGTGACGATCGCCTCGGTGTGCTCCGAGCCGTGGCGGGCGATGTGGGCGAGCGCCCCGTCGAGCCCGGCGACCACCCGGACGGCGAGGATGAGGTCGAGAAATTCCTGGCCGAAGTCGGAGGCACGGGCGGCGGTCGCCTTCACTCCGGCGCGACGGAGAAGTGGCAGGCTGGTGGGGCAGGCCCTGAGGGCGACGCCGCGCTCTGCCAGCGCTGGACCAGCCCGGGCGAGGAACTTTCCGGCCACGGCGCGATCCACCAGCAGGCACTCGGCGGCGTTGCACACCCCGGGGCGCGAGGTTTTGGCGTTGAGGAGAATCCGCTCGGCCTGGGCGAGGTCGGCATCGGCGTGAACGTAGACGTGGCAGACGCCTTTGTAGTGCTTCACCACCGGGATGCGCGCGTTCTCGGCGACGAAGCGAATCAGCCCTTCGCCTCCCCGGGGAATGCAGAGGTCGATCAGCCCCTCGAAGGTGAGCAGCTCGAGCATCACCTCGCGGTCGGAGGAGGGGACGAGCTGGATGGAATCGGCTGGCAGCCCCGCAGAGGCCACCGCTTTGCGCAGCGCCCGAGCGATCGCCTGGTTGGTGCGAAGCGACTCGCTGCCGCCGCGGAGGATGACCGCGTTGCCACTCTTCAAGCAAAGGGCCGCGGCGTCGGAGGTGACGTTGGGGCGGGCCTCGTAGATCATCAGCACCACGCCGAGGGGCAGCCGGACCTTCTCCACCTCGAGGCCGTTGGGCCGCTTCCACTGCTCGACCACTTCGCCGATCGGGTCCTCGAGTTGGCGCACGGCGTCGATCGCCGCCGCCATCGCTTCCACCCTGGAGGGGTCAAGCGCGAGCCGATCGAGGAACGATGTCCCCTGACCGGCGGCCCGGGCGGCGTTGAGGTCGAGGGCATTGGCGGCAAGCACCGCGGCACTCTCTCCGCGCAGCGCCCGAGCCATCTGTCGCAGGGCCCCGTCTTTCACTTCAGAAGGAGCGATCGCCAGAACCCTGGCCGCACGCCGCGCTGCTTCAGCCTGTTTTCGGGGAGCGCTCATCACGAAAACCGCTTCTACCACGGACCGTTGCAGCCGCGGTTGACGCCGCCGGAGTTTGGCCATACTGGCCGCTCCAAGCCCATGAGCGACGACCGCGAACGACAGTTCCAGAAGCTGGTGAAAGACTTCCCCGACTCTCCGATGGGCCACTTTTCCCTCGGAAAGCTCTACCTCGACCTCCGCCGCTACGCCGAGAGCGCGCACTGTCTCGAAGAGGCGTGCCGGCTCGACCCCGACTACGCCGCCGCCCTGGTGGCGCTGGGCGACGCCCATGCCGGTCAGGGGAACGTCGAGCAAGCGAAGAAGAGCTACCAGCAGGCGAGGAACACCCCGCTCGGCAAGAAGGACATCAGCCTGCAGGGAGACATCGAGGGCCGTCTCGCGGACCTGTGAGCAGCGCTGCCGGCCACTATACGGACGATCACGATTCTCGAACGGACGCCGCACCCGAGCGTCCGAGCGTAGTGTCAGCGGAGTCGAGGGAATCGCCAGTGCGCCCCCTCGACTCCGGGCCGTCGGCCCTACGCTCGGGGTGACCGGGGGAGGCCGCCGGTAATCGAGATTGACGAACCCTGGTTGAGGCGAAGTCCCCCCCCGCTCATTTCGCTCGTAACCGCAGGGCGAAGTCCCCGTTCATCTCGAGCGTAGCCGACAGGCGGAGTCGAGAGACGCCCCTCTCCCTCGTTCGGCAGCTACCGCAGCACCTTCATCAGCAGCACCAGCAGCATGGCAAAGCCAATCACCGCGCCGAACACCACCGCATAGCCGAGGAAGTACTGGGGCATCGAGGGAGCGCGGGGGCCGAACTCCAGGTTGGGGTCGCCCCCGGGCTGCTGGGTGCTGTCCTGCGAGAGCGGCGCGGGTTCCACGGGCGGAGACGAAGGGTCGGGGCTGGGCATGGCGGGAAGCAAGGCTTCTATCACAGGCGGAAAGTCAGCCCCACCGCGACCACCTGCCGAAGGTAGGAGAGCTGATTCTGGGGCAACCGGTCCTGATAGAGGGCGTAACGCAGGTCGAGGTCCAGGTGTTCCGCCAGCGGCCGTACCAGCCGCAGCGAGAGGGCATTGTGGGCGTCGTCGTCCTCGACCAGGTTCAGCTGCCCCGAGGTGTAGACCCCATCGGGGAAGTGGGCGAGCTGGACCACTCCCTGGGCAAACAGGCTCAACCGGAGCGGCAGCCGCATTCCGGCCGACGCGCTCAACCGATGAAGCTGGGTGGTTTCGCCGAAGCTGTTCGAGTCATGCTCGGTGAAGCTGTAGGTCAACTGAAGCGTGAACGGACCCCGGTAGGAGTAGCCGAGCCCTCCGGTGAGCACCTGGTCTTCCCTCCGCCTCGGGCCGGCGGACGACGTCCCGACGAGCGGGCTGTCGTGGGCTTCACCGGGGTAGCGGCGCTGTCCCAGCCCTGCGAAGAGTAGGCCGCCATGGTGCCGATCGAACTGGTAGCGGGCCTCAGCCCCAAGCTCGGTGGCGGCGAAGCTGTACTCGAATGGGTTCCAGAAAAGGAACCGGTGGCCGCCGCCGTGGACCTTCAGCTGTACGGCCTCGTCGGGGACCAGCTCGACCACCGCCTCGGCGCTCAGATCGTCGTAGTCCCGCGAGGCGCCTCGGCGGTCCTTGGCGCTGGCAGAAATGCCCACGCCGAGGTAGTGGCCCAGCGCCCGGGTGGCGTCGATCCGGGCGGCCTGAGTGAGCTGGTCTTCCGTCTGCAGATGGAGAAACTTTCGGGCCCCGACCTCATAGCGGCCCGAGACGCGAAAGCGTTCGCCGAGGTAGCTGCCCTCGGCATTGCCGATGGCCGAGAGCGCTGCATCGGTGGCGGGCGGCGAAGCCGAGGCGTCGGCAGAGGGGGTCGGCTCACGGCGCGCGTTGGTGTCCACGCCTGGGGCAACCCACAGCCGCAGCGCGCCGCGGGTCTCCGCCGAGGCAGGAAGAACGACGACCAGCGCGAGAGCGGCGAGGATGCGGTTCACGAGAGCGAGGGACCATAGCGAGCGGGGAAGGGGAAGGGCAGGGCCGCGCAGAGATCAGGGGGCCAAGGGTGTCCCTCGACCGGCTCGGGATGAACGGGGCGGCCGTTTGAGCTTATTGAGGACCCAGTCATCCCTCGACCGGCTCGGGATGAACGGGGCGGCCGTTTGAGCTTGTTGAGGACC
>JAYUUC010000760.1:0-2676 GCA_043755105.1 Myxococcales bacterium
AGAGTTGAACAAGCACGGGAAGTTGGGGCTCGCGGCGATGCGGGCCGGGGTGGATCCGAAGACCGCGGCGAAGTACCGGGATGCCGGCAAGTTGCCGTCCGAGCTGAGGGCGCCGCGCACCTGGCGCACGAGGGCGGACCCATTCGACGAGGTCTGGCCGATCATCGTCTCGAAGCTCGAGGACGCGCCTGAGTTCGAGGCGAAGACGCTGTTCGAGTGGCTGGTCGCGACGGCGAAGGAAGGCACCACGTGGGAGCCCGGGCAGCTGCGGACGCTGCAGCGCCGGGTGCGCGAATGGCGCGCAGAGGCAGGCCCCGACAAGGAGGTCTACTTCGCGCAGCTGCACAAGCCCGGCGACGCGATGCAGACGGACTTCACGTGGGGCACCGAGCTGGAGATCACGATCGCGGGCGTGCCTTTTCCGCACCTGATGTGTCACCCAGTGCTGCCGTACTCGAATTGGGAATGGGTCACCGTCTGCCAGTCCGAGTCGATGGCGGCGATCAAGCGCGGCGTGCAGGCGGCGCTGTTCCAGTTGGGCCGAGTGCCGACGTGGCATCAGACGGACAACTCGACGGCAGCGAGGGGCTGTAGCGAGGTCGGCTGAGCTAAGACGCACGCCATGGTGCGAACGTGCGTGGCGGTGTTGCTGCTGGCGGCCTGCGGTAGGCCTGCGGGGCTGGTCGAAGGGACGGTGGGCGGGAAGACGATCGCCATTCAGGACGTGGTGTTCGACTTCCCGCAGAAGAGCGCGAACGTGCTGAACGTCAGCTTGTCCACCGAGACGGGCAGCTGCGCGAGGATCCAGTCGGGCAAGGTCTCGGGCGGCGGCTTCCTGTTCAAGCTGCAGAACTCCGGCGGCCAGGTGCAGCCGGGAACATTCGCGGTGCTGGACGACGCGAAGCTCCGGTCGGGAATCGAACAGAACCTGGGCTCGCGGACCGCGACGATCTTCGGAGCGGCGGCCGGGAAGTCGGGCACGGTGATTCTCGAGACGCTCGATCTGGGCAAGGGCCCCCGCGCGTCCGGCACGTTCGAGCTGGAGCTTCAGTCGGGCGACAAGATCACCGGCCTGTTCGACGCGAGCCCCTGCGGGTTCTGATCGGTATCGGCGTCGCTCGTACCCATCACCTATGACGTGACGCATGTCCGGGCGCTGGGTGCTCCTAACGTTGCTCGTCTGCGTACGTCGCCCGGCATCGTCGAGGGTCGGGTGCGCAGAGAAACCTTTCTCATCCACGATGCGGTGTTCGACTCGCCGCCGAAATTCGGAGGCTTTGCTGCTCAGCGAGGTCAGCCCGAGCTGGACGCCTGCAACAACGTGCACTTGGTGCCAGACGCAGGCTTTCTGTCGTGCTCAGCAACAGAGGGGGCGGTTGGCTACCGGCGCCATCGCCTTCTCGGCGGCGATAGCGTCGTCGACGGCCTGGCATCCCGACGACTGCGACATGGTCGAAAGTGAAGGCGTTTCAGGTCGGGCCCGAAGCCCTACACCAGATGAAGGGAGGAAAGCGCCTCGCTGGAGCAACGCAATCTCCTCAGGCACTTGATTTGACGCTTACCTAGCCGGGACTCACCAGTCATCGCCATGCGACAATTAGCTAAAGCGCTCTCGGACTGCGCGCCCTGGAGCTCGTCCGTCGTGGCGCTTCGCGCCTACCTCGCAACTCGATCGCGAGCTCGCCATCGCTCGTGCCCCGCGTTCCTTGTCTCCGAATCCGGAGCCGGGCCGGCTTCTGCCGCTCGCTGTGTCCCGGCGGCGCGATGTTCTCGTTGCTCGGTGCGGCGTCACCGGTGCGCGTGGTCCGCGACCCGGCCCGTTGTACCGACTGCACCGTGTGCGACGTCGTCTGCAATCTCGGCCAGCACCCGATGACCGACAAGCTCGACAGCGGCTGCGAGCGGTGCGGCAAGTGCATCTCGGCGTGCCCCACCGACGCACTGAAGTTCGCCCTGCGTGGAACATCCGTGTCGCACCGTGGGACGGGACGGTTGGGGCGTTGAGGCGGGTGGCCGCTCCTCGACAGCGGGGTTGGCACCGGACGTGCGCCAGGTCGAAGGCGAATGGACGGGGGCAGGCAGAAACTTCAGCGGCGGCACCCAGAGCAGTCGGTGCTCCACCGTGTCGTGCGGGATGGGTGGCCCGGAGTGCTGGCCGCCTCCGAAGCGCACGGCGGTTTTCCGAAGCGGGTTCACGAGGAGGTGCGGCGCTACCTCGGCTGTGGAGACATCCGGCGGGGTTTCATGCTGGCGAAATGTGAGGCCTGCAAGGAAGCGACGCTGATTGCGTTTTCCTGCAAGTCGCGCGGATGGTGCCCCTCTTGCGGAGCGCGGCGGGCCCTTCAGACGGAGGCGCACCTGATGGAGGTGCTGCCGAAAGTAGGGTTTCGCCAGTGGACGTTGTCGCTGCCCTTCGCGCTGCGCTGGCCGGTGGTGAAGGAGCCGAAGCTGTTGCGCGCGCTGGAGCGGTGCCTCACCCGCGCCATCTTCCGCGCTCAGCGGGCCCAGGCGAAGCGGCTGGGCGAAGCGGGCAAGGCGCAGGGCGGAGCCGTCTGCTTCGTGCAGTGGTTTTCGTCGACTTTGGCGTTGCAGCCGCACCTGCATCTGCTGGTGCCCGAGGGCGTCTGGAGCGGCGGCGTCTTCCACGAGCTGACGCGGCCCACGCAGAAGGAGCTC
>JAYUUC010000761.1:0-2676 GCA_043755105.1 Myxococcales bacterium
TCGCCTCGGGACGAACGGCGTGAAGAGCGTCGCGATTGGAAGCCGCAGCGACAAGATTCCATCGTCCGCGGTGCCGGGCGCGATCGTCGTCGACGACCCCGACAACATCGATCCGCGCGTGCTGCAGCAGTTCATCACCGCGCGCCGGGCCGCAGTTCAGAGCTGCTACGAGCGCGAGCTGCGCCACAACCCCGCGATGAAGGGCGGGAAGGTCGTGCTGCGAATGGCGATCGGCACCCGTGGCCGGGTGAGCGGCCTCAGCGTCGAAGAAGACACGCTCGGGTCGGACGCCGTCACGGCCTGTATGAGCGCGCTGATGCAGCGGTGGATCTTCCCCGTCACCCCTCGTGAAGAGGTGCCGCTGTCTGTGCCGTTCGTTTTCGCGCGCGCCAACTGAGCGCGAACTGGCGTAAAGAGGCCCCGTCCACTGGGGTGACATGAAGCAAAAGCGGCTCATCGAAGTGCGGGCGCTGGTCGCCTCGGCCGATTTCCAGGCCTGGTGGAGCCAGCTCAACACTGTGCGCGATGGGCTCCGGGACTCCGAGCAGCGGTACGAAGACCTCCTCGGGCAATGCACGCTCACCGAGTTCCGGGCCGAGCTCACCCAGAAGAACGCGATCGACACGCTCTATCGTGCAGGCGAGCACGAGGACGTCGCCGCCAACATGCTGTTCGAGGCCACCGAGCTCGAGAACAAGAGCTTCAAGGGCGTCGCTGACTTCGAAGAACAGCGCATCCGCGCGTCCGACAGCTGGTACCGGCTCGGTGCCGCTGAGAAGCACCTCGAAGAGGCACGCGAAAAGAAGCACAGCCCGGGCGCGCTGCTCGCGCTCGAGAAAGGCGTCAGGCAGATCGCCGAGGATTACACGCGCGAAGACGGACGCAAGGCGCGGCTGTGGGACGAGGTCGAGCGGCTCTGGGCCCGCAGCGCCGAAGTCAACCTTGGGGTCGCCGAGCAGCGCGCGCTGGGCAAGAAGGTGCGCCGGCACGCCGAAGGGCTGTTCGGGCTCGCCGACGAACGAAAGCTGCGCGCCAGAGAGCTGAAGACCGAGACCGAGGCCGCCGCGCGATCGGTCGAAGCCTACAAGGCGCGTCGCGCAGGGCTGCTCGAAGAAGCGCGAGAGAAGTTTGGCTGCTCTGCGGGCACCGACTTTCTCTATTTCCGTCACCGCGACGACCAGCGAATGGCGTACTGCGTCGCGCTGCTCGAAGATCGCGACGGCTACAATCTGGAGGTCAAGCCGTTGGCGGTGTACCAAGTCGATCGCACCCGCGGCGTCGCCTTCCTCGAGCCGGCGCGGGCCATCGCGCTGTCGCAGGAAGAAGGCGACCTTCGATTCGAAGAATATTTCTTGAGAGGGCGCAAAGGCGAAGTCCGCGCCAGTGGGGGCTGACGATGGAAAAGATCTCCGTACTGTCCAGCTCTCCCCTCTTCGAGATGCTCTCCAACCAGGAGCTCGAGTTCATCGCCGAGCTCTCGCGGCCACGCCGCTTCTCGGCCGGTCAGACGATTTTCGAGGAAGGCGAGCTGGGTGACAGCCTATTCGTGATCGGCTCGGGAGACGTCGAGATCGTGCGGCGCGATGCCTCGGGCGAACAGAAGGTGCTCGCGGTGCTGACGGCTCCCCAGTTCTTCGGAGAGATGAGCCTGATCGACAAGGAGTACCGGTCAGCGACGGTTCGCGCGCGCAGCGAAGCCGAGCTGCTTCATCTCACCGCGGAGAACCTCACGACGTTTCGCAAGCAGCACCGCGATGGCTTCACCTTCGTCGTGATCAACATCGCCCGCGTGCTCTCGGGGCGGCTGCGCGAAGCCAACACCCGGCTCACTGCGCGCCTGTGATCTTTCGCCCCATTGCTGCATTTTTTCTCGCACACGGAAATGCCAATGGATCAGAAATGGCTGCGATTGCAGCCACCTGGGAATTCTACGCTCTGGCTTGGAACTTGATCAGGGCGGTTCGGGAATGCAGATCTGAATGGGCTTGCAGGGACGGGGCACTCAACCGCGTAGATAGAATCGTATGTGGTCCTGCGAGCTTGCGTTGACACATCGCGCAAGAGATCTTTAGAGTATCCCCCGGTTTCATTTCGGGAAAGGGTAGGTCGAATGCACACTCGTCAACTCATCGCTCTTGGCATTCTGATCGGCGGCGTCGCCATCGCGCAGGGCGCAGCGCAGCCTGAAGACAAGGGCACTGCGACCCCCCCCGCGCAGCCGGAGAAGGGAACCGAGGGATCGAACCTTTCTGATCCAGAAAAGATCCGCCGCAGCTCCGAGGCGGTCGCGAAGATGCGCGGTGCGCTGAAGACCGTGCTGGTGAAGCTCGAGGAAGCGCGCAACAGCAAGGACGTCGTCAAGCTCAACTGCGTGAACGAGAAGCTGACCCAGATCAAAGGCCTGCTCCGCATCTCCGAGCAGAGCGACATTGCGCTCCAGGAAGCGGTCGCGAAGAAAGAGTCCGCGACGTCCGAGCACGAGTACACCAAGGTCAGCATCGCCGTCGTGAAGGTCAACCAGCTGAGCGCCGAAGCCGAAGAGTGCATCGGGCAGCTCGCCTTCCGCACTGACGAGAACGCCACCACTGAAGTCGAAGAGCCGGACGATCTCCCGAAGGGTGATCCGACATTGCTTGTTCCGCTGCCGCGCGTCGACTCGCGCAGCGCCCCGGCCAG
>JAYUUC010000762.1:0-2675 GCA_043755105.1 Myxococcales bacterium
CTCGGCGGGCACGGTCAACGTCCAGGTGATCTCGGTGGGCGGTGGCAGCGGAACCAAGGACGTCATCAAGAATGCACTCATCCGCGCGCTGCCCAAGGGCGCCACGCCCACTGCCGCCACCATGGCCGAGCTGGGCAACAGCGGCGTCTTCCCGCCCCGCGACGACGCCAACCCGCGCGACAACTACGCCATCCTGATGACGGACGGCGCGCCTAACTGCAACACGGGCTTCAGCGCAAACGCGCAGAACTGCGGCGGCGACCGCTGTACGCTGGGCTGCGGCAGCGACTGGACCACCTGCGCGTGCAATGGCAACCCGGTGGGCTGCTTGGACGAGGACAACCTGGTGTCGGCCATCGGCGCCTTGGCGCAGCGGCAGGATCCTATCAAGACCTTCGTGATTGGCTTCGGTCAGGACACGGCCCGCGTCGGCAGCTCTGTGTACGAGACGATGAACCAAGCGGCTCAGGCGGGTGGGGTGTCGCAGACGGGCAGCACGGCGTCCTTCTACCAGGCGAGCAGTCAGGCTGACCTGCTCGCGGCCTTCAACGCCATTCTCAACCGCGTCACCTCGGGCTGTAAGTACCAGCTCGCCGGGACGCCGCCGGACAAGTCGCTGGTCCAGGTCGAGTTCACGCCGTCGGGCGGCACGAAGACCCAACTCACCCAGGCCCAGTTCGACCTGAACGGCAGCACGCTCACCATCAGCGACGCCGCCGTGTGCACCCAGATCAACCGGTCGACGGTCGCCAATCCGGCCAAGGTCGAGTTCAAGTACCTGAGCAAGTAACCCGCGCCGAAGTCCTATGAAGCGCGAGAGCCCCGCCAATTGGCGGGGTTTTCGTTTCTGAGTGACTCACCGCGCAGAAGTGCGCAGGGGCAATGACTCCCCAGCGCATTGCTCGTGAATTCAGTGACTGATTTCGCGCCGAGTGGCTCGGCGAGCCACTCATTCCGCCGCAAGTCGCGAAATTAATGACTCGTTGCGGACGAGTTCGCAAAACGAATGGATTTTCGCGCGCAAAACGCGAAACGAATGAGTTTTTGCGTGGAGATCGCGCGCCGAATGAGTTCGCGGGCGGCCTTTCGAGGCGACCGACCAATCCGCGGTCACCCCCGATCGAAAATCGATCGCCCCATTCAAATCAGGGCTCCAGATGGCCTTTGGCGCCAGCTCTGGCGCTGGCATCGACGCTGCAATAGCCGTCCTCGCGCCGCGGGACGCAGCCACACACTCTCCCGCGCTGAGAACGACCATGGGCACTGAAAACAAGCAAACCCTTCCCGAGCTGGTGCAGGGCAAGCAGGTGACGGAGGGCCTCCTAGCCCTCAAGGAGGCAAAAGCAGACGCAGCATGCCTTGCGCTGATGGAGGGCATGGACCAGCTCACCACCGACGTCGAGAGCGCGACGAAGGCCCAGGGGGCGGCTCCTGCGGCCAAGCAGGCAGACAAGGAGTCCGCCGCGGTGTTGAAGCAGGTGCTCGCTGGCACCTTCGCCGTGATGTCGCTGGAGCACCCGGACCTGCTGCACCGCGTTCAGCTGAGCAACAAGAGCGACCCGGAAGACCAAGGTCGCCTGGCCGTGGAGGTGCTGGTCGAAGAGGGGAGCAAGGGCGCGGTGGCATTGGTCTTCGGGTTGGGCAAGGTGATGGCGCGCCGAGAGGTCGACCAGAAAGCCATCCGCCACGCCGATGCTCGGGTTGGGGATGCAGAGGCCCAGGTGATGAAGTCCCGGCTCAAGCTCCAGGGGCTGATCTCGGACGGCAAGATCTACATCCTGGAGCACGCGGCGGTGGACCACCCGGCGCGCCACGCGCTCAAGCGGCGGATGAAGCCGCGCGCCGTCGACGCGAGCAAGATGAAGGCGAAGATGGAGAAGGTCCAGGCCAGGGAGGACCGGAAGAAGGCCCGGACGGAGGCGAGGCAGGCCAAGGTGCTCGCTCGCTTCCAGAAGCGCCAGGCCCGCGAGCAGGCCCGGCTGGGCTTGACTCCAGCCGTGAAGAAGATGGCGTAGCCACCCACACCCGAATCCGTGCCCGAGGCCCGCCCACCGGCGGGCCTCTTCCTTTCTGCGCTACGCTTCACGTCTTACTTCACCCTGGAGCTCAATCATGTCGACTCGATCGAAGTTCGGCGGCGCACTCCTGGCTTCGACCGTGGGGCTGCTGGGCTGCCAGGGCTACGACGTCGATCCGGTGAAGCCGCTGGTGGTCAAGCCCGGGGTCAACTCGATCACCGTGGTGCAACAGCTGGCGCCGCACATCGTCTTCGTGGTCGACCGCTCGGGGTCGATGCGCGACTCGGTGACGAACCAGGTCGGCGCCTGCGGCCAGTACAGCTACTCGGGCGTCCGCAGCCAGGACTGCAAGTGGAACAACCTGCTCAACACCATGGTGGGGACGGCGGCGAAGCCGGGCATCCTCCAGTTCGTCTCGGACACGCTGTCGACCGCGACGGACCCGGTGCAGATGGGCCTGGTGCTCTTCTCGGGTGCCAGCGCCAGCGACACCTGCGCGGTGGGCAACGTGGCCGTGGACGTGACGCCGGCGTCGTCTGCCAGCATCGACGCCATTGGCCAGGCGCTGCTCACGGCGTCGCCCGCCGGCGCGACGCCGACCGCCGAAACCATGGCGCTGCTGGGCGCAGGCGGCGTGTTTCCCAGCAACGACGGCCG
>JAYUUC010000763.1:0-7870 GCA_043755105.1 Myxococcales bacterium
AGGAGCTGGTGGCTCGAGCGATTCACTACAACGGTCCGCGCAAGGACAAGCCGTTCGTGGTGCAGAACTGCTCCGCCTTCAACGACAACCTGCTCGAAAGCGCGCTTTTCGGTCACGTCCGCGGGGCGTTCACCGGGGCGGTGCGCGATCGCAAGGGCCTGTTCGAGGTCGCCGACGGAGGCACCTTCTTTCTCGACGAGGTCGGAGACATGTCGCCGGCGCTGCAGGTCAAGCTGCTGCGGGTGCTGCAGGAGGGAACGTTCCTTCCGGTGGGCGGCAATCAGATGCGCCACGCCGACGTCCGGCTGATCGCGGCGACGCACAAGGACCTCGGCGACCTGGTGAAGAAGAGCGAGTTCCGCGAGGACCTCTTCTACCGGATCAACGTCATTCGCATCGAGGTGCCGCCTCTGCGGGAAAGGCGAGACGACCTGCCGGTGCTGATCGACCACTTCATGAAGAAGCACCACCGAGACGGGCAACGGGCCCGTGGCCTCGCGCCCGATGCGGTGGCGCTGATGAACAGCTACCACTGGCCCGGCAACATCCGCGAGCTGGAGAACGAGATCGAGCGACTGCTGGTGCTCGGCTCGGACCTGGAGATCATCCCCGCCGAGCTGATCTCCAGCCGCATCCGGGATGCGGTGAGCACGGTCAGCCCCGCCACCTTGTCCGCGGCGTCGTTGAGCGGAAAGATGAACGACGCAGTGGAGATGCTCGAGCGCGAGATGATTCAGCAAGGCCTTCTCCGGACCGGCAACAACAAGAGCCGGCTCTCACGAGAGCTGGGCATCAGCCGCTCGAACCTGATCTTGAAGATCGCGAAGTACGGCCTCGACAAGGCGCATCCCGGCGGGGGCCCCGGGGGCGACGGCCACGACCCTGATTCCGATTCCGACGAGGCCAGCCTCTGAGCGCTTATTTCAAAGCCGGATTCCTCACCACCCCCGACGGGGCCGCCCTTCATTACGAGGTCCACGGTTCCGGAGAACCGGGCATGGTCTTCTGTGACGGGCTGGGCTGCGATGGATTCGCCTGGAAGTACCTGCTCCCCGAGCTGCGCCGGAAATCGCGGGTGCTGCGCTGGCACTACCGGGGGCACGGGAAGTCGAGCATGCCGGCGGAGAGCTCTCACATCGGCATGGACTACACCTGCGAGGACCTCGAACAGGTCCTCGACATCGGCGGCCTGGAGAAGGCGGTGGTGTTCGGCCACTCGATGGGAGTCCAGGTGGCGCTCGAGTTCCATCGCCGCTTCCCCGAGCGGGTATCCGGCCTGGTGCTGCTCTGTGGTTCTTACGGCAACCCGCTCGACACCTTCCATGATGGGACGTTTCTCCGCTCGGCCTTTCCGTTCATCCGAGCGCTGGTGGAGCGATTTCCCGAGCGCTCTCGCAGTGTGATGGGGCGAATCATGAAGGCCCAGCTGTCGCTGGAATTCGCTCTCCGCACCGAGCTCAACTCCGACCTGATGCGGCGCGCGGACCTGGTGCCCTACTTCGACCACCTCGCCCACATGGATCCGATCGCATTCGTGCGAACGCTCGACTCACTCAAGGATCACAGCGCTTGGGACCACCTCAAGGACATCGACGTCCCCACCCTGGTGATCGGCGGCGAGCGGGACACCTTCACCCCGGTCTGGTTGTCGCAGCGAATGGCGGACGCGATTCCCAACTCGGACTTCATGCTCGTTCCCGGAGGCAGTCACACTGCCCCGCTGGAGCAGCCGGTGCTGATCGCCGACCGGATCCAGAGGTTTCTTCACGAGCGGATCGGCAGCGAGGCGCAGGCGTCGGTGCGGTAGCGACCCGGTGTCTCCGGGAGCTCAGCTTAGAAGCTTCCGATTTCAAGGCCGAGCATGAAGGTGGGGTTGGCACTGGTCCCAAACCCGGGCGTGAGCTGAAGGGTCAGCCCGGTGGTGAGGCGAAAGTGCTTCGCCAGGTTCACCTCGAGAAGCGCCTGGGGCTCGATCACCGCGAAGTTATACCCGGAGTCGACACTGAAGCCGGGAAATCGAACGGTCCGACCGAAGGCACCGGTGATCGCAAACACCGGGTGAAATACCTTGTTGGCGTTCAGCGCGGCTCGAATCACCGGGCCCACATAAAACATCGCAGGCTGATACGAGCCGAACCCGATCGCCCGTTGGTAACTGACCCCGATTCCGAACACGTCGCCGAGCAGCACCGTCGCCTCGGCCCCTGTCCACGCCAGTGCGCCGTTGGAAAAGGAACCGATTCGAACCTGGGGAGCCACATAGAAGCCCACGTCGACCGGACCGCCCGACGACAAGGTCTCAGCTTCCTTCGCCTGTGCGGCGCACGAGAGAACAGCCACGGCGACAGCGACGATTGTTCCCACTTTCACTTGCTGCTCCCGCGGCAATAGAGGGCGAGCTGCTTCGCTGATCTTCCGAGGAAGCACAAGTCGGTGCCCGGGGGGTGATCTTCCAAGAGTTCGCCTTACCGGCTCCAGCTCACCACCGAGGGAATCTTGAAAAACAGCCCCCCCTCTGCCGTTCCCATTCCTCCTGGAAAGTATCGAGCGCGGGCGTAGAACGGTCCGAAGAAGCCGGTCAACTGGGCGCCGCCACGTCCCCGCCCGAGTTCTTGGACATACCCGAGCGCCACGCCGTAGCCATCTCGCGCAACCTGCGCTTCCGCATAGATCAAGGCCTCGCCTGCCCGGGGCACGCTTTCTGGCACCCAACCCAGGTTCACCCCGACGGAGCGGCGAGGAAAGGCGAAGAGATCATCCTGACTGTGGCTGGTTTCCCGGTCGCCATACGCCAGGCTGGCCTCCAGCCCGAGCTGGCGAAGAGTGAAAAATCCAGCGGAGTCCTTTCCCCCTCCGAGGCCCGCGAACCCGCCCGCGGTGAAGGCGACCATCCGCTCGCCTGGATCCTCGGGCGCTTCGAGCGCTCGAGCATCGAGGGCCTGGGGAGGTGCCGCGACCTGGATCCGCCCAGGCGCATTTCGCTCGAGATGGACATGAACGCAGCCGCTCCACCCACCCATCCCAAGGAGCATGACGACTAACTCCCGCCTCACTCCGCCCCCCTTCGATGAAACCCGTCGAAAACCTGGGAGAGGTCGCGCTGAGCAGGTTCGCCGCGGGCTCCGGGAAGCTCAAGAATGGCCCGACGTACTCCCCGGTTCCACAAGGTCTGGTTGTCAAAAGCGAACCCCAGGTACCCGCGCGAGGGCACTCTCTGGGTCGAGGCGGTTAGCTGCAAGGGAATGCCGACCGGCTCGACCCGCTGACCGTCGATGAGAAGGACGACTCGCTCCGAGCGCCACACGCAGTCGAATCCCGGCTGGGCCCGCAGCTCGAACGTGACCCCCAATCCTTCTTTCCCGGACTTGGAGATCCAGAAATCGAGGACCCCACAGGAAAGCGCGAGAGGTCGCTCCTCTGAACGCCAAGCAGGGAAGTTCCTCTCCCATTGGGAAGCATGGCATCCCGACAAGCCGGTGAAGGCCAGTGCGAGCAAAATAACCGGCAGGCCACCACCCATACGGAGAGAGGAATAGACCGACCAGGGGTGAGGGTTTGGCAGCGTCGGACGCACGGCCGGGCTCCAGAAGAGTTGAGGTCCTCGGGACCATACGTTGCCAGAACGACGATTTGCGGCCTATAAGCGCCCGCCTTCAGCTTCAAGGACCCTCATGATTCCGCGGGAAAACATTCGTAACGTCGCCATTGTAGCCCACGTCGACCACGGCAAGACCACGCTCGTCGACCACATGCTCAGGCAAGCGGGCGTGTTTCGCTCCAATGAGGCGATGACCGATCGGGTGATGGACTCGAACGACCTCGAGCGCGAGAAGGGCATCACCATTCTCGCCAAGAACACGGCGGTGACCTACCTCGGCCACCACATCAACATCATCGATACCCCTGGCCACGCCGACTTCGGCGGCGAGGTCGAGCGCGGTCTGCGCCTGGTCGACGGAGTGCTCCTCCTCGTCGATGCCGCGGAAGGCCCGCTTCCCCAGACCCGCTTCGTGCTCACCAAGGCGCTGGCGATGGGTCTGAAGACGGTGCTGGTGATCAACAAGATTGACCGGCATGACGCCCGTGCTCCCGAAGTTCTCGACCAGGTCTACTCGCTCTACATCGACCTCGGCGCCGACGATAAGCAGCTCGAGTTCCCGGTGCTCTATACCGTTGCCCGTCAGGGCCAGGCCTCGACCTCTCTCGAGGTTCCAGGCACGACCCTCGTTCCCCTGTTCGATTCGATTCTGAAGCACATTCCGCCCCCGGACGCCGGCGCCGCGGACGGCGAGCCGCCCCAGTTGTTGATCGCCAACCTCGACTACGACGACTACGTCGGCCGCCTTGGCATCGGGCGAATCCAGTCGGGCAAGTTGCGGCCGAACATGCCGGTCTCGGTCATTCGCGACGGCGGCAAGATCCAGCAGGGCAGGATCGTGAAGTTGTTCGGTTACCAGGGCCTGAAGCGGATCGAGATTCTCGACGCGGGCCCCGGCGAAATCGTCAGCGTCGCGGGCATCGAAGAGCTCTCGATCGGCGACACCCTCTCCGACCCCGAGCGACCGCGTGCCCTGCCCCGCATCACCGTGGATGAGCCCACGATGATGATGGTGTTCAAGGTCAACGACGGGCCCCTCGCCGGCCGCGAAGGAAAGTTCGTCACCTCCCGCAACCTCCGCGAGCGGCTCTACCGGGAAGCGTACCGAAACGTGTCGGTGCGGGTGGAGGACACCGAGACCCCCGACGCCTTCAAGGTCGTCGGCCGTGGCGAGCTCGCGCTTGCGGTGATCATCGAGACGATGCGCCGCGAAGGTTACGAGCTGACCGCCTCGAACCCCGAGCCGATCACCAAGGAAGTGGACGGCAAGGTCCACGAGCCGATGGAGCTGATGGTTTGCGACGTGCCCGAGGTATCGATCGGCGTGGTCACCGAACGCCTTGGGCCTCGCAAGGGCCGAATGGTCGAGATGGCGCAGATCGGCTCGGGCCGTTCGCGGCTTCAGTTCCGCATCCCCGCGCGCGGGTTGGTAGGCTTCCGAAACGAGTTCCTCACCATCACCCGCGGTGAGGGAATCATGTCCAGCCAGTTCGATGGCTACGAGCCGTGGTTCGGCTACATTCCCCGGCGTTCCAACGGAGCGATGGTCTCCGACCGCCAGGGCGATACCGTTCCTTACGCGCTGTTCTCGATCCAGGAGCGCGGTTCGCTCTTCGTCGGGGCCGGCGTCCAGGTCTACGAGGGGATGATTATCGGCGAGAACGCCCACCCGTCAGACCTCAACGTCAACTGCTGCCGCGAAAAGAAGCTCACCAACATCCGTGCCGCCGGTCGCGACGAGAACGTGATCCTCGTGCCTCCGCGAGAGATGGGGCTGGAGAAGGCCCTGGAGTGGATTGCCTCCGACGAGCTCGTCGAGGTGACGCCGAAGTCGGTGCGAATGCGGAAGAAGGCGCTCAGCTTCAATGATCGCTACCGCTCGGATCGAGACCGCAAGCGCGAGCAGGCCAGCTAGAAAGCGGGTGGAACAGCTACCGGCAGGAGAGGTGGGCCGCGAATATTGCTGCCCACTGATGCATAGCTCTGTCCCTGGTGCGGCACCAAGCTGCCCAACTCCGTGAACCCCGAGCAAACAAAAGCCCTCGCCCAGCTGACCGGGAAAGGGCTCGGAGAATGCCGCGGACCGAACGAAAAGGTCCTGGCTAGAAGGTGTACTTCACCCGGGGAAAGAACTGCAGGGCGTACATGTTGTTCGGCCCCACGATGTAGCGGGCGAGCGCATCGATGCCGATGCTGAAGTGATCCATCGAAGTCGCGTACTCGAGTCCGACCCCTGCGCCGATGTTCGGGGCGCTGGTGATTGGTGTCGCGTCGGGCCCCGAGCCCTGCACCACGGGGGCCGGGTTGAGGCTGGTGTAGCCCACCGCCACTTTGGGGACGAGGTAGAAGCGCTCTGCCAACCGAATCAGGTAGCCCGCGGTGACATCCACAAAGCTGACGGTGAAGTTGTCCGTCTGAACGCACTCGTTGTTGGCCTTCAGACCCGAGAAGCAGTTGGCTGCGTTCGACCCCAGGCCGAAGTGAAGCCCAAGCTCGATGGTCTCGCTGATGTCGTAGCCCACACCCAGCTGAAGGTAAGTCTGGAGGTTGGAATAGCCGTTGTCGCCCCCCACCGTCATGAACGTGCCGATGTCGGTCTCGGTGAAGAAGCCACGGCGGACCTTCAGCGCGAGCCCCTCGGAAGGAGTCGCAGCCGAGGCCACGGTAGGGGCAACGAGCAGAATTAAGGCGAGAGCAACCTTGCGCACGAGAGGCCTCCGAAGAGCCACGAATCTACAAAAATCGGCGGGACCATACTGTTGCCCGCGACAGATCAGCAATCTGAAAAACCGCGGCGCGCCCGCTGAGAAAAGCCGGTTCGCGCCGCAGTCGAAACGTCACCGAAGGCCGGCTACTCCTCGCCTCCCGGTTCGTCGCCACCCGCGGGCTTGAAGATCCACGGGAAGGTCACGGTGACCACACCGCCGCCCTGGGGCTCGGGGAACTTCCAACGACGGATGCGGGCCAGCATGCAGCTCTCGGTGTTGGTGTTGCCAAGCGAGGACTCGGAGACGTTGGCCTCATTGACGCTACCCGCCGGGTCGATGGTGAACAGCACCGCCACCTTTCCGTTGAGGTCGGGGGTCTTCTGAAGCTCCTGCTCGTAGCAGAACTTGATCTCGTTCTGATGGCGCTTGATCACCTTCTGGATCACGTCCTTGGAGAGAGCGCCGACCACCGTGGTCTTGCCGGGGACGACGCGGGTGGTGTCCTTGCCGCGCCCGCCGAGGTCAATCGACCCGTAGCCGCCGCGCCCGCGACCGGTGCCCTTGGTTCCCAGGCCGCCGAGGCCGAGGCCAGTCCCGCCGCCACCGGGGCCCGTGCCACGCGAGCCGAGCCCGCCCACGCCATGGGCATCACCCACGCCCGCACCACCCTGAAGGCCGCCCAGGGCATTGTTGATGCCGGTGCCGAGACCGCCGGGACCAAACACGTTGGACGCCCCGCCGGAGGCTCCGCCGAGCGCGCCGAGCAGACCGGCGGACATCACCTTCTTCCGGTCCTCTTCACGCTTGTTCTTGTCGACGATCGGGCTGCCCTTCTTCGAGGGGTCCGCCTCTTCCTTCTTCGCCTCCTGCTTGCCGAACTTGCCTTCCTTGTCCTTCGCCTTCGCGCCTTCCTCGACTCCGGAGAGCTCCTTGAACTGCTTGATCTCGATCTTCTTCTCCTGCTTGACCAGAAGCTTCACGTACTTGGAAGGGTTCTGGAAAATGTCGTCCGAGGTCCCGCCCTCGCCCTGAGGCGTGAGAAGCACCGCCGCGACCATGGCGATGAAGGCCATCACGCAGATCGACGCGATCTTGAAGAAGGTGAAGTCGGCCTCTTCGAGCGCGCTCACCTGCACCGCCGCCGAGGGGCGCACGTAGCGGCAGATGAAGGCCACGTTCTCGAGAGAAATCTGAACCCGGTCGTGGAGTCCGAGCTCGATCGCGTCGGCGCGGGTCGGGCCCTCGGCAGCGCGGAGCTTTCCTTCCGACCGCAGCTGCTCCTTCGACTTGTGGCTGTCGCCGCGGGTGGACACCACCACGCCGGCGTCCGCGGGGACGTTGACCCGCATCGTCGAGCCCTTCGAGCTGGCGAGGACGAAGCTCTCGCCGATCGACGGGGAGTAGGCGAGGAAGCGATTGTTCTTCGCCTGGCCGATGGTCACCGGCACGCCTTCGGCGAAGTGCTGAACGTTGATCAGGGTGTCGCCCCAGAGCAGCGCCACCTGGAGGATCTTGCTGTCCTCGCTGGGGGTCGCTTCGGGCGCCAGAGGCTCGTTGAAGATCA
>JAYUUC010000764.1:0-2655 GCA_043755105.1 Myxococcales bacterium
CAACCTTCTTGCGGGTGAACTTCTCTGGCTTGAAGGGCGGCACCATGAGGTCCATCGCTGGGTCTTGGGCGCGCGTGATGAGGCCCTTCTCGCGACGCAGCCAGGTGAAGAAGCCCTTAATCACCACGACGCGGTAACGCTTCGCCGTAGGCCATCTCGCAAGGTGCTCGCGCAGGTCGACGGTGGTGAGCCCTCGCAGGTCGGCGCCGTCGAAGACCGTCATCCACTTCTCAAGGTAGTTGCCGCTGCCGATGACGTGGTGTCGCGAGTTGCGCTTCACGTCCGTTTGATAGGTTTCATAGGCGTCGATCAGCTCGGCCGTCAGGCGCAGCGCTTCTTCCGGCTGCTGTCCCTTGGGGTCGTAGCTCGATGGGTTCGCCTCGAAGATTTCGAGCTGCTTGAGCGCCGCGCGCTCCGTGTTGCATCGAGTGGAGACGTGGAACTTCCGCCCGCCAACCCATCGCTCGATGATGAAGACTTCGCCCTTCTTGCTCGGTCGTCGGTAACCACCGAGCCAGGGTTTTCGCGCTTTCACGCCGATCACCCTCGCCGATTCAGCCCCGTTTTGTCGAATTTAGCCCCCGAGTAGCATCCCCATCACATCCCCACGTACATTCCTGAAAGTCGCCGCCCCCTATGACAATTCAGAAAACCCCTTGGTCTTCAAAATCGCAGAAGGGACCTTCGCAAGTCCCTTGGTCGGTTCGATTCCGATGCTTCGCCGAGGAGAAAGGTAGGACCAGGGCGGACACGGGCGGACAGCCGGTTCCCCAAAACCTCCCCATTTTCTTTGACCCTTACGCCCTCGCCGTAGACCTCGCCGACCGTGCCGAGGTGTCGCGATGATGCGGGCACTCGTTCGGCACCCGCTTTCAGCTGCTTTCCCGTCGATGTCGCCCGAGGAGCTTGGCGACCTGGCCGCAGACATCAAGGCCAACGGCCTGCGCGCGCCGATCATGCTGCTCGACGGCCAGGTGCTCGACGGGTGGCATCGCTACACGGCCTGCATCGCCGTGGGCGTCGATGTCGATGCGGTCGACTTACCGGACGACCTCGACCCGGTTGCCTACGTGCTCGGGATGAACCTGCAACGCCGACATCTGACGGTCAGTCAGCGGGCGATTGCGGTGGCCTCCTGCATCGCATTGCGGCCGCTTGGTTCAAATCAGCACGATCGAGGGAGTGCAGTGGCTGCACTCCCTGCCTCTGAGGTGGCCAAACGCGCTGACATTTCGCGACGTTCGCTCTTTCAGGCGCAGGCGGTAGTCAAGGCCGGCCTCGGCGACGCGGTCCGCGATGGCAGGGTAAGCGTCGAGCGGGCCGCCGAGATCTCCAAGCTCCCGAAGGCCGACTGGGTCGAAGCGCTTCAGCGAAAGACGGCCCCAAGGCCTGCGCCCGAGCCCGACGAAGCCGAGCCGGAGCCCGAGAGCGCCGACGACCTGGTCGACGACATGCTCGCCGAGCTCCAGACGCTTCGGAAGATCACCGAGGCCGACGACCAGCTCGCCGCCGCCTGGGACGAGGCGAAGGTCAACACCCAGAAGCTCGCCCAGCTCGAGCACCAGTTCCAAGGCAAGTGCGCCGAGCTGTCGGAGATGACGAAGATCGCCGCGCGCTGGAAGCGGAAGTTCGAGGAAGCCGAGAAGGCCCTGAAGGCGGCCCGGTCATGACGGCCACCGCGCAGGTCGACCTCTTCGCGCCGATGTCGACGCGCCTCTTTCCCACCCCCCGGCCCTTTCAGGAGACGGCACACCGCGAGCTTCGCGCCGGGGTGAAGGCCGGGCACCAGCGGCAAGTGCTCATGGCTCCCACCGGGGCCGGCAAGACGTACCTGGGCCTCCGCATCTGTGACGAGGCGTTGCTCAAGGGCGGCCGGGTGCTCTTCATCTGCGACCGGAAGACGCTCATCAACCAGACCAGCACTGTTGCCACCGGCTACGGCATGCAGCGGCACGGCATCTTCCAGGCGGCCCACGTCCGGCTCGACCCGACCCTTCCCTTCCAAATCGCCAGCGCCCAGACCATCGGCCGTCGTGGCATCAGCGACGAGTTCAGCGTCATCGTGGTAGACGAGGCCCACACCCTCTACAAGCCAGTCACGGAGTTGGTGCTCAACACGAAGGCCTACGTCGTGGGCCTGAGCGCCACCCCGTTCACCAAGGGCCTGGGGAAGATTTACACCCGCGTCATCAACGCCGCGACGATGTCCGAGCTGGTCGCCCAGGGCGTTTTGACGCCGATGCGCGTGCGCTCGTGCGTGCGGCCGGACATGGCCGGGGCGGAGATCAAGGGCGGGGAATGGACGCCGGCCGCTGCTGAAGAGCGCGGCATGGCCATCGTCGGCGACGTGGTGAAGGAGTGGCTCGACCACGCCGAGAACCGCAAGACCATCGTCTTCGGGCCCACCATCAACCACTGCGAAGCCCTGCGACGGCAATTCGCTGAGGCCGGCGTAGGCGCAGCGGTCTTCACGGCCGAGACGACGGACGCCGAGCGCAAGGAGTTGCTGGCCGAGTATCGGCAGCCGGAGTCGAAGATTCGCGTGTTGATCTCCGTAGAGGCGCTGGCCAAGGGGTTCGACGTGCCCGACGTCGGCTGCGTTTGTGACTGCCGCCCCCTGCGTAAGAGCCTGTCCACCTTCGTACAGATGGTCGG
>JAYUUC010000765.1:0-2649 GCA_043755105.1 Myxococcales bacterium
CCATACGCTGGAGGGGGCCCAGGCGGCCTACGAGCTCTGGTCGAAGGATCCGGCGGCGTTCGAAGCGGGGCCGAAATTGGCCCTACCGTTGGCCCCACAGGACCTGCTGCTGACCCGCGTGCTGGTCGACGAGTTCCTCGAATGGTCGGCCGAGACCGGCTTTCACGGCCGCGGCAACTCGGTGGGCCACGTCGCGAATCAACGGATCGCGATGGATTTCTGGTTGAAGCACCTCGCCCGTCGCGACCTCCACCGCATCGAGCTCGAGCGCGACATCCTTCCGGCGCTGGTCGGGCGGACCCAGCAAGCGAATCGGCGGCGGACCTTGAAGGCGTTCTTCTCTTGGCTGCGCAGCGAAGAGGGCGGCAACCGGATCAAGCTCGCCGAAGACCCGGTGGCGCGCGCTCTCAAAGTTCCGAAGAGCGATCCGCGTGCCCGCGCCAAGGCGAACAAGGCCGTCGCCTGGACGCGCTCAAAGGGGCCGGGGGGCTGGTCGCGGGGATCACGGCCGACGGCTTCACCCTGGTGCCGCTGCGCGCGGGGCTGTCGATGGCGTGGGCGGCATGGAACGTGTCGACCTCGCGCGGGTACGACGAGCTCGACTGGGCGCTGAAGCTTTTCACCGGTGACGCGGTGGGCGTGGCGCGGGCACTCCGCGCGGCCCTCGAGGCTGAGCCGGCCGACGTGGTGGTCGCCGACTGTTTCCATTTCGGAGCGTGGCTGGCCGCCGAGGCGCTGGGCGTGCCGTACGTCGCGCTCTTCCACAGCGGCCTGCCGTTTCCCGCTCCGGGGCAGCCGCCGTTCGGCAGCCCGCTGAACTCTGCGCCGGAACATTTTGCCGGACACCAGCTGCGGCTCGACCGGCTCGTCGCCTTCACCGACGCCGCGCTCGGGCAGGCGCGCCGTGCGCTCGGGCTGCCCACGGTGGGGCACGGGGTGCTGTCGCGGCCATACGCGCGGTCACTGAACGTGCTCACCACCTTCGAGGCGTTCGAGCTGCCGCGCCCGCAGCTGGCCGCCAGCGCTTCGGGGCCGGTGCTCTGGGCGGGGCCGTGCCTGGGCAGCCACCGGCCGAGGGTCGAGTTTCCGTGGGACAAGCTCGAAGGCTCGGACAAGCCGCTGGTCTACGTGTCGCTTGGCACGGTCTTCAACGACCAGCCCGAGATCTACAAGACGCTGCTCGCCGGAGTGCACGCCGCGGGCGCGCGCGCCGTGGTCGCGGCCGGCGCTTCGTACGACGCGATGCTGCCCGTCGCCCGGCCGGACGACGTGGTGGTGCGGTTCGCGCCGCAGGTCGAGCTGCTGCCGCGGATGAAGGCGGTGATCGTCCACGGCGGTAACAACTCGACGAACGAGTCGCTGCGCGCAGGGAAGCCGTTTCTCGCGGTGCCCGGGCGATTGACCCGCAGCTGCTCAACGTCGAGGCGGTGGCGGGGGCGCTGAGGGACTTGTTCACCGAGGCCGCAGCCAAGAAGTCCACCGCGCTCGCGGGCGCGGTGCCGCAGGAAGACGGGGTGCCGCGGGTGGTGGCAGCGCTCGAAGGCTTCGACAGCGCAGCCCGAACGGGGACCGCTCGCCCTGAGCAGCGACGGGAAGTACGCGTATGAGACGAAGAAGGGTGTCACCCTGGTATCGAGCTCGGAGCAGTGGGTCCGCCAGCCTGCTCTGGCTCATCGGCTCCGGCCAGGTTCCACCTGACCTCTTTCCACGGAGTGCTCTCGTCCCACGCCGCCGCGCGCGCAACGGTGATGCTCAGGGCCGCCTCCCCCGCGCCACCGAAGGCTCCGGCGACCAGCGCGCCCGCGGTGAAGGCGAAGAGGCCGCGGCTTCGACTGGTCCGCTCTTCATGCAAAAACCTGGGGCGTTTACGTCTGGGCCTGTCCCTGCGGTGGCAAGCGCAAGGTCACTGCCCTCGTGACGAGCCGGCGCGTCGCCGAGGAAATACTGCGGAACCTTGGCTTGCGGCCTCCCTCCTCACCGCGCCCCGTCGCGCTCCCTCAGGCGCCGACTGCGCGACGCCGCGGATCTTGAGTGCTTGCGGCGGCCAACCAGGCGAGCAGCGATCCATCGGCTCGGCTCGACAAGGCCCCATCGGTGGTCACAAGCCCGGGACGATTTGAGGATCGAGCGCGGGTGCCGCCTCCGGCTTCGGAGGCTCGTCGATGGCTTCGAGTCGCGCGTCGACTGCCTCGATCGCTTTCGAATAAGGCTCGCGCTCCTGGCCTCTGAGCTTGAGCCACACCCCGCCCACCGCCAGGCCGATCGCTCCGACGGCGACAGCCGCGAACCCGCTGTAGAGGAAAGCGTTCACGACTCTGGGGTTGGGGTGCGAGGAAGACGAGCAGCCAAAGCCGAACGAGATGCACGCGCCCTGGAGCGACTCGGCCATCCATCCGATGAACGAGACCAGCCCGCCGTACACCGTCACGCCGCCGGCGATCATCAGCGCGGCGGGCAGGAAGTATTTGGGACGCTCGGTACGAAGTCGGTCTCCTTCTTTCTCGAGCTCCGCTCTCGTCATCCCGCTGAGGTCTCTGGCGAGGGTAGTGGTCCGCTCGATCAACGGAGCATCCGCGGGCGCGGTTGCCGCTGGCGAAATCTGGCAGGAGACCGCGAGCACCAAAAGGGTCAGCATCCGGCCAGCATAGG
>JAYUUC010000766.1:0-7835 GCA_043755105.1 Myxococcales bacterium
CAGTGGGGAGCGTGGGGGCCAAACCCTCTTTGCGCAGCCGGCTCGCGCGCCGCGTGGTGCTGCCGCTGGAGTCCATGACCGTGACCGCGATGACCGTGCCACCGGTGATGTCCGTGCCACCCGGAAGGCCCCTGTTCCACCAGCTCGGCGAGCGAGGCCCGCTGCTCGGGAGTCAGGGCCTCATGAATGCTCTGGAAACCGGTGAGCACTGCCTGCCGCAGACCGTCGATGCCGACGTCTTGCCGCGCGAACGCCTCTCGCATCACCGCCCCGTCGAAGGTTTCTCCGCGCATCGCCCGACCAACATCGGAGCGAAGCTGGCCCCACTCGCCGCGCAGCTTCCCTGCCGCAGCCTCGACTGCTTCCGCGGCCTGGAAGATGACCTTCTCCTGTCCGGGCGTGGTGTCGAGGCGCTCGAACATCCGCCGGAACATCCAGCGCCGCCGCGAGCCATGCATCCCTCCGCCGCGGTGACCACCCCAGTGACCGCCGCGGGCGACCTTGAACAAACCAACCAAACAGGCTGAACCGAAAAGAAAACCAAACATGTCGCCTACCTCCTGGACTGCCCGAAGGGGCCGTCATTGATGAACAGAAGGTACGAGGCGAGTGTGAAGCGGGCGCCCTGGCTTTGGTGAAGAAGTGTGAAGCCGGCCGCGGCCTATTCGACCGCGGCGGGCCGTTCGCCTCGCCGCAGCGGCAACTCCGGGAGCAGCAAAGTCACCAGGAAGGCGAGCAACGCAATGCCGAGGGCAATTCGGTAGATTCCGGAAATGGCGTCCGTGAACGCCACCTTCAGCGCGGCGCCTATCTTGTCGACCGTCGCTCCCGCGCGCTGCTCGGCGGCATCGAGGCCCTGAATCGCCCCGTCGAGCGCGCCGTTCACCGCCTGCTGTTCGGCGCCGGCTCGAGCAGATTGAAGCGCCGCGAGTACCTGCTCAGTCGCCTGGGCTTTGGCTTCGGGTTCCGAAGGAGGGTGCTGCGCCAGCTCGGACAGTGAGGCCTTCACCGGCTCGGGCAGCCCAGGGACCGCGGCGAGCGTCGCCAAGGCTTCGAAGTGCCCGGCCTTCAGTTCGTTCTCCAGCGCCGCGGAGCGTGTCTCGAAACCCTGGCGAACCTGGGTGCGAACGCCACCGGGGGCGATGGCCTTGCGGAGAGGCTCCGCCACCCGGGGGTCATTCGAGAGCGCCTGGATCGCTGCCGGGTCCTCGTCGCGGATGGCGCGGGTGACGAGGTCCCTCTGTTCGGCGAAGCGCTGCTTCAGCTGGGAGCGAATCGATTGAACGTTGAACGAACCGGTCGCGGCACTGCCCTCCCCTCCCCCGCCGCCGGGCCCCGAAGACCCCGGCATCCATTGCGACCGCATCGCCGGCGGGACGTCGGCAGTGGCCTGCTCGATTCCGTGTCGGATTCCGCTGCCGAGCGAGCCTGCGAACACCGTCCCCAAGATCGCCACCCCGATGGTGGACCCCATCTGGCGGAAGAAGGTTGCCGCCGAGGTCGCGACCCCAATTCGCTGCGGAGTGACCGCGTTCTGAATCGCGAGCGTGAAGAGCGGAATCGACGGGCCGAGTCCCAGGCCGATCAAGATCATCTTCACCGTCACCCCGGCCTGAGTTGAATCGGGAGTGAGGGTGAAGCCCATCACTGCGAAGCCGATCATCAACAGCACCTGGGAGCCAAGGATGGGGACCTTGTAGCGACCGAGCCGCGACACCAGCTGCCCCGAGGCGATGTTCCCCGCCACGATGCCGAAGGTGAGCGGAGTGATGGTGAGCCCGGAGTTGGTGGCCGAGAGGCCGACGACGTTCACCATGAACAGGGGAAGGAAGACGATCGCCCCGAGAAAGCTGGCCCCACTGATGAACGCGGCCGCGTTTCCCACCGCGAAGGTGCGGTTGCGAAAGAGAGAAAGGTCGAGGATCGGGTCGCTCGCCCGGCGTTCGAGGGCGATGAAGCCGGAGAGGCCGACCACGGCGAGTCCAAACAGCGCCAGGACCTGCCAGGAGCCCCAGAGGAAGCCTGTCTCGCCGGGGCCAACCGAGTTCTTGCCCAGCGAGAGCGCGAGCAACAGCGGCACCAATCCCACCGCGAGCGCCAGGGCTCCGGCGACATCGATCTTCGGCTTCCGCGCGTCGCTCCGCGGGCGCAGGGGAGGCATCTTCGAAAAGATGAAGCCGAGCGCGATCAACCCGATCGGCAAGTTGATGAAGAACACCCAGTGCCAGCCGAAGTGGTCGGTGATGAAGCCGCCCGCAAGAGGCCCCACCACGCTGGAGAGCCCGAAGGCCGCTCCGAAGATGCCCTGGTACTTGCCCCGCTCCGCCGGTGGGAAGATGTCTGCCACCACCGCAAACGCCGAGGTGAAGAGAGCAGCCGACCCCGCCCCCTGAACGGCGCGAAAGAGTATCAGCTGAAACGTCGAGCCGGCGATGCCACAGAGCAGCGAGCCGCCGAGGAAGATCAAAATTCCGGTCACCAGAATCCGTCGGCGGCCGAAGAGGTCCGAGAGCTTGCCGTAGATCGGCACCAGCACGGTCGAGGCCACCAGGTACGAGGTGGTGATCCACACGTAGAGAGAGGGCTGAATCGCCAGCGACCGCTGAATCGCCGGGCCTGCGGTGGCGACGATGGTCTGGTCGAGGGCTGCCAGGAGCAGCCCGAGCAAGGCGCCGACCATGGTGAAGATCTTCTCCTCCCGGGTCAATGCGGTGACCGCAGGGGGAGGTGCTGCAGGGGGAAAATCCATCGAAGACCTCAAGAGCGAGGTCGAACTCTTACGGTCCCGGGTGCGCCTCCGCCAGGTTTTTCCCTCTGGTGCCTGGGCCAGAGACATCAGGTCTCGTTCGCGGCGTCGTCCTCCACAACCGGAAGGCCAGCCAACCGTCGAATCGATTCTCGGCTGCGATTGAAAAACCGAGGGCGTCACACAAGGCCCGAGTCAAGGCGAGCCCGAGGCCAGAATGCTCCCCGGCTGCCGAACGCGACGAATCCAGGCGGAAGAATCGATCGAAAATTCTGTCGAGGGCATCGTCAGGAATCGTAGGTCCGCTGTCCGCGACGGTGAGGACTTCGTCGGTTGAAGTCGCTCCCTCCACGGTCACCTGGCCATTCTCTGCCGTGTACTCAACCGCGTTGGCGAGGAGATTCGAAACCACGATCCGGAGCTTCTCGCGATCCGAGAACAGAACCGCGCCTGGAGGGATTCGATTCTCGAATCGAAGCCTCCGACCCAGCGCTTTTGCAGCGAACGGTGCATAGGACTCATTCACGAGTTCACGCACCGCGATTTCCTCTTGCACGCCCCGCATCACCTTCGCGTCGAGCCGACTCAGCATCAGTAGATTCTCGACCAATGCATTCATATGCATGACAACGATCAGCGCCTCATCGAGGGCCGCCCGGTATTCCGACGCCGGCCTTTCACGCAACAAAGTGACTTCGAGCACGCTGCGCAGACCTGCGATGGGAGTGCGCAGCTCGTGGCTGACGTCCGCGCTGAACTGCCGCTCCCGACCGAACGATTCCTCGAGCCGCGAGAGCAGCTCGTTCAGCTTGACCACCGCGGGACGAAGCTCGCGCGGAAGGTCCTCGATCGGCAGGCGATCACCGAGGCGCCTGGCGCTGAGCTCATCGATACGCGCTTCGAGACGCCCGACGGGTGCAAGGCCGCCCTGGATCGAAAGCGCCCCGGCCAGTGCGGCCAGCACCAGGACCGTCATCCCCGAACCCCAGAGGACCAACCGCAGCGTTGCGAGGGTCGCGTCCACCTCAACAGTCGAACGGGCAACGGCAACTGTCACCCGTCGACCGGAAGGCTGGGGAGGCCCTTCGGCGTCGTGTCTCGGCGGGAGGGTATCGAGGAAGAGGTGCGCGGCCCGACCGTCCGGTAACCTGCCAGCAGTCACTGTCGAAGGGGTGAGCGATCGCGGTCGTTCCAGGTCGGCGGTTCCCAGCGACGGAGATCGCGCGAGAACCGACCCGTCGTCCATCCACACCTCGAAGTAAGCAGCGCCGGACTTCTGTTCGAACTCCTCGAATGGCTCGGACTCGAATTCCCAGGGACCCCCTGCCCGTTCCTCGACCATGTTCGCGACGGCCCTTGCGTCCTGTTCGAGGCGCTCATCGAACTGCCTGAAGAGGGCGCGGCTGAAGGCCGTGTGCAGGAAAACCGAGAAGATGCAGAGCGAGAACCCGACCACGCCGACCACGGCGGCAGTGAGTCGAAATCGAAGAGAAGGAGCGGGCTTCCTCACTTGCTTTCTCCGAGGACGTACCCCTGGCCGCGACGGGTGTGGATGAGCTTGGGTCCCTCGACCTGCTCGAGCTTCTTGCGGAGGTAGCCAATGTACACATCGACAACGTTGCTCGAGGGATCGGAGGCGAAGTCGTAGACGTGGTCCCAGATTTCCGCCCGACTGACGACCTGACCCCGGCGTGCGGCAAGGTACTCCAGGAGTGCGTATTCACGCGCAGAGAGGGCGATCGGAATTCCCCGACGACGAACGGATCGGGCCGTGGTGTCAATCTCGAGGTCGTCGATCAGGATCGTGCTCGCCGACGACTGGTAGCGCCGCCGAATGATCGCGCGAACCCGGGCGAGCAGCTCCTCGAAGGCGAAGGGCTTCACGAGGTAGTCGTCGGCCCCCAGGTCCAGCCCCCTCACCCTGTCGCCTACCCCATCGCGCGCGGTCAACACCAGCACGGGAGTGGCGTTGTGCTGCTTTCGGATCCGCTCGAGAAGGGTCAGCCCGTCGAGCTTCGGAAGCATCAGATCGAGGATCAACGCGTCGTAACTGGTCGCCTCGGCATGCTCGAGCCCTGTCACCCCGTCGGTGGCGGTGTCGACCGCATAGCCCGCCTCGCGCAAGCCTTGGGCGATCGACCGGACCAGCGGCAGGTAGTCCTCGATCAACAGGATGCGCATCGCCCTCTCAGGGGAGCCCCTAGGCCGTGACGTTTCTAGAAAGCCATGGCGGCCGAAGGTATTCCGGGAGCTTCAGGCCGGCAACGGGCCACGAGCGGAGAACGATCTGCCACCTTCGTGAGAACAGCGTGAGAGCGAGTCTCATCAAGCTCTCACGTTCAGATGTCATTTAGGAAGCTCTAGCCACACTGCTCTGCGGGGAGTCCGTGCCTTGAACACGAGCTCGGGTTCTCGTCGACGGGTCAGCTCCTCAAGGAGGAGCAGAAGAAAAAAGGAAGAGAATCCAAGTGAGTGTCGGCAAAGTCGCAGGCCAGCGCGCCACCCCCTAACAATAGAGCCCTTCATGCGTGTCCCCCTTCTGGCGTTGGCGTTGGCAATGAGCCTGTGGGGCTGCAATGAACCGAGTCTTGCTCCAGACGCAGGGGGGCTAATCGATGGGGGCCCAAGGGCCGACGGGGGAACTCCCGGGCCGGCTCCCGAAGATGGAGGAAGCCGGGGCACGGGTCGAAGAATTCTTTTCGACGCCGCCCACCGCAACGTCGCGGGCAATGCCGTCTGGGAAATCGATACCCACTCGCCAGACCCTTCTCCTGCCGTTCCTAGCAGCGAGACCTCGTGGAATGGGGGCATCAGCGCCTGGGCGTTTGATCTCTATTCCTCCGGCCGATACGTCGTTCGCCAGCTGGCTCCCTCTTCGGCCCTGAATTTTGGCGGCGGAGGCCCCAATGATCTCCGCACCTACGACGTCTTCATCACCGACGAGCCGGAGCGCGATTTCACGGCTGCCGAAATGACCGCGATGTCCTCGTTCATCGACGCCGGAGGGGGCCTCTTGCTGGTGTCGGATCATGCCGGGGCCGTCCGCTGTTCTGGCTGTATCGAGGCGTGGAAGGTCCTCAACGCCCTGGTGGTTCAAGGGCCGGCCTCGGTGTTCGGCTTGCGTTTCGACGGCAACGACATCGGAACCAGCGGGTTGACCGGAACTGCCAGTGGAACCCCTCTTGGCCTCCATTTCAGCCAGGGGCCCTTCGGCTCGGCGACCGGGCTGCTCTATCACTCTGGCTCGAGTGTCTCGGTCAGTGGGTCCAACCCGCGGGCAGAAGTGGTCGTCACCTCTTCAGCGGGAGGCATGATCGGAGCTTCCGAGCACAGCAGCGGCGCGCGATTGGTCGTTCTCGGAGACTCCAGCCCGACCGACGACGGAACCTGTACGAGCTGCTCCGCCAGCCTCTTCAAGGGATGGGAAGAGGCAAGCAACGCGCACTTCATCCTCAATGCCACCGCTTGGGTCGCCCACGACGGCTCCTGACGCCCACTTTTTCGCTCAACTTCGAACCCCGGAGCTTTCCATGCCTCACGTCAAGCCCTCTGCTGGTTCCCCCAAAAAAACGGGTAAGGCCGAAAAACGCGATGGCTCGCATCCGAAGAGCGATGCAGGGCGAACCGAGGCCCGCGGCCACAGCTGGAAAAGCGGCGCCCCCGACGCAACCGATAGCTTCGCCCTGGGAGCCCGCACGAGCCTCGACGCGGTCGCCTTCGTCGAGAGGTTCAACCGCAATCTCGGCCTCGATTCGAAGAGCGCGGCAAAGAAGGTTGCCCACATGGCCACCGACGGCTCGAAGTTCATTTGTGCCATGCCCGCCTTGTTTTACTCCGATGTCGCTGGCTCCTTCGCCGCGGCCTCTGAGCTTCGGGCCACCCCCTCGCCAGCGGGTATTCTGGTTGGGGACGCCCACCTCGGAAATCTAGGAACCTTTCCCGGTCCTTCCGGTGAGGTGGTCTGGGGCTGGGTCGACTGCGACAAGTCCGGGAGGGGGCGTCTGGAGTGGGATCTCGATCGGCTTGCGACCCATGCCGTGTTGATTGCGAGGCAAGCGAAGACGCCACCGACGCTCGAGGATCAACAGAAGCTGGTGGTCACACTCGGCGACGAATACTTTCAAACGTTGCGGCAATTTCTCGCCACGGGCGCACGGCCGACCGGGTACTTGAAGCAATCCGAGCTGGAGGGACCCCTTTCATCGCTGGCAAAGAAGGCCTGCCAGGCGAGCCAGAAAAAACTCGATTCCCGCCAAGCGGCCGGCAAGAAGTTCACCGGCCCCCGCCACGCCAGCAAGGCGTTGGTCGCGGCGGTGGAACAGGGACTGTCCGCGTACGCGACGTCCCTTCCCCTGGAAGCGCCGGTACGTAGGCCATTGCAATTTCTCGCGGTGGGCCTCGAGTCGGGAACGATAGGAGGAAGCAATTCCGGGATGGAGAAGCTGCTGGCACTGGTTTCCCCGGCCGGCCACAAGGGCAACCCGGTTCTGCTCAAGCTGAAGCAGATTCTTCCGCCTGCCCCCGAAGACACCAGCGGAGACTTGACGCGATCAAACCCCGCGCGGGCAGTAGAGAACGCAACGCTGCTGCAAGGTTTTCACCGACCCCTCCTCGGAGCGGCGACTGTCAATGAACGGCAATGGTTGGTCGAGCCCGAAGAGGCGGAACAGCTCATCCTCGATCCTGCGGGGCTGAAGCCAAAAGAGCTGACTGCCCTGGTACAGCAGGCAGGCAGGGTACTGGCCCGAAGCCATCTTCAGAATCCTTCTGTCACTTCGCCTCTGATTCGGGCCTGGCTGTCCGACCGACCCGACGATCGTGTCGCCGGGGTAAAGTTGGCGGCATTTGCCCTGGCTTATGCGGATCAATCCGAGGCCGACGCGAAGCAACTGGGGAAGCAATCGCACCGACGTTCACCTACCTCTTGAGAGCGAAGGACCGATCAGAAGCAACTGGGTCCCGTGCTTCGCCGACAATCCAGTGATGGCTCGCACCTACCTTGGCCCCGGAGGCATTTCTCCCCCGCCCCCGGCCCACAAACCCGCGGCTCCGTCTGCCGCGCCCGCGCGAGCCACCGCACCCTCGCCCT
>JAYUUC010000767.1:0-2647 GCA_043755105.1 Myxococcales bacterium
CGAGAGACCTTGAGTGCGTCCTGGCCGAGCACCGCATTGAGCCCGTCACTCTGCGGAACAATCAACTCCACACTTCCATCGCTGTGCGGCGCGCCACCCTGACCGTCCGCAGTCCTGCCGCCCACCGCCAGCACGCGGCCGTCGCGAAGCAATGCGGTGCAGATGTCTCCACGCGCCAGGCTCAAGTTGGGGCCCGCAGCGACGTTGAATGAATCTCCGGTGGCGACAATCTCCGAGCTGGCGATCGGCTTCAACACTTCGGGGTCGGCAAAGCCGCCCACCAGCACCAGGTCATTCAACCCGTTCAAGTTCGCAGCGCCCGCAGCCCGGCGGGCCTGGTGCAGCCGGGGAGTGGTGCTCGCCTGAACCTTGGCAAACGCTCCGTTCTGGTACGAGAAGAAGGCCACTTCGTCCTTCAGCGCCGTCCCGTCACTGCCCCCCGCCACGGCGATGAACTTTCCGCCCTGCACCGCGACGACGTTCATCTCCCGGCGGGGCAGGCTCACCCCATCGACCAGGCGACCGAGGGTGGTGTCGGGGTCGTACCATTCGACCTTGTCCGCGACCACCATGCTCGAGGTTCCCGTGGCGTTCACCACCCGGGTCTCTCCGCCGACGATCAGCACCTTGCCGTTGGCATCCAGTGCGGCGGCATGGTGGGAACGCACGATGTTGGGCAGGTTCTTGTAAGGGACTCCGCCGTAGCGATTCTTGTCCACGTCGAAGAGCAGCACGCTCGCCCGCAGCGACGGCTTCGAGCCGTTGATGTCGCCCTGAGCGTATTCCTCACCATCCCAGAGCAGCACCTGGTGGCTGGGCAGAAGCGTGGCGGTGTGAAAGGCCCGCGCCAGCGGAGTGAAGTAGTTGTCGCTGTTGAGCAGCCCGAGGTTGGGAGCGTCCTCGAAGCCTCCGGTCTCTGGATTGAAGAACTCGGCCTTGAACAGCGCGGTGCGGCCGCCTCCGTTGAGCTGATAACCCCCGGCGATGAACACCTTGCCGTTGTCGAGCAGGGTGGCGGTGTGGCCCGCGCGCGCGGTCTGCATCAAGGCGCAGGTGTCGGGTGCATTCTGGGTGCTGGGAGCGGTGAACATCCCCACCCGACGCAGAAACACCGCGATCTCCGGGGGCGCCGAGGGCCCCACCACCGCGGGGACTTCGAAGGGCAAGCTGCGGCCGATCGACACCACTCGTCCTCCTGCAGCCGGGTCTCCCGCATAGGCCCGGACCTCGATTTCGCGGCCCGCGCCCGCAGGAATCTGGGGAATCTTCAGCTCGCGTGCCGAGCTCGAAATCGAGGACACCGAATCCATCGGTGGGTCGATGCCCGCGCCGGTGATCCGCAACCGCAAGTGGGTGGCGTTTTCCAGCGGCGTGGGCGCCTGACAGGAGCTGGTCACAATCTTCAGGCCCAGCTCGACCACCTTCGGCTCGCAGCCGGCCAGGGCGAACGCCGCTCCCACCACCGCCAGACTGTTGCGCATCGAGGTTACCACCGGGCAGTCACCGTTCCGGTCACCGGCCGGGTCAACTGGGTGACGCCGTAGTAGGTGCCCGCTGCCGCAGCTGCCACCCCCAAACCAATGCCTACCCACACCCAGCCCGAGGTTCCCGAGGATTTGCGCACCTCTCCTTCAGGCGGAGAATCGGCAGGCTGGGGCTTCAACGCCGGCGCGACATCGGTGGAAGGTCGAAGCACCACCCGGGGCCGCTTCGGGGTGATCAGCTCCGCGTCCTCGCTGCCCTTGGTCTCGGCGGCCGCGACGGCGGGCGGCGGCCCCACCAGCTTCAGGGGAAACGCCTCGGTGCTTCCGAACGCCTTCGTCTTCGCCACCACCTCGTCGGCGAGTCGAAAGGCGTCGACGTTGGCAGTCACGCCTTCGGGGTCGGTGAAGAACGCCGGCAAGGGGGCGAAGCCCTGCCGTTTCACCGAGTAGAGCGCGGTGCCCACCGCCAGGGGCCGTTCCGGGCCCCGCTGGAGAAACCCGACCACCGCCAGCTCCGCTCCCACCGAGCGAAGGTAGTGGTCGAGCCGTTGAGCGAACTCGGCATCGAGCACGGCGGCGACCGCGGGCTCAGTGCTCACCGCGGCGGCCCCTGCTGCCGGCGAACCCGGTCCGAAAGAAGCTTTGACCTTCGTCACTCCGGTTTTCAGCTCTACCCCTTGGCCGAAGCGCTCGCCGCGGGTTCCTTCGACCTTGATGTAGTGGATGCCAGCGGGGAGGTTCTCTTCCAGCACCGGAACCATTCCCAGATCTCGACCGTCGACGAAGGCCGTGGCGCCGGGCGGACCGTCCACCGACACGCTCGCCCGCGCGGCCTTCTCCACCCGCATCTTGGCTTTCTCCAGCTCCCGCGCGAACACCGGCGGGAAGCGGCCTTCGGGCAACTCGTAGTGAGGCGCCAACCGCGCCACCACGAGCAGTGCACCCTGGGCCGCCTTCTCGTCTCCCATCCGGAATGCCGCCGCAGCGAGCGAGATGTAGGCGGCCTCGACCTGCTTGAGGTCCGCATTGCCGACATCGCCCTGCGCCAGCTCGAGCCCCTTGCGAAAGGCCGCCACCGACTCGTCGAACTTCAAGGCCTCGAGGGTGCGCTGACCTTCGGCGAACGCCGACATGGCCTCTTCCCAGCCTCGTCCCGCGGGACT
>JAYUUC010000768.1:0-7826 GCA_043755105.1 Myxococcales bacterium
CCACGGGTTGACCCAGCTGGGCCGGGGCTTGCGACCGGGAATCCAGGCACTCAAGGAAGTGGCAGGCATGGCCGGCGATGCCGAAGTCAGCGCCGGTCAGGTCGGCTTCCGCCTCGGGCCCCGCATCAACGCCGCAGGGAGGCTGGACGATGCTTCGGTGGGGTTGCGGCTGTTGCGCTCCGAGAGCCTGGAGTCGGCACGCCCGCTGGCCGCTGCGCTCGATGCCGCCAATGCCGAGCGGCAGGGAATCGAACAGCAGATTCTGGCGGGGGCCCTCGCCCAGGCCGCTGCACGGCCCGACGCTCGGGGGTTGGTGCTGCACTCCGAAGGGTGGCACCCCGGGGTGATCGGCATCGTCGCCTCCCGGGTAGTGGAGAAGTTCCACCGGCCGACGGTGATGATCGGCATCCATCAAGGCGTGGGGAGGGGCTCGGCCCGCAGCATCTCTGCGTTCCACCTCTTCGACGCGCTCCAGGCCTGTTCCGGCCACCTCTCTCGCTTCGGGGGCCACAAGCATGCCGCCGGGCTGTCAATCGACCCTGCGCGGTTGCCGGCTTTTATTGAAGCGTTCGAAAAGGTGGCTGCCGAGAGGCTGAGCGAAGACGACCTCATTCCCCGCTGTCGAATCGACGCGGTGGTGATGCCGGCGGAACTCGACGAGCGCTCAGTGGCCGCGATTTCTGCCCTGGGCCCGTTTGGCAACGGCAACCCCGAGCCCGTGTTTGCGTCGCGCCGGCTGGTGGCCCGGCCGCGGGTGCTCGCGGGGAAGAACGGTGCCGCGGGTCATCTCAAGTTGACGATCGAATCTGCCCCCGAGCTCGATGCGATCGGCTTTGGCATGGCGGACAAGGTCGGGCTGACCGAAGGGCCGCTCGACCTCGCCTACCAGGTCTCGGTCGACGAATGGAAAGGCCGGCGTCGAGTGTCGATGAAGCTGAAGTCGATGCGCACCAGCGGATGAGGAAAAGCTCGCCCTAGAAGAGGACGCCGAGGCTTCCTCCGAGGAAGGTGTCGTCGATGTAGCCGCGGCGGTAGCGGGTGAGCCCGAAGCGAAAGGCAAGGCGGAGTGAGCCTTCGGGGACCAGGGTGGGGCGCACCCGGAAGCCGACGCCGTACTCGAACAGCGGTTTGACGCCGGTGACGCGGGTCTCGGCTTGATTGATGTGGAGGACCGACGATTGGTAGGCGAGTCCAGCGCCGGCCTGGAGGAAGAAGGAAAGCGTCGAGCCGTGGCGGAGTGGAAAGGCGAACGCGGGTGCGATGCTAAAGCGGTGGGCGTTGTCGTCGGCGAACAGGGTGGTGGTCCCTTCGCGCTGTCCGGTGTAGGTCCAGGTGATGTCGGCGAAGAGCGCTTCGTGCAGTGTCTCGTTGGCGCTGAGCCGGCCGAACTCCCAGGTTGCGCGCAGGCCCCACGCGGGGCGGCCGGCGGGTCCGGCGCCGCGGCTGTCGCCCACCAGCATCAAGCCGGCGACCGCTTCGAGCGAAAGGCCCACATTGGGGTCGTCGAGGCCGGCGAGGCGGGGGGCATCTTGCTCCTCCTCGGCCTCGGCAGCGTCGCGAAGGTCGTCGGCGTGGTCGCGTTGCGCCTTGGGACGAGCGCTCGAGGGCCGGGATGCGCCCTTGTCTTCATCGCTGTAGGGGATCGGCGCTTCTCCGTCCTCCTGCGCTCGCGCGGCGGGAGCGAGGAGCAGCAAGGCGAGTGCGACTGCGGCAGAGCCGGCCCGGGGCGGGCGGCCATCGCGGCGGTGTTGCGGAAGCTTGCAAGGGGCGCTCACGGCAGCACCGGGCACTGGTGGTTGGAGGCGGAAGAGGCCGGGCAGTCGGGCAGCTGGGTGCAGGGGAAAGACGGACAGGAGAGGGCGAGCCGGTCGAGGAACTCGTTGCAAGTGAGCCGTCGCAGGTCGGGGTCCGCGATGTGCTGGAGGACGGCGTTGGCCACCCGGGCGACCGAGAAGGCCTGCGGGTTGTCGAGGGTGAGGGAGATCAGCTGTTCGAGGCCGGGGGTGGCGCTGGCAGGGTCGTTGTAAGTGCGAATCAAGGCTTTCTGCAGCTCGGGGATTTTTTCCGCCTTGCTTCCCGCCTGGTAGAGCGCGGCGGCGAACACCGTCCCCACCTTGTACTGCAGCCCGGTGCCGACGAAGGTGTCGAGCTTCGACGTGGTGAGGCTGTTGCGCAGGTCGGCGCTGAGGCACTTGTCGGGCTTGGAGAAGTCCCTGGCCTCGACCTCGTTCGGCACCGATGGGGCCAATGCTCGCAGGTTGCAGCCGAACTCAGAGAGGCAGGAGACGCCGTAGGCGTGAAAGTCGGCGAACCCTTCGTCGATTGACTTGAGCAGGTTGAGCCCCGGCGATTGTCCGAGCAGGGTGGTCCACTGGGTGAAGACCGGAGGAATCGCGCGGCCGTCGTACACCTTGCGGTTGAAGACCCGGTGCGAGAACTCGTGTCCAATCACCCACGGGTTGATCGACAGCGGCACCCCTTGAAGTTGGTCGAAGGGGAGCACCGCGAAGCCCTGCAGCGGCGAGAAGAAGAGGGCGTTGTCCTTCATCTCTCGGGTCGAGCCGTCGAGAATCATCGCCGGGAAGTAGTAGACCTTCGACCCGAGCAGCTCGTCGGTGGGACGTCCGTCGAAGGCGCCCTGGAAGTACTCCACCGCCTTCTCGAAGTTGTAATAGGTGGTGACCATGTTCCAGGTGTGGAAGTCGGCGGGCCAGAGCACCCCGTCCTTGTCGACGTAGTGGGCAACGGGGTGGGTGCCGGCAGATTTCACCAGCGCGGCGGCGAGCTGAACGTCCGAGATCTGGTCGAGATTTCCCTGGAGCAGCGGGTCCTTCGGGTCGAGCACGATGCGGGCGTCTCCGACGAGGCTGGCCGCGCTGCCTTGCAGGCCGACGATGTCGGTGACGGTCTTCAGCTGCACCTCTTTGGGTCGGTACGCGCCGCTGGGGTCGAGCACCAGGCCCATCACCGCGACCGGAGCCGGGGGATTGGGCCCGCAGCCCATGGACACCGCGAGCAGGCCAGCGAGAAGCGAGGACGAGGAAAGGAGTGAGCGCATCAGCTTGGCTTTTTACACCGGAACCGGGGCTCTCCGCAGTTTGCAGCGTTGACCGTCTGCGCTACCCCTCGTACAAGTCGGACCACGTTTGACGCGCGCCTAGTGACGCGCTCCCGGTGAGGCCTATGGCAGCCAAGTTCATCTCCGAAGTGAAGCGGACCCACTCTTGCGGTCAGCTCACCGCTGCGGACGTCGGCAAGGACGTGGTCCTGTTCGGCTGGGTGCACCACTACCGAGATCACGGGGGCGCGGTCTTCATCGATCTCCGCGATCGCGACGGGCTCACCCAGGTGGTGTTCGAACCGGACCTCGCGTCCGAGGCGCACGCGCTGGCGAGCAGCCTCCGCCACGAGTTTTGTATCGGCATTCGGGGGGCGGTGGCGTCGCGGGGCAGGAACGCCAACCCGAACATGAAGACCGGCGAGATCGAGGTGAAGGCCACCGAGCTGACGGTGTTCAACCGGTCAGAGAACCCCCCTTTTCTGGTGGCGGACGAGATCGACACCTCGGAGGAGAAGCGCCTGGCCTACCGTTACCTCGACCTTCGCCGGGCGCCGCTGCAGAAATCGATGATCACCCGATCGAAGATGAACGCGCACACCCGCTCCTACCTGGTGGAGAGGGGGTTTCTCGAGCTCGAGACGCCGTTCATGGGCAAGTACACCCCGGGGGGAGCGAGAAACTTCCTCGTCCCCAGCCGGCTCAACCCGGGCAAGTTCTACGCCCTCGCCGAGAGTCCGCAGCTCTACAAACAGCTGTTCATGGTCGCGGGGTTCGAGCGCTACTTCCAGATCGTGAAGTGCTTCCGCGACGAGGACTTGCGGGTCGACCGCCAGCCGGAGTTCACCCAGATCGACGTCGAGATGAGCTTCGTCTCCCAGGACGACATCTTCGGGGTGATTGAAGGCCTGATTCACAAGCTCTGGAAAGAGGTTCTCGGCATCGAGATTCCGATTCCATTCCGGCGGATGGACTTCTACGAATCGATGGACAAGTACGGCAACGACAAGCCGGACCTGCGCTTCGGGCTCGAGCACACCGTGCTCACCGGGCTTCTCCAGGAGCATGGCGCGGCGGGCGGCGTGCCGATGATGACCGAGGCAGTGGAGAACAAGGGCATCGTCAAGGCGATGGTGGTGCCGGCGGACAAGGCGCTCTCCCGGGCGGAGTCGGACAAGCTCGAGGAGTACGTCAAGGGAATGGGGTCGAAGGGCCTTGCCCGGGCCAAGGTGGGCGAGAGTGGGGAGTGGACCCAGTCGCCGCTGTCGAAGACGATCAGCCCGGCGCTGCGGCTGGCGATCAACGCCGCCTGTGGTGCGAAGCCGGGCGACCTGCTGATCTTCCAGTTCGGCCGCGAGTCGCAGGTGCAGATGGTGATGGCCAATCTGCGTGTGCACCTGGCGAAGAAACTGAAATTGATTCCCGAGTATGGCTCGGGCGGGGTGTGGAACTTCCTCTGGGTGGTGAACCCGCCGCTGTTCGAACTCGACGAAGAGACCGGGAAGTGGAGCGCTGCGCACCACGCTTTCACCCGGCCGCACGACGAGCACCTCGGGCTGCTCGAGTCTGACCCGGGGAAGGTGAAGTGCCACCGCTACGACGTGGTGCTCAACGGCTTCGAGATCGGCGGAGGGTCGATCCGGCTCCACGACCCGGTGGTTCAGTCGGCGGTGTTCCGGGCGCTGGGCATCGGCGAGGAAGAGGCGCGGATCAAATTCGGCTTCCTCCTCGACGCGCTCAAGTTCGGGGCGCCCCCGCACGGCGGCATCGCGCTGGGAATGGACCGGCTGGCGATGCTGCTCACCGGAGCGGAGTCGCTTCGCGACGTGATTCCCTTCCCGAAGACGCAGAAGGGCACCGACCAGATGACCGGAGCCCCCGGTGAAGTCGACGAGCGACAGCTGAGAGAGCTGCACGTGAAGGGGACGGCGACGGGGGTGCCTTCGAAGGCCTGAGACAAGCCGGTTGAGCGCCAAATTTCGCAGCTGGAAAAGGGTGGGGTCTGCGAAGGGTTCAGCTGAGCTAAATCCGCTGGTAGCTTCGAGCAAGCTGCATCCGCTGGCCGCTTCGCTCGGCCATTCCGCTTGTCGCTTTGCCAGAGCCAAGTGCGCTGGTCGCATTGCCCGAGCGAAATCCGCTGGTGAGGAAGTCATGCCCGCTCATCCCGAGCGTAGCCGAAGGCGGAGTCGAGGGAGCCTGCCCAGAGCTGACTCAACCTCTGCCCGGCGCCGCACCCGACCCATCAGGACTCCGGTCGGAAGCCGTCAGGGAAAGTCGATCGTCCCGGGGGTATCGCGAGAGTTGAGCTGATCGAGAAGCGCTTGGGCCTTCTCCTCGGCCTTCCGGGTGGCGTCGAGATTTACCTCGAAGCGGACCGCCTTGCCGTCGGCCTCGAGTGAAACATTGAGCCATTGGTTGGCACGGGCAGACTTCGGCAGCAGCCTCCGGTCGAGCACGCCCGGGTTCCGGCTGTGTTGCAGTTCGAGCACCGCAAGCTTGCCTTCGAAGCGTTCGAGAACCACGTGGCTATTTTTCCGGAGCACCGGGCCCTGTGTGGTCTGCACCACACCGAACAACGCCTTGAGCGCTATCCCGTTGTCCTTCAGGGTCTCAAGGCTGACGCGTGCGCTGGCGGAGACCGAGACCCTGTGCGGACCGGCCGGTGCAGCAGAAGAATCGGGCGAGCGCGGGAGCAGGGGACTGATCGGCATGAAGGAACCCGAGGCAAGAGTGTGAGTCTTCCCCCGGTTATCGGCCTGTGGGGCCCAAAGTTGCGTCCCGCCTGAGTCCTTGCCCGGGCACTCAGGTCTGGACGCGCAGCTTGGTCGAATCGAGACCCTCTGCCCCGGGCGACCGGCGAATGATAGGGACCTTCGGGGCCGGTAGGGGAACACACAGGACTTGGACCGGGGAGCGTCTGGTTTTTCTCGCGGCGCTGGGGGGAATGTTCACGATTGCTGCATCCTGTACGGGTGAGCGTGCGGGGAGCCTTCCCGTTGCGGACGCGGGCGTTGAGCCGGATGCTGGCAGCCACGAGTTCGACGCCGGCGGACTTGAGTTGGATGCAGGCAGCGGGGAGCGACCCGATGCAGGGGTCGGTCACCCGCCTGCACCGGCCTGTGACGGAGGAGTCGCCACCGTCTCATTCTCGATCCACGGCGCGCGTTGCTCTCTCAAGTGCGATGGGACCGTCAGCTGCTTTGGCGTGAGTGGGATCCACACCCTGTCAACGATTGCGGATGTTCACGACGCCGTGGGCGTTGCCGCCGGGCGGGGTCGGAGCGGAACGGGCGAGGCGGTCATCGCTCACGCGGATGGGACCGTGTCGCACGTCGACAGCGACCGCACGGAGAGGGTTGCAGGGCTGTCCGGCATCGTCGAAGTCGTCGCTGGCGATTCCCATTTCTGCGCCCGCAATGCGGCGGGCGAGGTCTGGTGCTGGGGACGGAATGGAAGTGGTCAAGTCGACATGGTGGTCAGTTCTGGGGAGGTGGTCGCTCCTCGGCGGGTAGCTCTGCCCAAGGCCGCGGCTCAGGTCGTCGAGGGGGTTTTCGGTTCCTGCATTCTCGATGGCGAGGGCTCGGTTTGGTGCTGGGGCATCTTGTCTCCGGCGAAAAGCGCGAGCAGTTCTCCCGCCGCCCGGATCCCGGAACTTCAAGGGGCGAAGCGTCTGGTTGCGGGGAGGAGTAGAACCTTGGGCTGGCCTGTGCGGACTCTTTGCCGACGGCACCTTCCGCTGTACCCACCTCACGGCGCCTCCCGTGGTGGCCGTGGACCTCGCCGTCTCTGACACATTCGCCTGCTACTTGTCGCCGGCAGGGACGGTCGCCTGCGTTGGAGAAGCGACGAATCGCGGGGGCATGACAGTCTCGCCCACGCCCGGCGCAGTCCCCCCCTTGCGCGACATCGGAGGGGACGAATTTGGCCTTTGCGGACTGGATCGCCAAGATTCCCTCTGGTGCTGGGGAACGTTCGGCGATTGGTCAGCCGCTCCCGTCCAGTCCCCCCAGTGACTCAGGCTCGTCCGCGCAGCTTCGCGAACCACCAGCGCAAGCCCACGAACAGAAACCTCCAGTCCTTGAAAAACTCCGGAGGTTTGCGTTCGAAGCCATGGCCGACGAACTGAAAGACCCAGCCCGCTCCGAAGAGTGAGAGCGGGACCTTCCAGAAACCGTCGACGAACAGCGCTACCGGGGCCAGTATTAGCGAACTGGCGATCATCGGAATGCCGATGGTGTGGCAGACACGGTTGGCCGAATGCTGATGGCTGAGCCCGTACTCCGAAATCCAGTCTTCCCAGCTGCGGTTTCCCAACATGGCGGCCCTCGTCCCGGCAGGCTTCACAAAGCTACCACCGGACCGGCTTCCCCTTCAGCCTGACGCGCGGGCCACCTGTTCCGTGGACCGAGCAGGGCCTATCCGCTACGGTTTCAAATTCCGTCCCGGTCCTGAGATGAAACCTTTCTTCGTCGTCAATCCCTGCAGTGCCAACGGCCAGACCGGCAAGCGCTGGGCAGAGCTGTCGGCTCGCCTCTCCCGCGGGCTCGGTGAATTCGGCCACGCCTTCACCCAGGCGCCGATGGAGGCGAGCCTGCTCACCCGACGGGCACTGCAGGAAGGGTACGACCGCATCGTTGCAGTGGGCGGAGACGGAACGGTCAACGAGGTCGTCAACGGCTTCTTCGACCAGGGTCGGCCGATCAACCCGGAGGCGGCGCTGGGCCTGGTGTGCCGAGGAACCGGAGGTGATTTTCGACGCACGTTCGGC
>JAYUUC010000769.1:0-7820 GCA_043755105.1 Myxococcales bacterium
CAGGGTCAAGGCAGACAATTCATCAAAGCTTTGAACTCTCCCCCGGAGCCCGCCCTTGCCTGACATGACCATCTACCCTGCCAACTACTACACCCGCGACCATCAGATGCGGGAGCGGGGGACCTACGTTTACCGGCAATTCAGGCAATTGACGGAGCAGCTCGGCGAGGCTGAAGCGTTCAATCGCGTGGGTTCGGCCCCCGACTTCGTGGCGGCAAACTACACCAGCGGAGCGATCGTCATCGGGGCCAGTGCCAGCACGGGAACCGGAAACGTTCAGACGGCGTCGACCGGCGTGGACTTTCGGCAGCCAGGGGTCGCGGCGGCGTGGGGAGCCTTCATCGATGGAAAGGGACCGGTCCCTGCGGGCGCTCCTCTTCCTTCACGCCAGACTGGCCCCGCAGCGAGTGAAGCCCTCAAGCTCGCCCTTCAACTCCCTCCGGATGCGGCAGCTTCCCTGGTGATGAGCAGCACCAAGCTGGTTGTTCCCGACGACTTCCCCCTGTGCTACTTCAACGAGTTCTCCAAACTGGCCGACCAGATTCCTGGAGGCTGGTCACGCGTCGACAGCCCCGGTCAGACGTTGATTCTGGTCAAGGAGCAGGCCGGCAACAGCGCCCGAATCGTTGTCGACCCCAGCCAAGGCATCTCGTTGCGCGCAGAGGTCGACAAGGTGGGCGCTGCGGTCGGGGTCCAGCCCCCCAAGCCCGACGGAACCCTGGTCGTCACAGCTGCCCCGCTGGAACTCGAAGAGGACGCCGTGGCCCGACGGTACGTGCCCCGCGAGTCGTCAGAGCGGTGGGTGAGCAGGCCGGCGGGTTTTCTCCTCTAGTCGGGAGGGTCCATCGAAACGCTGTAGAATGAGGCGATCAGGTCGTGGATTTCTCCTCGGCGACCGTGGGTGTCGTCTTCGGCTACTTCCCGGCCCGGCGTGCCTCGAGGCTCGACCCAATCACCGTTTATCTGCCATCCTTCCAGCATGACCCGGCATTGGCTGACCTTGGTGATGATGGCTTGTGCTTGCGTGGGGGTGCGGCATGTCCCTCCTGCATCGGCGCCGGTCGAACTTCCCAGTGCCGACGCAACTCCGGCTCCGACCGAGGCGCGGCCAATGGAAATTTCAGGGTCAGGCTACCAAGGCTATGTCTGGTCGGAAGGTGAATGGAGCCCGAGCAACCAGGTCATTGCTGCGCTCGAGTCAGCAGTGCCTGATTCACTGGCTCGGGCAATCGCCGATCGCACCCTGAAAACCGACCAGAACGAGGTGGACCTGCCCCCCCGCCTTGCCGGCTTCACTCGGCGTTACCGAGGAACTGTCCAGTACGACCACGACCGGATGCTCGTCAATGGCACCCATCCGACGATGCGCGTGGTCGCGGTCGAATTTTTCTGCCGTGCCCACGAAGCGATGGCACGCTCTGACCCCAGCACAGACGCTGCTGCCAAGGTTGGCGGAGACTGTTCGGTACACGCGCTCTACAGTCCAGAGCGAAAGCAGTTCCTCCGCTGGTGGGTCAACGGCAGTACGGATTGATCCGATCGGTTGCGTCGGAGGAAGCATTTTCGAGAACTAGCTCGAGATGCGGCTTGGCCAATTCATCAATTCACTTCCCGACGCCTTCGCTTGCCTTTGCCTTCTGCAAGGGTGTCGCAAGCCGCCGGGCATTGCTGACTGCTTCCTTGCCTTCGAGGTAACCCGCCAGATACGGAGCGGTCCGGCTCTGGCGTGACCGGGCCACTTCAACGGGAGTTCCCTCCGCCACCACCCTCCCCCCTTCTGATCCGGCGCCGGGACCGAGGTCGATCACCCAGTCGCTCTGGCCAATCACCCGCAGGTCATGCTCGATCACCAGCACGGTGTTGCCGGACTCGACCAGGCGGTTGAGCTGCTTGAGCAGCTTCTCGACGTCCGCGGGGTGAAGTCCCGTGGTCGGCTCATCGAGAAGGTAGAGCGTGCTCCCCCTCTGCGGCCGCTGTAGCTCGGTGGCGAGCTTGATTCGCTGGGCTTCTCCTCCTGAAAGTTCGGTCGCCGGCTGGCCCAATCGAAGGTATCCGAGGCCCACCTCGCGGAGCACTTCCAGCGAGCGCTGAACCGGCGGGTCCTGTTGGAAGAAGTGGAAGGCGGAGTCGACCGTCATCCCCAGGACCTCGGCGATGGTCTTCCCCCGGAGCTGCACCTGCAGGGTCTCGGGGTTGTAGCGAGAGCCTTTGCATTCCGGACAGGGCGCGAAGACGCTGGGCAAATAGATCAGCTCGACGCTGACGAAGCCCTCCCCTTCACAGGTCGGGCAGCGGCCCGCAGCGACGTTGAACGAAAATCTTCCCGCCGAGAAACCGCGCCGGCGAGAGAGCGGGGTCGCGGCGAACAGCTTGCGGACCGGATCGAAGAGCCCGGTGTAGGTGGCAAGGTTCGACCGCGGGGTTCGACCGATTGGCTTCTGGTCCACCACTACCAGGCGGTGCACCTGTTCGAGACCCGAGACAATTCGCCCACTCCCCACCGCGGGTGCCGGACGCTGGAACTCGTCGCCCTCCTCCTCAGCTGAAGGAAGCGGCTGTCCCAAGCGCTGGGACACCTGCTCCACCAGCACCTGACTCACCAGGCTCGATTTGCCCGAGCCGGACAAGCCGGTGACCGAGGTGAACACTCCGAGCGGGAAGGCGACGTCGATTCCTCGAAGGTTGTTGCGCTCAACGCGCTCGAGTCGCAGCCATCCGGTGGGCACCCGGGGTGAGCGGCTGAGGACGGGAACCTTGGCCAGATAGCGCCGGGTCTGCGACGCGTCGACATCGCTTAGACCGTGCAGGGGACCGCTGTAGAGAACCTCACCGCCCTGCTCTCCCGCTCCGGGCCCGAGATCGACCACCCAGTCCGCGGCGCGAATCACGTCCACTTCGTGCTCGACGACGAAGAGGGAGTTCCCCGCGGCCTTGATTTGCTTCATCGCTTCGAGCAGCGCCTCAGTGTCCGCGGGGTGTAGTCCCGCCGAGGGCTCGTCGAGGACATAGACCACGCCGAAGAGGTTGGAGCGGATCTGCGTCGCCAGCCGCAGGCGTTGAAGCTCCCCCGGAGAAAGTGTCGGGGTGCTCCGATCGAGCGAGAGATAGCCCAACCCGAGTGCCACCACGAGGTCGATGCGGGCCAGCACGTCTTCGGCGATCCGCTTCGCCACCAGAGCCTGCTCGGGATGGCGAGCCGCCAGGCGCCGCTGTTCGGGGGCGAGCCCCTGCGCGATGGGGAGCAGTCGCTGAGCCAGCTGGGTGAGTGGAAGTTGCGAGCTCTCCGCGATGTCGAGGCCAGCGAAGGTGACCGAGAGGGCTTCGCGCCGCAGCCTCTTTCCCTCACACAGGGGGCACGGGGTGCTGAGCAGATGTCGAGAGACCCTCTTCTTGATCGAAGCGCTGTCGGTGCTGGCGAAGGTGTCGAGCACGTACTTCCGCGCGCTGGTGAAGGTTCCCAGGTAGCTGGGCTCCTCCTTTCTCTTCAGCGCCGCTTGGGTCTCGGCGGGCGTGAACCCGGCGTAGACCGGAACCCGGGGTTGCTCTTCCGTGAAGAGGATCCAATCGCGGTCCTTCTTCGAGAGCGCTCGCCAGGGCTTGTCGACGTCGAACCCGAGGGAGACGAGAATGTCTCGCAAATTCTGGCCGTGCCACGCCGGGGGCCACGCGGAGACGGCACGCTCCCGGATGGTGAGTGCGTCGTTGGGGACCAGTGAACGCTCGCTGACGTCGTAGATGCGCCCCATGCCGTGACACTGAGGACAGGCACCGGCCGGGGTGTTCGGGGAGAAGGCCTCGGCCTCGAGGTGGGCCTGGCCCGCTGGGTAGCTCCCCGCCCGCGAGTAGAGCAGCCGCAGCGAATTCGAGAGGGTGGTGAGCGTTCCCACCGACGAGCGCGTACTCGAGGCGCCTCGCTGCTGCTGGAGCGCCACCGCGGGAGGCAACCCTTCAATCGAGGTCACCTCCGGCGCGCCTATTTGTTCCATCAGCCGGCGGGCATAGGGAGCGACCGACTCGAAGTAGCGGCGCTGGGCCTCGGCATACAAGGTGCCAAAAGCGAGCGAGGACTTCCCGGAGCCAGAGACGCCGGTGAACACCACCAGAGAATCCCTGGGGATATCCACGTCCACGTCCTTGAGGTTGTTCTCTCGCGCTCCCCGGACCTGCACCCAGCCGCGGGTGGGGTGAAGATCCGGCGGCGCTGGGTGCCGAGCTCGCTTGGACATCGGTACAACCCAGGATGGGTACGTGCCCATTTTCCTACTTCGACGGGCCTGAGCCTCCGACGCCCTTCTTGGTCGACCAGGCCTTCTTCAGCGCTTCCCCGGCGGCGGCGTTCGCCTGCATGGCTTCGGGAAGCACGGCGCCCATCGAGAAGAACTCGTGGGTGACCCCGTCGTAATTGCGAGCGTCGACTTGAACTCCAGCTTCCTTGAGCTTCTGCGCAAACGCCTGGCCTTCATCCTGGAGCGGGTCGAGCCCTGCCGTGACGACAAGTGCCGGAGGCAACCCCTGCAACTGTGCTTTCGTTGCATAAATCGGCAGCGCTTTCGGGTCGCGGTTCTCTTTCCAGTTCGCTCCGAGGTCGTTCTTCCAGAACCAGGCGATGTCCTCATTCCCAATCAGATAGTTGCCCTTCCCGTTGCGCTGATGAGAAGGCGTGGACAGGTCGTTGCTGACGAAGGGGTAAGCCAATACCTGGAAGTCTGGCATCGGTTGCTTCGACTGCTTTTGCGCCATCGCCACCGCGGTCGCCAGATTCGCTCCCGCGCTTTCTCCGGCCACCGCCAGATGTTGACCGTCGCCGCCGAATTCCTGCTGATGGGCTTGTACGTACTGGAAAGCCGCAGTGGCATCATCGAGGGCCGCGGGGAAAGGATGCTCGGGCGCCTTTCGGTACTCGACACTCACCACCACCGCTTTGGCTTGATTGGCGAGCGCGCGCGGAGTGGAATCGTAGACATCGAGGGTGGCAATGACGAACCCTCCCCCATGGTAATAGACCACCAGGGGGAAGGGGCCTGCGCCTTCAGGGGCGTAGACGCGCACCGAAACCTTGCCGGCCGGCCCTGGAATTTCCCGGTCCGTGACCTTGGCCACTTTCTCTGGAGTGGCCTCTTTCCCCGAGTCCTTCAACACCTTGAGGACCGCGTCCTTCGGAGTGGGGCCTTGCCGCGCCTGCTCTGGAGTCACGGTGTGGAGCGGCTTCGGATGGAAGGTCTGCATCGCCTCGAGGACCTTCTTCATCTCCGAAGTCGGACCCTTGCTGGCGTCGGCGGCCTCCACCGCCGGCTTCGCTGCTGCGGCCCCAGCCCACATCGATGCAACTGCTGTCACCCACACCCATTTTGATTGCATCGGAAAACCTCGCGCTGGAAGTGAAGAAAAACTCAGCGCAAAGCTAGGGAGCCTCTCACCCCAGGGCAAGCCAGATGCGACCGAGGGACGAGGGGACCTCAGTCTTCCAGAAGACTGAGGCTGGGACGGTCCCGCTGGGCGGCATGGGTCCGGAGAACTTTCAAAAGGCCTTCTCGACCCAGTCCGGTGTACGCGAGTTCGAGCAGCTCCTGGGCCATTTCGTTTTCCTCGGCCTGCCACGCTGTGCGACCTACCAAAAGCGCGTCGCCGAAGAATCCTTCTTTGGCTGAACGGCGAGCCTGCTTCGCGAGCCGCGGTAAATCCCCGGTATGCTCTTCGATTATCTGCGTGAGGAGGCCCTTGCCGTTTGGATTGTCGATCAGGTTCCGGTTACTCACTTTTTTCTCATCGACCCAGGCGCCCAGCCCCTCCGGTGTGGCGAGGGTCAGACGACGCCGCTGAGGAGCTGGGTCATAGCGTTGCAGGTAGCATTCCCCTCGCTCGCTTCGACCAGACGGCGAGAAAGATTCGAGTGAAGCCCTCAGGCTCGCGAGCCCCTTGAGTTCGCGGAGCTCTGACTTGACGCCTCGAAAGTCTTCGTCACCCAGGGACTCGACGATCAAGGACTCGGCAAGCTCGAGACGCATTCGGATCGCTTCGAGCAGGGTTACCCCTTCGATCGTGTGCTCGAAGGAGTCGTGCGCATAGTACGCGGCAACGCAACCCGCGCGCCCCAGTTGTTCATCGAAGACGTATCCCATGTGAAATCCGTCGTCGGGCCCACTCACCACCGTGAAGAACTCGGGAAGATCGCTCGAATAACGCCAGTGAAGCAGCATGCTGTGGGTGAGCTTTCGCCCTTCGGCGAGGCCAGCCAGAACCTGAAAAGGTCCGACCAAGAAGAGCTCTAGGGGGAGTGCGAACGCGTTCTCCGGATTCTTGGGAGAGATCGACTTGGCGAGTTCCCACACCCCATCAACCTCGTCGGGGAATTCGAAACCGTAAGCGTCCCTCAGCAGCGAGCTCGCTCGCTTTTTGGGCGCACGGAGCGAGGGGAGCTTCCTGTGACTTCGCTCCATCGCCGCCGCATAGGCTCTTCGGGCTTTGAGGAGGACGGCGGTGACGATCTCTTCCACCGAACCTTCCCGAACACCCCTGGTTTCAAAATAGCTGAGCAGTCGTTGAACCGCGCCGAGACGATCAAATGCCAGGTCCAGTCCGGGTGAGACACGACCTTCCGAGAAGGAATCGAGGGCGATCAACGCCACCACCTCGGCACTGGGCCACCCCCGTTCATCGGCGGACGCACAGAATCCCAGCGCCCCCTCGAACAGGGCGGTTTCAATCCGGTTCGGGTCCGCACCGACGCTCCGGGCGATGTCCTGAAGGATCGCCACGCGATCCACGTCGATCGGCTCGGGAGAATCGGTGCTCAGCAGCTTGGGAATTCGGCTGGCTTTGACCTCTCGCCCGAACGCCGCCCGCTCCTCGTCGTTCCACATCTCGACTGCCTCATCGAGGCGAAGCTCAATGGGAACGTTGGAGGCTCCCCGAGGAGCGCGCGCGGATTTCGGTTTCCTCGATGAGAGGAAGACGACTTGATATTGGGCGGCCTCCAATACCTTCCGCAGCGTGTCGGGCGAATGGCCACTGTGGAATCCAAAGATAAAGTCAGTGGACTCGTCACTCTCAGGAAAGAGCTCGGAGGAATTCCGAATGGTAGGGACGAGATACTGCGAACAAAATCCCGCTGCCCGATTCAGCGCCTTGGACACCTTGGGTTCTGGCCCAAGAGTATTGACCATTTCCCATCTGGCGTCCGACTGTGGGGTTGCGTAGGCGCAAGCGTGCGCAAGGACCGGAGGCAGCTTGAAGTGAGCAATGAGCCGTCGCAGCACGGGCAGTTCGTCCATTTGGTACAGCAGGAACCGATCCGCGGTTGCTTGTACGAGCCATCGCTTTGACCTTCTTGCGTCAGGAACTCGAACAACCCGCGAGTCCTCCAAGATGTGAAGCTGCCGTCCCTGATCCTCACCCCGGGAAGTAGCGGTCGTCCTTCCGGACCACCTTCTGTTCCCGCACCAGCTTGATCAGAATCGCCTGGGTGCTCCGCTCGGCGAGAGGATGAATCTCCACCGGAACGTCGGCATATCCCCGCGCGACGATGTCCTTCATCAGGGACCCCTGGGGGCTGATCGCCTCGAAGACCTTCCGTTCCCGCTGCTCGCGGTGCTTGAGGTACTCGTCCAGCTTCGCCGGTCCATCGGGAATCGCGGGGCCATGGGAGGGGTACAGCGTCGACACCGGCAAGTCCCGCAGCCGCACCAGTTGCTGCAGGTAATCGGTCATGTCGCCCTCGGGAGGGTCGATCACGATCGTCCCCAACCCTGCCACCATGTCCCCCACCACCGCCGCCCTCGTCGCTTCATCGACCAGGCAGATGTGGCCCTTCGCGTGCCCCG
>JAYUUC010000770.1:0-2638 GCA_043755105.1 Myxococcales bacterium
CACACTTCGGGTGGGGTCGCAGGTCGGCAACCCACTCACCACTGCGGACGCGGCGACGTCGACGAGGGAAGCGATGCCCCGGGTGACGGTGGCGCTGCTCAGCTCGACCACCTGCAGCGAGGTGACCACCGGATTGGTGGAATGAGCCCCGGGCTGGATCTCGACGGTGCTGGCGTCGAGCAGCCTGAACGCGGCGGCGTCGTCGTTGCCGAAGGACGCTCCGCCTTGCGAGAAGCTGTGGAGCAGAAAGGTCCGAGACACGTTGGCGACGGTCGCCACCGAAACCAAATAGGGCGTCGTCGCGCCGTAGGGCGGCTGCAGGTGCTGCACCTTGAGTCCAGAGGCGAGTTCGACGGTGTGCCACCGCAGCGAGACGATGCCCGCGGTGCCGGTGCGGACGCAGGTGACCGTCGAGACGCTGGCCAACACGCAATCGACTTCGGAGTTGACCGGGTTGGCGTCGCTCGAGGCCGACTGGAAGAACAGCATCGTGTGCGCGGGGTCGAGCTGTGCGGGAGCAATCGGACAGCTCACGCTCGTGAGGCCAACGTCGAGTGAACAGGTGCCGGTCCGGACCACAGGCAGCACCGTGTGGGTTCGGAATGCAGACGCGAGCCCGGAGCCCGACACCGTCACCGTGGCTGCTCCACCGGCGACGGCCTTGAAGTAGAAGCTTCCTCCCGTCTGGCCGCTGCTGAGGGGCACCGAGCTCACGGGGACGGTGCAGGCGGCATTGGAATAGAAGGTCGGGTCTGCAGTGCGGCTGGGGGTCAGTGTCGCCGTCAACGGCGACTTCGCGGGACTCACGTTTCCGAAGCTGTCCTCGAGCTGAAAGCTGTTCACCGGCGAGCAAACCCCCGCCTGGATTGTCACCGGCGCGGTGGTCATCACCAGGGCGCTCGGCGGACCCGCCACGAAAGTCTCTACCTGGGAGGCACCGGTGAGGCCGGTCGCGTTGACGGTGACCGAGACCTGACCCACCTGGGTTCCCCGAAGGTAGGCCGTGGCCGCGTTCTGATTGGCAGCGACCCCCACCGAGGACGTGGCATTGAGGCATGCCGCATCGGCAAAGAAGGTCACCCCACTCCCTGCGGGGCTGCCCAGCATCAGTGTCCGGCTCTGAGAAGAGGACGAATCGACGCCGGTGGCATCCCGGGTGCGAAGCGCCAGCGGCCCCGAGCAGCTGTGGACGGCCACCGTCTGCCCCGGAGAGACGATCACCATCTGTGTCGCAGGCCCTGCGTCCACTCCGCTGGAAGTCCCTCCGTCGGGAACGCCGCCCCCGTCGTCGAGTGAGCCTGCATCGAGGGCACCTGCGTCCAGCGGACCGGCATCGGGCAGGTCTTTGCCTCCATCGAAGAGAGACCCTCCGTCGCCCGGAAGCTGACCCTCGGAGCACTCGCCCTGCTGACAGCGAAAGCCCGCAGCGCACTGTTCATCGCGCTCACAGGCGAAGCGCTTCGCACCGATGCCCGAGTCGCTGCAGGAACAGGCCGCGGCCTGGGTCAGCAGAAGCATCAGGCCCAACCCGCGCAGCGGGGAGGAAGAACACGTCATCCCCGCACTCTAGGCGGCGAGTGCGCTCGCGCAGGATGCTCCCCCTTCCTTCATCGGAACACCTTGTGCGCGGATGGGCTACCTTTGCCCTTTACCCGACGCCACCGGCGAGGCATCACTGGTGGAGCTTCTCCTCGGCCTCGGTGGTCCGCTCTCTCTGCACCGCCAGCGACCTTCCGGCGAGCTCGAAGCGGGTGCGGGGCAGGCGCCGCTGCTTGTCGGGTGCACCGGGAAGGTCGGTGTAGGCCTCGAGTTCCCACTGGCCACCCCATTCAGGCATGGGGAGGACGAAGGTGATCGGCTCGTGGTGGGCGTTCATCAGCACCAGCAGCGCATCGCCGATCACCCGCTGGCCCTGGGCGTCAGGGGTGGGCAGCGCATCGCCGCCGAGCAGGAACGAGATCGAGCGGACAAAGGGCTTTCCCCAGTCTTCCTCGGTCATCTCGGTGCCATCGGGCCGGAACCAGGCGAGGTCCTTGAAGCGCGAGTCCCAGAGGTGGTCGCCGCGAAAGAACTGCCTTCGCTGCAGCACCGGCTGGTTGCGGCGGAGCTTGATCATCGCCTGGGCGAACGCGAGCATCGATGGGCCCCGCTCGTCGAGTTCCCAGTTGACCCAGGAGATCTCGTTGTCCTGGCAGTAGGCGTTGTTGTTGCCGCCCTGGGTGCGGTTCATCTCGTCGCCGGCGGAGATCATCGGCACCCCCTGCGAGAGCAGCATCGTCGCGAAGAGGTTGCGCTTCTGCCGATCGCGAAGCTGGTTGATCGCCTTGTCGTCGGTCTCGCCTTCCACTCCGCAGTTCCAGGACTGGTTGTCGTCGATGCCGTCGCGGTTGTGCTCACCGTTGGCGTCGTTGTGCTTTTGACCGTAGGTGACCAGGTCGTGGAGCGTGAAACCGTCGTGGGCGGTGATGAAGTTGATGCTCGCCTGGGGCCGACGACCTCCTCCCTGGAACAGGTCGGCCGAGCCGGTGATTCGATAGCCCACCTCGGCGACCTGGTTCTCGTCGCCCTTCCAGTAGCGGCGCAGGGCGTCGCGGTACTTCCCGTTCCACTATCGCCACGGCGGCGGGAAATTGCCCAC
>JAYUUC010000771.1:0-2638 GCA_043755105.1 Myxococcales bacterium
TGCTCCGCGACCTCTCTGCTCGCCTCGACGCCCATCACCTCTCGCGCCTCCCTGTGGATGTCCCGGTCCCTCCTCCGCGCGCTCCTCCAGAAGACCTCGGGCAACGTTTCTCGTTGCCTCCCTGGCTGGCGGAACTGCTCACCCGCGAGCTCGGCTCCGAGGCCTTCCCGCTCGCCGCCGCCTTCAACCTGCCCGGGCCGGTGTGCCTTCGCGCCAATCCTCTGCTCACCACCCGCGAAGCGCTCGCCGCTTCCCTCACGCTCGAACAAGTCTCCACCCGTCCCGGTCACTACGCGCCGGACTGTCTCGTCGTCCAAGGGGCCCGTCCGAACATCCTCGGCCTCCAGGCCCACCGACTCGGCCACTTCGAGGTCCAGGACGAAGGCAGCCAGCTGCTCGGAGCCCTCGTCGACGCCCAGCCCGGCGACTCCGTCCTCGACCTCTGTGCCGGGGCCGGAGGCAAGTCCCTTCAGCTCGCGGGTCAGCTCCAGAACCGCGGAGCCCTCCACGTTTTTGATCCCGATGCCTCCAAGCTCGACCGGCTGCAGGTGCGTGCCCAGAAGGCAGGGGTCCTTATCCTTCGCATCCATCGCGGCACCCTCCCTCCCGAGCTTCAGGTGGACCGGGTCCTCGTCGATGCTCCCTGCTCCGCCCTCGGCGCGCTCCGCCGCGGCCCCGATGTTCGCTTCCACCTCGACCCTTCCACCTTCGACCAGTGGCCGCCCTTGCAGCTCCAACTCCTCGACACTGCGGCTGCCCACCTCCGCCCCGGAGGTCGACTGGTCTACGCCACCTGCACGTTGCGTCGGGAAGAGAACGAGGACGTGGTGCGGACCTTCGAACGCCGGCACCCCGAATTCCGACCGGTCCGGCCCGACCCCTTTCCCCCCGAAGTGCTCGACGAGAATTTTCTTCGTTGCTTGCCCCATCGCCAGGGGACCGACGGATTCTTCGGTGCGGTCTACCAGCGCATCCCCTGAACCCAACCCGCTACCGCCAAGCGCTACTTCCCACTGACCTCTTCGACCGGAACCGCCACCGCCTGGCCCTTGGGCGGCAGCAAGAAGTCGCGCGGATGGCGCAAGAAGCGCTGCAGCACGGCCCCCGCCAGCTTCAACCGGCTGCTCGAGCCGACCTCCCTCGCGCGCAGGGCCACCGCCATCGCCAGCGCAAAGCTGACCCCGAAGTTCATCAGTGCGGTGATGGCAATTCCCGCCACCGCGGGCGCGAACCCGTTCAACCTCAGGTGCTCGGCTCCCACCGTCAGCGCGGCGAAGGTCAGCGCTCCGGTCGACAGCGTCACATGCCGCACGTCGAGGGGCAGGCCGAAGAACTTGCCGAACACCGGGGTCATCCCGAGCAGGAACCCGAGGGTGATGTTTCCCCCCAGCCCCGAGATGTGGTGGGAAAAGAATCGCGAGATCATTCTCGCCCGTCCGGGCCCCAACCACCGGCGCAATCCCCGGTTCCGCGCGATCGCCTCGGGCAGCTTCCGGAACACGGCCCAGTTCTCCAGCGCTCCCGCCCCGAGGCTCGCCAGCCAGAGGAACACCCCGGTGAGGATCGCGTGGAACACCATCAAGGTGTGGAACGGATGCAGCGATTCCATCACGTGGTGCGCCGTGTTCTCGTCGATCATTCCCCGACCCCGCACCAGCCGGAGCAGGAACTCGATCAGCACCACCGCGGGAATCACCAACCCGAGATTTCCCAGCACAGCAGCAAACTGGGAACGAACGATTCGGGCGATCTGGTCCACCAACCCGTCGAGGTCTGGCTGCTCGGCGGTGGCGGTTTCCTTGATCGCGCCGGCCAGCGCCGCCGCGGTCATCGACGGCTGCTTGGTGGCGAGGGTGAATCCGAGAAACTGCATCAGCAGGAAGCTGCCGGCGTAGTTGAACGAGGAGAACAGCCCCTCGAAGAAGAAGGGGAGCGCGGCCCAGACGATGATGAACTTGAGCACCACCGTCCCCGCGGTGAGCAGCCCTCCGCCTCCTGCAGAGGCGATCATCCCGTAGTATTCCTTCCGGGAGCTGGTGATGTAGTGCTCGCCGGTGTTGCCTGCGCGCTCCACCACCTTTCGCGCCAGCTGCCGCACATTGCGCTGCCACAGTTCCCCCAGGCTTCGGTCCCGGGCACTCGCTCGAATCAGCCCGATGAAGATCTTCATCCCCACCCCGGCGAGCGGCGTCGTCCCCGGTGAGAGTAGCCCCAGCAGCGCGTAGAGCCGGTCGAGCCCCTTGGTGATCTGCTCCAGCCGATAGACCAGATCGACGCTGACCCCCGACTCCTCCAGTTTTGCCAGCACCCCCTTCACCGTCCGCCGGCAATTCCCGATCGCCTCTCGGCAAATCACTTCGGCGGGCTTCTCGGGTTGCGTCTGGCCGTGAAGCTGCAGCAGCTGCTCGAACGCCCGCGGCAATTGAACGAAGGGCGACTCGATTAGGGGGAGCTGAGCACTTCGCGCCCGCACCTCGTCGTTCAGCCCCAGGGTCGAGACCCGGTTCGACAGCAGCGTCGCGGCCTCGCGCATCGCCTGAAACAGCGGCTCGAAAGTCCCCGGGCCGTCGCTCGTTCCCTGCAGCATTCCCAGCCACTCGCCGATCAGGTCCGGAGGAAGGGATTCCACCCAGGCCGC